>JBDONA010001079.1:0-7355 GCA_039831575.1 Fuerstiella sp. | reverse complement strand
CCTTGTTCATTGATTCCTCGCCCCGCAGCGATTGAACCAACGCCACCACAATGTATTGTGGCGTAACCGCGCACCGGATAGGCAGTATGAATCAGACGATAGCGATTGCGGGAAGAAACGATCCGGTCGCCGACCAGATCTGTCGTGTTTACGAGCAATGGCCCATCTGATGAGTCTGGAAGAATTGCCGATGTACAGCCGTGAGATTCCACAGCCGATTTGAGGCGGTAATAGTGCCATGGTCCAAACCCGCACCATCACCAATTCCCCGCATCTCGTCGACGAGTTCCTCTCCGAACTCAAGCCTTTCGACAGTTCTTAACGATCTTTCGTTCATCACTTGTTGCGTGCCGCCTGCTGGAGCTTTTCCCCAAGTGACACGCATACTTCTCTAATCTGTAACCGATACGCAATTCCATGCTGGAACCCACGTTCATAGGCCGTGCCGTTCGTCGTCAAGACGAGAACTTCCGTGGCCACCGGTTGATGTCGCTCGCTTAATGAAAACCCACCAGCAAAACCGATGGTCAGTAGTACCAGCAATACAATCATTCTCCTGTCAGCGATCCGTCGCATCTGTGCTCTCCCATTTGATTGATGAAGTCGGTCGCAGGGCTCCGACACATGCCTCTTCGGTTGGCCCGAGAATAGTGAACGCAGTCTCGTTTGTCACACTGACCCGTGGGATCTGGAACAGATCAGATGGTTGCCGGTTTCGATTTCTGTCAGTCTCCATTGCACATTGAAATCCGAGGTTGCTAACGGTTCTTCGGACAGTTCGATCGTGGTGACCATAAGGATAGGAAAAATGCCGGACGGCAACCCGCAATCGACTCTGCAGCAGTTGGCGGCCACGCTCAATATCAGCTGCCATTTCGTCTCGATTGACTGCATCCAGCACCAGATGAGAATGTGTATGCCCACCGATCGTGATCAGTGGAGACGCCGCCAGTTCCTGCAGCTGTTCCCAGGTAAGATACCGCACCCTGTGATCGGGGAGATTGCGAACGCCATTCATAAGTCCTGACATCGCCGCCGTCCGCACAGTGGCAGTGGACGACTTCAGGTGGCGATAGATCTCTGTATAGCATTCAGTTCGCGCGACAGCACTATTCAGATGCCAGCGCCGACGTTGCCCGGCCCAGCCGAATTCGATTTCGGTGGAGGCACACACGAGACTTGCCAAGTCGTACTGAAAGGGATCGATCGACCGGTCGATGAACCCGGTTGTAACATAGACTGTTGCCGGAACGCAGAAATCCTCAAGGATCGGAAGCGCGACCGTGAGAT
Source organism: Fuerstiella sp. (assembly GCA_039831575.1). Classification (GTDB taxonomy): domain Bacteria; phylum Planctomycetota; class Planctomycetia; order Planctomycetales; family Planctomycetaceae; genus Fuerstiella. Next base: position 6,065 of record JBDONA010001079.1, on the reverse strand, counting down.
TGTCAGCGAAACCGTCGTCAAAAGTAATCACCACGGCGCGTTTTGGTATCGTTCTTCCGCTGCGAAGCCGTTCCGTCAGATCCGAGATACTCAGCGGACACCAGTTCTCAGCAACCTCCCGAATGACAGAACGAAATGTCTCTTCCGTCACTGCGTCCAGCGGATGTAGGGGTGCGAGTTGATCGTCAAGTTCGCCAATTCGGTGAAACATCAGACACAACGGTGTGCCAGATCTGTGACCGGAACCAGACAGGAAATTCTTTACGAAGCGAATCAGCATGAGTCGCCATCCAGCCAGTGACTGAAGTCTTGATTCAGAAGTTCCTGAAGACGCTCAATGTCCGGACGGTAGATTTCTTTAAGCCGCGTTAGCGTTTTCGGGGCAAGTCCGACTTCGTATTCGCTCGTCGGATTGGCAACACAGAAAAACTGTCGCAGTATTTGTCCGAGCGGTCTTTGAAATCTTGTCGCTGAATTCACCTTCCGGTTGACGCAGGACGGCAAAAACGAAGAATCTATTTCCAGGAAGTCAAACACCTGCCCGCAGAACGTGCGAGGGTCAGAGACAAGCAGGTCGTAAGAAATGACACAAACCTGTTCGCGGGCGAAGTATCGGAAAAGGTCACTCAGGTGATGACCATAAAACCCGAGCGCGATGAGCCACTGAAAAAGGTCCGCTTTGTTTTCCAGAGCTTCTTCAAACCGCGTGGGATAGCCGCGCTTCTGTTTCATATGAAAGTAATGCGAAAACGCCCGATCAATCGGATTACGGAGCGTGATCAGTATCCTTGCGTCAGGATTGAATTCGGCCAGACGACGACGGCTCCAGTCGAATCCGGCGTACGAAGGCGTCGTATCACCGACAATTCGTTCACCCGCATAGTTCCTGTAATGCCGGGCATACCACTGTTCGCCCTGATCAAAGTGGACAGTGAAATAGTGCAATGCATCCGCATCCGGAACAAACACTTCCGGATGTTCCCGCAGACAACGATGAAACCATGTTGTTGCCGACTTTGGAAAGCCCGCGTGAAAAAAATTGGGTAACGCCATTTTGTGCATCTGCGGTCGCGACTGTCTGCTGTTGGTCACGATGGACATTCAGCCAGCCTTTCGAGAAACAGTATCAGCAACCATCGGCTCAGAACAATAGCGTGAAAAACGACTGTTCAATTCCTCATCGATCGTCTCATTGATCATCGCCAGATCGTCAGCGTTAAGCTCATCTCGAAAACCTTTCACCTTCGCACGGCGAGTCTTGAATCCCCTGACGTCGTTTCCTCCGGGAAGGGCGCTCCAGGTCAGTTGGCGATCCACTTCCATTTTTCGCATGTTGTCAAAGGATGCAAATTCAATGGCATCTGCAATCAATTCGTCGGAAACATTATGGCCGGTGAAATCAAGCAGTCTCCGCAGGTGCTTCACAGGATCCATTCGCAGATCTTCATAGTGCAGAATCAGCAGGTCGTCGAATTCGGGCTCATGAGCCAGCCACGTGTTGTAATACTTCAGGATCGGCTTGATGCCGCATCGTGCCTGGTGGTCTTCCGGATGCCTGTCATCACCACAAGTGTGGATGAAGTCGTGCAGCGTGCCATCAAAGGAACAGAAGTTATATTTTTGCCAGTAGTAATACGAAACCAAAGTGTCTCGGGGATCGCGCATAAGCAGCACAATTTTTGATCCCTGGTAGAACCACGACGGAAAGGCTTCTGACTGGCAGAAATACTTGTATCGGTATCCGTGACTGAAACGAGCGAAAGGCACGGACGCCCCATCAACAGACCTCACAAGGCATCGATGCGACTGCTGCAATAGCTCATCAAGCGGCAAATCAACCTGACGCTGATAGATACGTGCCAGCATCATCTGCAGCCACGTACGGCCGGATTTTGGATACGAAACAACGTATGCGTCAGGACGCGAAAATCGTTCACGCAAGACGCCCAACCGTTGTTTGATGGATTGAGGAAGAAATTTCAACAATTGATTATCAAACGTTCCAAATGGAAAGATCACGACGAAGATGACCAGCCAGCTGTTCGTTGTGGTCATGGAACAACGCGGACATTCGCCGTCGCATGTCGAGTGGAATTGCAGACGGAGAACACGTTGTTGCCGACAGGAGCATATTTCTAAGACTCCGCAACGGACCGCCAGGCAGTCTGCGAGCCACGGTGTTGGCGAGTTGCATGCCCCAGCTGTGCTTCGGAATCGTCGTGACATTTGTCACGGGAAAGTCACCAAAGCCGTCCGCGTCAATCTGCAGGAACTCAGCAACCCGCCGCAACGTGGCGTCGTAACGGGACGTCAGATCTTCTAACAGAACGACGTACACCTGTTCACGACCAAAGATGGCCTGAAAACGTTGCAGGTCCTCAAGGTAACAGCTGTTGCGAACATATCGAAAGTTCCAGAACTCGTCACCCGTGCAGGCCGCGGATTCTCGACAGTCAATCTCACCAGCCTGCTTCGCCCGTGTCAGGTCCAATGATTCTCCAGCAATCGCATCACTGATTTCAGACGACAGATTTGCAAACACGTCTTCCACAGAACGATGTTCTGCTGATCGTTTGACCATATGCCAATAGGCAGAAATCGCTCGATCAACCGGATTTCGAAGAAGAATCAGTATGCGCACGCCAGCTCCGAGAAATTCGCGAATTCGCACCGCCGCTTCGGGCGTGCTGAAATACGTCGTCGATGATTCCCCGAAGACTCGGAGATCACCGCGGCCATCGTCCGGGAAACAACGTCGGCCGTATTCCGGTAGATTCCACTCGTTCCATCTGGCGGTAAAGAAGTTCAGTTCCTTTTCAGCTGACATGCGGCACTGCGGATGACGTCTGAGGATGGCGTGCATGGACGTCGTGGCACACTTTTGCACTCCCGGAATGATCAGATTGGGGAGAAGATGTTCCGACGAAAAGTCGTCCGAATTTTTCGTCCCGAGAAGACCGTCGTGCGTGGAAATCAGGCCTGACACCATTGCCCCCACTTTTCCGAAACGCGATAACCGAGCATCTGTTCCAGCTTGATCACATCGGGCTGAAAGACCTTCCAGATATCCGTGTATGTCTCTTCCTCCAGAGATGCAATATCGAGCCCGACCGTCTTTCGCGAACGATGTCGCCGGGCAACCGTCAGAGCAGAGTTGTGAACGGCGAATTCAGGCACCGGATAATCGACGCTGATATTCAGGAAGCCACACAGATCGAAATATGTCGCCGTCGGATCTTTCGTCCATGCTTCAAAGACAATGATCTTCACCTGACTGCTCGGAAAACAACGGAACCATCGCTGCACATGTCGGGAGTACTGGTTTGCATAGACCAGGCATCGTGGGTCTCTTTGCGGAAGTCGCCGCCCGTCCAATTCCTCTTCAATCGCCTGTCGGAATGTCACCGCGAGTTCCGTTCCTTTGACACGCCTTTTTTGATACTGCGAAAAAGCACGCCGGACCGGATCACGAAGCGAAAGAATGGATTTCACATCAGGAATAAGATCTGCAACGCGCGCAGCTGAATCGTCATCGGGACAATAGCTGTAATCACCCACCGAATCGCGCAGGATACCGCTTGTGAAATAGCGAGGTGTCGCTTCACCGATAGCCGCTTCTCCATTCCATCCGGAAAATCGGCGGCGATAAGCGTCGATACCCAACTCAAAAAACCGGTCGTCGTCAAAGAAACCGACCTCCTTTTGATCTGGCATGAAGACGTCCGGATGACGCCGCAGATAATTCCACAACGAAGCCGTCCCGGACCTGGATGCTCCAGCAATCAAAAAGTTTGGCAGCGGCGCATTCCACCACCCGGCAACCGGTCGCAGGGAACGAACAAACCGGCTTATCGACATCATACGGCCGACCTGCGGTTCTGCTTCGCGTTCAATGAAGGCTGATGCCCCACACCCTTGTTACTGATTGGACACATGCTCGCCATGCGATTTGCAGTCATTGGGAAACACGCAGGAACGGTCTGGAAAATATTGTCGGCGCATTGTGGGAATATCAATACCGCCTTGGCCGGGCACATGGCACAGGCGAAGCATTAGATGGGGATGAAAATCGTCTGTTGCCCTGATAACAGCAGAGTGAACACTTTTTTCTCGCATCAAGGAGCAACAGACATGGCAAGTGTATCGATTTTTGCGGGACGCACCGCCGCGCACACTTCGTGCTTCTGGGTGAAATTTGTCCCGCTGGAAACAGGCTTCAACGACCCGAAAACGCTGAAATCACAGCCCGGTACGACTCTTCAGCCTTCTATCAGAAAGCCCAAAACGTAGCAAGATGAATCGGCATGCGCTGCCTGAGCCGAGGTTGCGAGGCGGTTTCAGCATGTGAGCCGCAAGAGCAATTCGCGCAGATCCGGCATACGATTCCGGTGGGCGCAGAAACTGTCGTTGCCAGGTGCATCCTGTCTATTAATGCGATCAACGACTCCAACGTTACGCCGCAGCGGCCAGCTTCAAAACTCCCTGCAGTACGGACGCAGCTCGCAACTTCCAGGTATAGGTTGAGCGCAGGTCGGCAAGCGCCTGTTGCCCCAATGCCTCTCGTACAGAAGCATCGCTCAGCCGTTGCAGAGCATTTGACCAGGCGAAAACATCATTCGGGGGAACCAGCAGCGCGTTCCTGCCATCGCTGAGTACCTCGCGCAGCACGGTCACATCGGACGCAATGACTGCTCTGCCAGTCGCCATATATTCGAAAATCTTTAACGGTGACATCCACTCGACCGTTGGCACACTCAACTGGTATGGAGCCAGCAAAACGTCCATGGATGACTGCCATGCGCGTGTGTGTGATGGTGGCAGAAAGCCATAGAAGGTCATGTTGTGGCTGCCAGTCGCCCGAGCACGGCAGGCGTTGACTTCGTCCGGACTCCCACCGCAGAAATGAAAGTCGAGGTACGGCAGTTTTTGGGCCAGGCCAACGATGATTTCGATACCGCGTCCGAAACAAAGACTTCCCGAATACCCCACACGAAGCCGACCGCCGTTGGGTGTGGAAGAGCAAAGTTCAGGGTCCGTCAATGAGACCGTCGTGCCATCATGCGACACGAGCGTTTCCACGCTGCACAGTTGAGCGTAACGTTTCCGGTAAGCTGTTCGCAGAGCTTCCGAAATGAATACGCAGCGGGTAAGGTTGTTTCGGCGAAACAGCTGGCGCTCAATCACACGGCCCGTCAACGATGCTGGTTGATGAGCTTCGTAGATCATGGGAGTCCGGCCACGCCCTGCGAGCGCCAATGATGGCAGGTGCCGACCGTAGATCAAATCAAACGGTCCGCAGCGACTCAGTTGCCACGCGGTGCGACTGGCGTAGAACCATTCGCGTAACCGCTGAGGTCCGATGGTAGCGGACTTAACAATGTTAAACCTGGGAGCGACGCCGTAGAAGTGAAAGTCGTTTTCGATCGCTTCGCCTGGCCGTGCGAACAGAGTGACATCATGCCCTGCGTTTGCGAACGCCTGGCACATGTTCATGACCTGAATCCCATTGGCTTTCCGGGACGGGATTGTCGAATCAGAGAGGTAGGCTATTCGCATCTGCTTGAACGCCGTAGTTGTTGGCCAGAATAGATTCTGGCATGCTGCCATCGATGGTCGCCGAATGCGATGCGACGTTGAAAACCGATTGCTCGGGCGGTGCAGGATAGTGGCAGGCAAGATCTGCGGGAAGCCGTGTTTGCCTGCCGATGCAGCGGGTAGCACAACTCGCCTTTGATGCCAGGCGTGTCGCTTTAGCCTAACTTCCGCAGTTCGGATTGTAAGTGCAGTGTTTTGTTTGGCCTGAGGCGAAAAGTTTCCACTACATTTGCTTCTGGATTATTTTCGATGGCAGCGTGAGCCTCAGTTTCTCAAGGAGAATTTTCTGGTGGTCGCTCGGCTTCGAGACACAACGTGTGCGGATTTGCTGACCATTGCGAGTCCGTAGGGTCAAAAAACTGAACCGAACGCGAAGCTCTTTGACAATCAGGTTTTAGAAATAGAAATCGTTCGCGATTTCGGCCGTGCGTCGGCCAGAGATAGCGACCACTGACCGTGAAATTGGCGTC
>JBDONA010000791.1:0-7364 GCA_039831575.1 Fuerstiella sp. | reverse complement strand
TATCTGATGCCACGCTGGCATGGCGAGCCTGGAGACTGTGCGTTCTACGCCAGTCAGGTCGCTCAGGCGATTGGCAGACCAGACGGAGAAGAGTTCTACGTTCAACTGGCTGAGCAGCAGTTGGCGTATTATCCGGATGAAGAATATTTCGTAGTGACGGCATTCGATTATGATCGGATTGTGCGACACCTGAAGAAACAGATGCAGACTGGCCGGACGGCCGAGGCCAAAGACACGGCGATATCCGGACTGTTGCGGTTTGCTCGACGACATGGGGACAAGGACACGGCAAAGCTTGCCTACGAAAAATTCAAGAGCGGAAAATGGTCGGAGCGAAACCGTCAGAATCAGAAAGTCTTTCGCGATTGTCTGCGTACGGAACGCTGGTTGATCATGGAGAAAGTTGTGGGCGGTATCACGGTCACACCGGACGGCAAAGTCATCGGTACCGTTCCTCCGCTGCCCGGCAGAAAAAAGCCCCCCTTTCAACCTTCTCTGCCTCGCTCCGAAAAACCGCCTGCTCCTGGTGAGCAATAGCTGTCACCAATCGAACGTCGCTACGTTTGGTCCGGTCTGCGATGACTAATCAGCCGCCTTTAACCGATAAAGTGAAGTCACTTCTCTTGAACGCGCTTCATAGAGTGGATCTGATTGATCAACGGACTTGGCATGTTTAGGCGAAGTATCTGCTTTTTCCATCAGGATCAGGCCTGCCTGTGTCATCCAATCCTGCAAGTCATTGCTACTACGCAGGCCAATGTTTTCTGCCAGGTTAGACATGACCAGCCAGGCTTCACCATTCTTATTCAAGCGTGCTCTTGCGCCATTCAGGAAGCCTTTTAGCATTTGGCTCTTGGGGTCGTATACGGCACTCTCAATAGGCGTATTGACTTTCGCCGGTACCCATGGTGGGTTGCATACGATCAGGTCTGCTTTTGCTTCGGGAAAGAGGTTGGTCTCAACCAGGCTGATATTCGTTTGCATATTCAGGCGTTGAATATTTTCTGCTGCACACTGCAATGCACGTGCACTTGTGTCCGTGGCAATCACTTGCTGAACGCCGCGCGCTACCAGCACGGCTGCAATCACACCTGTGCCTGTACCGATATCCCACGCAACTTGCGGACTGTTAAGCTGGACTTGATTAATGACATCCAGGTACTCACCGCGTACTGGCGAATAAACGCCGTAATTCGCATGAATCTTCGCCTCCAGTGCTTCGATATAGACGCCTTTCTTGCGCCACTCGTTGGCGCCGATCATGCCTAATGTTTCACGTAGAGACAGCACCAGATTCGCGGGCGTTTTTTCACCCAAAGCACCTGCGACCGCTTCCTGTAGATCGGGCGCCCGGTTCAGATTGCATTTGCCATCCTGCAACTCGATGAGAATTTTATTCGTGATATTGGCACGGCCAATCTGCCGTAACCGATGTTGATGAAAAGCCTCCAACATCGTGGCCGCAGGCTTGGCTGCTTTACGGTCTACTCGGCGGGTCACGGCCTGTAGTAATTGTTTGGCGTTTTGAAAATCACCGTTGTAAAGCAGTGCCGTGCCTGCGCACGCTCGCCAGTAGGCGGCATCCGCTGTCATCGTGTCATCTGCAATGACAACTGTCTTTGGCGGTGGGTGTCCTGCCTCAGATTGCCAAGCAGCGGTCCTGGTTTTGGATTCGTCCTGCCAGGTTAGGTTTTGTGAGAGTTTCAATCTGGTCTTTCGTGTCGGTGCGGGGGCGAGTGTATCACGCAAATAACCACCACCTCGATTAATCGCTGGATTTAGAACAGTTTACTTCTGCTGGTGAATCGTTCTGACTTATGGGGACGCGGTTCAAGTGTGACTAAACGTCTGTGCCCGTTTACGGTCCACGCCATCTTGAGAGAATCGCGTTTCACCGACGATAAGACACACGGCCTGCAATTGGAAACGCGGACAGAAATGCAGTATCCTGGTAATCCGGCCCATCCAAAACACTCAAATGAAATCCATCGATGCAGAAATCAATCCTCAACTTCGCAGTCGTTTCTGTCATCCTTGGGTCAGGAAGTATCGCAACTGCGAAGGAGCCCATCACCGCCGGCGAGCAGTCCGCGGTCATGAGAGACCTTGATCCGTACCTGATCAACGCCTTCTACGGCACAGATGCGAAAGGCCAGACCGGCAGATTCGGTGCGGAGGGAGGAATGGCGGATCTTTTAACGGAATCAAAGTTCGTCGCACTGATCGAGAAACACGATCTCAAACTCTTTAACGGGCCGATGCTGGGGGACGTCAAACCGACTTCCGCGAAGTTCTGGGTTCGAACTGCGGGGCCGGCGACAGTTCAAGTCAGCGTTGGCGAGCAGAGGTCGGAGCTGGTCCGGACAGCGGCGCGGGACGACTTCACGGCAGTCATGACGGTCAGCGGGCTGAAGCCATTTACCGATTACGCGTATTCGATCAACGTCGCTGGAAAGAAGATCCAACGCGATACATTTCAGTTCCGGACTGCGCCGGACAAAGGGCAAAAGGTCGAATTCCATGTGACGTTTGGTTCAGGTTCACGATACGTACCGTCCCACGAATATGCCTGGAGCAACATGGCCAAAACGCGTCCGCTGGCCTATCTGGGACTCGGCGACAACGTTTACATCGATGTCGTCAACCGGCGTGGAGCCCAGAGGATGTTCTACTACCGTCGCTGCCTCAGCCCGGCCTACCGCGGACTGATCGGCAGCGTTGGCATGTATGCAGTGTGGGATGACCACGACATGGCGATGAACGATTCCGCGGGCGGCGCGGGGATGCAGGCGGCGTGGAAGATGCCAAACTGGACGGTGTTCCGGCAGAACTGGAATAACCCCAGGTATGGCAGCGGAAAAGAAATGCCCGGCACATGGCATTCGTTCTCGCTGGGGGACGTTGACTTCTTCATGACCGACGGCCGGTTTTATCGCGAGAAAAAGGCTCAAACCATGCTTGGCCCGGACCAGAAAAAGTGGCTGCTTGAGGGACTTGCGGCAGCCAAAGGCAAGTTCAAGGTCATTGCTTCGGGAACGATGTGGGCCGACGGCGCGGACAAGGGAGGCAAAGACTCGTGGGCCGGGCCGTGGGCTCGAGGTGAGCGCGATGAGATTTTCGATCTGATTAACGACAGAAAGATCAACGGTGTCATGCTGATTTCCGGTGACCGCCATCGGTCGGACATCTGGAAAATCAATCGGCCGCGTGGTTATCCTTTGTATGAGTTCGTTTCTGCCAAGGTCACGAATCAGCATACGCATCAGACGTTTTCAAACGCCGTGTGGTCCTACAATAGGGGCAACTTTTGGGGGCAACTAAGCTTCGATCTGCGCCCGGAAGATCCTGTCATGACGTTTAAATGTGTCGATATCAGCGGCAACGTCGTGAAGGAGTTTCCGTTGAACCTGAGTCAGTTGAGTCACCAGTGATGTTGGACAGTTTACTTGTTGTCGCGAACGGCACTCAGTTCTTGAAGTGACTTAGCTCCAGCCGTGAGCGGCAAGGCGTTAGCCGCCGGTTTTCCCAAAACGAACTCGCGGCTAGCGGCTCACATCCCGGGTTGAGCAAATCTGAGTTGCCGTGGCGTTCAACAGGCTGCACGTACTTTTCGTCACACCAGTTCGTAAGCTTCGCTAATCGTTCGTACAGCCCGCAGTGCTGCACGTGGCAGAGTCGCCGGATGACTCGCGAAGATGAATGACCTGGCTTAATTCGTCGGTCTGAAAACCGTAGTCCTGGTGTTCTTCATCGAACAATTGCCGGCTGCCGTGTCCGGCGATGAAGCCGTTCAGGCGCGCCGCGGCCGTTGAGTTGTTGAAGTCCCGAAAGTTCGGATACATCGCTTTGAAATGACTTCGCAGCGGCGAGTTCTGCAAGCGATACTTCTGGTGGTAATCCTCAGCAGGGTAGAAGACATCCAGTGGCAGGACTGGTGTCTGCAGCTTCCCACTGAGCCCCACTTTTATATCTTCTTCTGCCGCACTGATAATGTCGCGCTGTGTGTCGTCATGGAACCAGATGGCCGTCATGTACTGTCGACTACGAATTCCACACCGCGGGTCGTGACTCTTCCAAAAGAGGTTAACGATGTGAGCAAACGAAATTTCAGTCGGGGCGAAGTCGATCTCCAATGCTTCGGTGTGATTTTCCAGACTGTGGTAAGTCGGGAACTTCTTCCGGCCCCCCGTGTAGCCAACCCGAGTACGGTACACACCTTTGATAACCCCAAACTGGGATTCGGGTCCCCAGAATCAGCCAAAGGCGAATGTGGCCGTCTGCAGGTTTTCCGGCACAGAGTCGTCGATCCTGGGAATTGCAGCAAGTTGTGCGGTGGCGGTGGGTTTCATGAGATGCTTCTGGTGAAAATTACGAGTGGAAGGTCTGTAATAATGGTGGTTGCGAACCGCAAAGCTCAGCGATTTCGGTCAGCATCAGTTTACCGACGGCGTTTTCCGGATGTTCTTCGAACACTGACTGAATGGCAAAAACGCGACCTGTTCTTCGCCAGAAAACGGCTTGTTCCAATTTGCTATGGCGCGAGTTCGGAACTGTATGTCCTGGGCACGAAACGGAGGGACACGGTGCAAAAAGGGCGTCACGAACCAATACTCGACTTCAGTTGCATAGGTCCTTTTTCGTCACCGGTGGTGATCACTTGGAAGTCATCAGATACTTCTTCACGTATAGCTTTGTTGCTCCGAAGTTCACTAGCAGGCCGGTTTCGATTCGGGACGATTTCAAATAGCCCAGCAGTTGAGCGACGTGTGCGTCGTTGGTCATGCTGACCGCTTTCAGTTCCACAATCAGGCAGCCTTCGATGAACAGATCCGCGAAGTATTCGCCGAGCACGGTGCCGTCTTCGTCCTCGACAGTGAGCGGATGTTGTTGCTCAACGTGCAGGCCTTGCTTCCTCAATCGGTGAGCCAGAGCGTTTTCGTAGACCTTTTCGAGGTGGCCGTTCCGGTGGTACTTGTGAATAGAAAAACTGGTTTCCCGGACGATGTCACACAGCTCATTGATGTTGCCGTATTTCACATGCGAGCTCCTCGAATGATTATATGGAGCGAGATGAACGAGGTTTTGATAGCAAAAAAAACACGAAGATTCACGAAAAGAACCGCAGTGATCAGGCCCTTTTTTGTGCCTTCTTGTGTTTTTTGTGGCTATCCCCAGTGCCCTCTATGTCGTATCTAGATGCGGCCCCTCTAACTACTCAAACGTCAACAAGCGGTTCCGTGCTGTCGGCGAAGTTGTCGGTCTCGACGCCCAGACGCTGAAGCATCGTCACAAAGAGATTCGACAAAGGGATATCTTCGTGAGTGACCTCTTTCTGCCATGGTTCTGTGCCGCCGTCCCATGCGCCTCCTGCTGGATTGTTGCCCGCGTAATTCAAGTACTGGCCGTGCCTGAAGCCCATGTTTTTCCCCCCGGCCAGGATCAATGGGTAGTTGCGGGACAGATGGAAAGCGCTTGACGCGGAACCAAACAGAAGCAGCGTGTTGTCCAGCATGTTGCCAATGCCACCAGCTTCGGGAGATGCCTTCAGTTTGCTGGCGAAGCGTCCGTATTCTTCGCTCAGGAATCGACAATACGTCCCGAAGTTCTTCCAGCCGCCCGTTTCCTTTGTCTCGTGTGACAGTTGATGAGTCAGATTGAATCCGACCGCTCGAGCAAGATAGTCGCTGACGCCGACACCGTTTTCCCGGCCAATCTGATATGTCGCGACGCGGGTGGAATCGGTTTTGAATGCAAGGAAAATCAATTCGAACATCGTCTGCAGATAAACACGTGGATCTTCCGGAGTGATGTCGAGCTTCAGATGGTCGACGTCAACTTTGGGAAGCGGAATATTGATCCACCGCTTCGCTTTCTGGACTTTGATCTCGGTGTCGCGAACCGACTGGAGATACTCATCCAGCGTCTTCTGATCGTGAGCAGATAGCCTCTTCCGCAAGGCGACTGCATCGGCCAGGAGATCGTCCATCGTGCTGTGGTTGAGCGACAGACGACGAGCCGCATTGTCATCGCTCTTCACAAACAGCATGTCGAAAATTCGCTTTGGTCTGTGCTCGGCCGGAATGGCTCGGCCACTTCGATTGAACGACGAGGTGTGTGCACCACGCGGAGTCCCCGTGCCTCCATCAGTCGACAGAATGAGTGATGAAAAGCGAGTTTGATCTCCGACGTGCGCCGCGAATTCCTGATCCAGCGAGATAGAATTTCCGTAATCGCCCGATGGCCCGGTGGCGGCCCCGGTGAGAAACTGGTCTGCATTCGAATGGCCGTGAATACTGCGCACCGACGGATGAGACAAGCCGGACAACACGGTCACGTCGTCGCGAAGCGGCTGCAGTGGATCCAGGCATTTCGTAAACGTAAAGTCCTTTCCGCTTCCGTGAGGAAACCAGCTCCAGTCTTTGTGTGCCGGATCTTCTGCCAGTGGCATCGGCACGCCGTCGGGCATGTAGAAGCACGCGAGGCGTTTCGGCGTGCGGGGTTGTTCCGCGTCGCGCGCAAGACCGGACGTGGTTTCAAACCACGGCAACGCCAGTGCCACTCCGGTTCCGCGAAGGAACTTTCGACGGTCGAGAGATCTGAAATTGGTTTTCATGATTGTTGTCTCTCTTCGGACTGCTATATGGCACGGCGGGCATAGGTGTCTCGCATCTTTACCCTCCCGCCGGGAGGGTCGCGAGGCACGAGCGAGGAGGGAGATTGAAGTGGCGGTGCGATTGCCTGGTTGAGGTTACAAAACACTCTCCGGGCCTGATAGCCTGACTCTCCCGCAAGCGGGAGAGTGAACAGGTGAACGGAACTGCTTGCAGATGCTTCCATCGTAGTCTTTGGAGATGTGTAGATGCCAATGGCCAGGAAGTGTTTGTGCTGGTTGTTTCTCATTGCTTCCTTTGCGAGCTTCTGTTGGATCAGGACTTCCGTCAGTGTCCGCGCATGGTCGCCGATTAAAGATGGGTTTTGGATAGAAGGGTGCTAAGGACGCAAAGAAGGACTGGTCTCTACACATCTTTACCCTCCTTCCGGGAGGGTCGCGAGGAACGAGCGGGGAAGCGGCCATTGCTGACACAATTGCGATACGACGGACGTCAAAGCGTTCAGAACTCGGTATTGAAAAATACGGATGCGGCGGAGCTTGAGACCACTAATGTACACTGATCTGTGTCTTTCCGGCAGTCCCGCAATCGGCGGAGTTTGGGTTGGAATCGCCGGGAGTAGAGTCGCGGGGACGGCTCAGAGTTCGTCCAGCATGCCATCTCCGTATGCTTCAGCCGCTTCCAGGCGATCGCAGAGATCCAGGAGCCGATCCTGCGTCGCACCACCGTTCATCTGGTTGATGGACCGGCACA
>JBDONA010000461.1:0-1777 GCA_039831575.1 Fuerstiella sp. | reverse complement strand
CGTTCGGGCGAGTGGTCACCATCCGAATCATGAACGGAGACTTCCTGGCCAGTCTCTGCCGATTCATCGAAGACACGAAGTGCCGGATTAACGAGCACGTCTGGCGTGGACACTATATTGGCTGCAGCGAATGGTGAGGAAATCAGTTTCACCAGTACGACGACCGCTGTCTTTGCAATTAGAGAAAGATCAAGTGCCTGAGACCAGGTATTGATGTACTTCAGGTCTCGCTCAACGCGACTCTGGACGCAATTCCATGCGAAAGCTTCGCGATATTCGCAATATTGGGCCAGTCCAGTTATGCCTGGCTTGGCAATAGACCGTAGCCGGTAATCCTCCACGACACCTTCAAATTTCTTACAGTCCTCAAAGTGATGCGGACGCGGGCCCACGACGCTCATCGCCCCCAGCAACACGTTCACAAACTGTGGAATCTCGTCGATCTTGGAGTTTCGGAGAAAACGACCTAACGGAAAAATCCTTCCCTCAGGGTTGCGTTCGATATCCGATGCACCTGGCGACGGCACGTGCATTGTGCGGAACTTGAGAATCGAAAACTGGCGGTCGTCACGTCCGCAGCGAATCTGTCGATAGAACATGGGGCCGGATGACTGCATCCATTGCGCAGTTTTGACAACCAGACACAGGATTGGAAGGACGAACAGAACAACCGGCAATGAGATGGCAATATCGATGCTGCGTTTTACGAACTGGCCCCATGGGCGCAGCAGGGGCGAGTAGCCTTGACAGGAAGTATCACGGACGGTCGCGCGGCTGAATTCTATCGTGGTTCGGCCCGTTGTTTCTTCCAGCTCTGCAGTATCCTGTGCAGTGAAGTTGCTGACGGTGCGAGCGATTGGGATGGGATCTACAGGGGTGATCTCTGGTCTATTGAGGTTCATAACTCACCTCCGGCCCTGGTAGCCGCCTTAAGTTCTGCGAACGCATTGTTGATCGCCATATCGTCCGGACGTCTTCGCCGACACCACTCCAGCTGCTTTCGACTGGCTTCGTAGTGCCGATTATCGAGAAGTTCCAGGGCAAATCGGCTCCTCAGAGAGTAGCTTCCGGGCTGCTGCTGGACCGCGTGATGCAGGCAGCTGAGAGCCTTCCGATGACTGCCAAGGAAGGTGAAGATCTGGTGGCCGCATTGCCAGAAACTCCGGTCGGAATCGCTGACGTTGGCCATAAGCTCTTTAAACCTCTGGCTGTAGATATTTGCAGTTAGTGTCTGCTGATCCGGTTGTCCAAGCTTCCGGTACTCTTCAAAAAGCAACCACAGCCCGTCCGCCTGCGGGTCAATTCTGTGGACAACTTCTGCGGCTGAGTATTGCGCTGCCAATCCATGGATAATGAGCGCCCGAATCTGCGCATCGACCGCAAATGCGGCACGCCAGTGGTCACAGGCACCGTCCATGTCTCCCTGCTCCACCAATGCCATTCCCGCGAGATACCGAATCGGCGCACTATGTGGCCTGAGTCTGACTGACTGGTCGATTAATGCAGCTTCACTTTCCGAAGACAGGCCCGACAGGAAACCAACCTGTGCCAGAACAAGATAATTCTCGCCGCGAAGTGGCTGCCCGTGAACCGCCTTTCGCGCAGTAATGAGTGCTCGGTAGAGATCCGCCGATCTCCTGCCGAAGGCAGTAAAGAGCCACTCACCGACGGCCTTGTTTGACTCAAAACCAACCGAGCGCACTGTGTTTCGGATTTCCTGCACTGTCATTTGGTTTTCGGCACTCAGTTGATCCCGTTCGAACCTACGGAGATACAG
>JBDONA010000447.1:0-1779 GCA_039831575.1 Fuerstiella sp. | reverse complement strand
ACTTCCAGGTCGCTACGGACGTCCTCCATCTTCTGGTCATGCAGGATGGCTTCCCAGGAATCGTCCCGCTTCTGTTGCCGTGCTTCACGGACCCGTTCCCAGCGAGCTTTCACGTTTTCGTGTCTCTGCTGCCGACGATGCGTGGCCTCTTCCTTTTCATGCTCCAGTTCATTACGCCATTCTTCTGCCTCTTTTGTCTGCGACAGACGCGACAGTTCCAGTTCTTTACCCAGCGACTTCATGCGGATGGCATAGTCCATTTCGACACGCAGTTCTTCGAGTTCCTGTTCACGGTGAAGGTCCATCGTGGCGAGCAGGTGTTCCCGGAGCTGGCCCCGGTCTTCTTTTCGCTCTTCGTAGGCGGCGATCAGGCCTTCGCGTTCTTCGACGCGGAGCAGTCGATCCTTGTCGACGTCGGAGACCGCTTTCCTAAAATCTTCCTTCGACTGAATCTTATTCAGCCGGTCTTCCGAAACGATGTCACGCAGGTCTTTGCGTAGCGGGACTTTGCTGCGAATGTCACTCAGCTTTGCCGATAGCTGGTCACTCTCGATAACGGATGCAGCCTGCTGCAACTGGGTCTCACGAGACTGCAGCCAGAGTTCTCCCTTTCGCTCGGCGAGGCCGCCGTCATCGCATGAGCACTCTGCGGTCTGCAAGTCAACAAAATCCAGGCCGTATCGCTGCAGCTTCACGTCCGCCCGTGACCGAATGCCGTCCGCCAGACGTGTAATGAAATCTGGATTACGCACATCATCGAACGAGCACTGCCCGATTGTGGAATACACAGCCTGTCCCACGACGGGCTCCAGCAGGCCCTCCAGTTCTTCAACGGACACCGACTCCCGTGCACCCATCAAGTTTTCCATGAACGGCAGAATCTCGGCAATCTGCACGGTCCAGCGGTACGATACATTGAAGCACACGCCATCCAGACAGGGCACGTTGTAAGCGTAACTTTCGACCGGGACGTCCTCACCCCGGGTCAGGAATATCGTCGTCTGTTTATTCCGCCAGAACTGCAGGCGTTCGATGAACGATTCCAGTGTGTATTCTCCGGCCAGAATCTCACCGATCAAGACACCGTCATCAATCACCAGAGCCCGCGTTCCCGGTTCAATCACCAGCGACCGCGCTTTTGGCGCACCACCGATGATTGGAAGCTTGTCGAAGAATCCTTTCAGGTCCGGAACCATCACCTTGACGGCAAACTCGGTCTCAGAAACAGACCAGCGATCGTGTTGCAGACTCACGTTCATGGGAAACTCCGTGCCTGAAAGTGCTTAGTTCTTTCGGAGATGTCGAACGTATTTCGAAATACTCACCAAGCGTCAAGTGCCGTGCATTCAGTTTTAAACAGATTCGACCTAAATGTAACCGCCACGCGGGGTTCATACAAATGTTGCTCCGAAGCGACCAAGATCCGAAGCGACCAAGATATTGACCCGCTCGGCCAGTCGCCGAGCAAGGATGCCCGCAGGCCGAAGCAACTCACCGGATGGGCTGTGTCGAGATTCCGGCAGTCAATATGAACGGGGCACCTTACAGCAACTGCTCGAAAAACAGAACAACGAGTGTCGCATAGGCCGCTCCGGCGTCTGATCTAGCCCTTAACCGACTCCATCGCCAGAGTGCTAGAATGGCAAATTGGCAAGAAAAAAAAGGGAGGCGAGGTCCCGACTGGTGTGTGAACGCCGATGGCTTGGGGAGGTCGTCAGCTATCAGAACGGCAAAGTGCCCAGTTCAAATTTCGAGCCCCCGCAAAACACAAGGACACGC
>JBDONA010000293.1:0-7401 GCA_039831575.1 Fuerstiella sp. | reverse complement strand
GCCAAGTTTGCCGGAGTGTTGCCTTAGATAGCGAACCGCCGACCGTCCGTCCTTCACGCATTCAAACACAGTCGGTGTGCCACTTCGCTGCAGCAGTCTGTATTCGATGGAAATGGCAACCATGCCGCGTTCACGAAAGTAATCTGCAAACGGGTAGCCGCGTCGTGCATCGCCACCTGCCCATCCGCCACCATGAATGATCAGAAACACGCTGCGACGATCAGATGCCATGTGCCCTTCCGGTTCGAACACATGCATTTTCAGATCGATATCATCAACCTGTTTGTAGGTCACAGCCCGGGTCGGCTGCAGACCTGCCGCGATGGGATCAAGTGGCCTTTCGGGCTGACCGAACGCCACCGGGTAAAGGGAAAGGAATAGCACTACAGCGGTACAACTGCTTCGAACGCTGAACCTCAAGCTCCGTGTTCGACACATTTCCGCCACCAACCGTAACATCGCATACTCCGTGGCTGACATTTACGTTTCCTTTTCATAATAGTCGGTTGCCCCCGCTGCCGACGGCAGACTTCTGCAGCAAACGCTTACCGCTTCAGTCAAGACGCACGGAGAGGATCCGGGCGTGATCGAGTCCATTGGTTCCGGTGACGAGAATACGAACGGACGGAGTGACCGTTCCTTCCGGCAGCGAATGTCGGCGCAATCGCTGGTAGTTGCCAGCAACGTCGCAGACCGTTTTCCAGCTATCCTGCTTAAGAATCTGCACAGCGTAGTCCCGGACGGTTTCCGGCTGCGGTTCACCCCAGATCATTCGAGACGTGTATCCATCGTGGTGACTGAGCGTCAGATGTCGATGCATGCCAGTGTCGAACACCAGTTGAATTTTCCGCAACGGTTGTGGTTTTTTCCAGTCAAAACGGATCGACGCCGGCCATTCATTCGGCACAGACATCCAGCGATGGAGTCCCTCAACGGTCCGTTCCGGCGACACGCCACGGTTGCCGTGAACACTGCGCGTCTGCCCGGTCAGTACATTGACTGCACTTCCACCCGGCTGTTCGCTGGACGCAGTAATTCGCGCTGACCGAGTCACATCTGAGGAGACATCGTCCGAGCAATCGATCAAAAATGCGTCGTCGTGCAGCAACCGGCGTTGAATACTGTCCACAAGCTTCCCATCGGTCGCGATCCGGCTGGGCAGAATCGCCTTCTGTGCAGCCAAAGCCGCTGCTGTGCCAACCCCCTGTCCCATAACCGCGCAAGTGGCCATCACTCGTGTTGATGAAAAGGCCACGTGAGTGGCCGAAATGTTCCGACCGGCAAACATCAGATTGCTCACGTCGCGCGAAACACAGCTGCGCAGCGGAATATCATACAGGAACGGTAGTGGGTGTTGGATACACGGGGCTTCATGCGGAACATCGACACCTTCCGGCGGATGCAGGTCCATCGACCAGCCGCCGTAGGCAATGGCGTCCGGGAATGGTCGCGACGCCTGCAGATCCTGTTGAGTCAGCACGTGCTGTCCGATGAATCTGCGACTTTCGCGTTTTCCCGGAAGAAAACCAATCCAGTCGAGTGCCCAGTTTGACGCATCAAAGGGATCCGCATCGACAGGCGTACCGGGTGGTCCGTTCTTGATGTGGTTCCAGATCCCCAACGTCACTGACAGCAATTCATCTCGGATCAGTTCGTTGTCTTTGATGGTGTCCAGCGTGCCGCCCCATTCTGCCCACCAGTAACCATACTCGTGAGTTGGTTCTTCATCGCCGGGCATGGCGTACAAGCGTAGACAAAGATCATCCTTCGTGAAACTTCGCACCCAGTCCGGCGCAACAAACGGCATCGGTCGTTCATGTCTGCGAGCGGTGATCAGAATGGTCGATCCCAGCTGAAACGAATCCGACTGCCCTGGCGCTAGTGACTCGTCATATTCCGTTTGGCTCTCACGACCTCGCATAAATGATGCGCCGGCTTCGAATGCCAGACGACCGTCACCGGTACAGTCGATGAATGTCTCTGCCTGGATGCGGAATCGGTCTTCCGTACTTTGCCGTTCCGCAATCGCAGCTTCAATATGGGGTCGGCCGTCACTTTGCAGCTCGACACCGGTCACCGTTGTGTTCAGCAGCAGAGTGAGGTTGGGTTCTGACCGGCATTTTTCGTACAGAATCAGATCGAACATCGACGCGGAACGCTGAGGATTTCGAACGCAGTTTTCCAATCGAAGTTCTTCGATGATACCGCCTTCGCGAGCTTCCGTCTGCAGTTCGCATCCTCGATCAGAACTGCCGGTGCCGTTGGCCCCCACGATGTGCATCCGCACTTCGCTGGAAGCATTTCCACCAAGGACCGGCCGGTCGTGGCACAGGATCACTCTGGCCCCGCAGCGAGCTGCCGCCAGAGCGCAAGGAACCCCGGCCGCACCACCGCCCGCGACCAGAATCTCGCAATCAAGTTCATGGATATCGTTCGTCATTACGTGTGCTCATCACTCGCACTGTACGTCGTTGCGCTGTGAAAGGTTCTTCACTGTCCGGCTTTAAGCGGATGATAATTCCGCAGCCATGGATCCTGCTGGGCTTCAAGTCGCTTCACCAATTCGGCGACCGACTCGTCAAGAACGGATCTGAACGCGGGCGTGTCGGCCAGATTTTTCACTTCCCACGGGTCATTGTGCAGATCGTATAGTTCCAGTTGCGGGCGGTGCAGGAAGGCTTCGATGGAACGATTCCCCAACATCTGCGTTTCGCTGTTGCGCGCGTTCACCCAGGTCCGACGTTGCACAGTGTCGATCGGCAGCGGGTACTCGCTGCGATAATTCACATTCCAGATCAGCTTGTAGCGCTGCCCGCGCAGCGTTCTCATGGGATAATAGGCGAAAACATCGTGCCCCACGTGACTGAGTAGCGCGTGGTTCCAGCCTCTCGGCTGCGACGTTTCCAGGATCGGCAGAATGCTGCGTCCGTGCAATTTGTAGTCGTCGAACTGCGTCGACGTCCAATCGAGAATCGTCGGTGTGATGTCGGTAAACGCCACCAGTGCCGAATTCGTGATCCCCTTGCGCTTCAGCCCGGGACGAGAAACAACGAATGGAACTCGAACACCTGGCTCATAATGTGTACCCATTGCACCGGGCTCGGACGTGCCATGGTCGGCCGTGAAGATGACCAGCGTATCGTCTTTGTACCCATGCTGTTCGAGTGACTCCAACACTCGCCCGACTCCATAATCCATTCTGGTGATCTGCTGGTAATAGCCGGCGATTCCCTCTCGAACTTCCGGAGTGTCCGGCAGAAACCCGGGAGTTCTGACGTCCTGGGGATCGTACTGCACCGGAGTATAACCATCCTGCGGCGTGGGAATGCCCCAGGCCTTTCCCTCGATCGAAACAGGATGAGGATCGCCAAACGACATGACCAGAAAAAACGGTTTGTTCGATTCAGCCATGAAACGGTCAGCCGCCGCTGTCATCTCGATCACGTTGCGTGACCTGGCCTTTACCCTGAAGTCGATTGGATACTTCTCCAACGGGCGAACGTGTTCTTTCCCGATCAGCGCCGTGCGATAACCGTTGTCCTTGAGCATCGAAAACACGGTCGTTACGTCCGGCCGAATTTCCTGATTGTGTTCGCGATGCGGATGGGCGTATTGTCCGTTGCGGTGCGTCAGCAGTCCGCTGTAGATAACGGCTCGGCTGGGGCCGCACGAGGCTGTGGTCGCAAAAGCCGACTCAAACTTCACTCCTTCCGCCGCCAGACGATCGATGTTCGGCGTCTGCACAACCGTATTTCCGTAGCAACCTACGTCGAACCAGGTCTGGTTATCAGAAATCAGCAGCACGACGTTTCCAGCGGCCGCTGCACTGCTGCAAATCGTCGTGGCCGACAGCAGGCAGACCACCGTCACGATATTCCAGCGGAGGTTGCCGGCACGCAGATGACTTGTGTTTCTGTGGTTCATGAGTACTTCAGGTCCTGATGAATTGGTTCGTCACTGCGATTGGGCTGAGCATAGTCGGTCCCGGCACACGCGGATTATTTGTTCTTTGCGAGAATGGGAGCAAGCAGCCGGCGCAGATTTGTTCCGAGGATTTTTTTTCGAGCAGCGTCCGAAATATCCGCGTTCAGAACTTTGCTGAGTTCGGTTCCGAGAGCTCGCGACGGCAGATGACTTCCAAACACGATGCGGTCGACACCAAGTTCACGAACGGCCATGTCGATAAAACCGGCCGTCGCATCAAAACCAGAGGTCTCTGCCAGGATATTTGGATACGCCCTGATGGCACGGATGCCTTTCTCCCATTCTCCACCGGCATGTGCGCAGACAAACTTTATTTCCGGAAAGCGTTTGGCCAGTTCGGCAAGCTCGGACGGAGTCGACTCGCCGACACTGCCCTTGCCACCCGTTTTAAACCACGTGTGTTGCATGATGACGCCGCCCAGCTCATCAATTCTCTGCACCAGCGGATCAAAGTTGCGATGATTGCAGGGCAGCGCCGCCTGAGTGCCACTCGCGAAGTACACACCGGCCATCGGTCCGTCACGCATCCAGCGGTTTAATGCATCCAGTGAGCCGCGGACATCGGTCGGATTCAACCGCATCATGGGGATCAAAGTGTCCGACCACTGTCTGAGCGGGGCCAGTACAGCATCGGGATTGCCGTGGAGTTTCGCCTCTGTGACTGAATCTGCGGTTCCCAATCCAACGTGCAGAAACACACATAAGCGCTCGATGGCCGACTTCTCGATGGCCGACTGAGACCGGCCAACGTCACTCGCAAATCGCTGACCGTTGGCACTCTGCAGCGGCAGGAAGTAGGAATCCCAGATTCTGTACTTCCTGAGGTCTTCGGCTGGTGGGAGACCGAATGGTTGCGGTTCGTCCTTCATCAACGGCCCCTGAAAACGGATCGGAATGCGCTGACAGCATCTTGTTCCCAGGCTCCGCGGTCCGGGAATACATGTCCTGGGAGCCTTGTTTCGCCGAAACACACGAGATTGTCAATCAACTGCGGCGAAGCGGAGCTTCGTGGATATGCGGTCCCAAACTGGAGTTTGGGACCGAGAATCAAAGAAATGTCACTCTCCCTTCGGGCAAGGGAATCTACACAAATCTGAAGACTGCGATCGAAGCGTCAGCGTGCAGATCGGTTGACGTATTTACTCTCCCGCTTGCGGGAGAGTCGGGCTGTCAGGCCCGGAGAGGGTATGCACTAACCGCAACCATACATTCGAACCTCGACGATCAATGACCCTCCCCGGCCGCTACCGCGTCCGACCCTCCCGCCAGCAGGAGGGGTTACGAATACTCGCAACTTCAAAGAATGCAGTTTGAGACCGAGAAACGCCAACAGTTTCACTCTGTCAGGAAGTCTTCAGAAATCGTCCCATGAGTTCGTGACCTTCCGGCAATCCAACGTCGGACAGGGCCGCCGCGACTTCGTCGTATGTCGTCGGAGCATTGGGCTCAATATCGGTGCCGCACATTGCGAACGGGCAGTCACCGTGACTGTGTGTTCGGGTACGCAGGAATGTGGGATGATCCGGGCTGATCAACAGTCGGTAGTCACCCTGTTGCTTCAACCAATCGTGGACCGGTGCCACGATGTGGCGGTCAATGCTCTCGACGGCTTTGACCTTCTCATCGGTCTCACCTTCGTGTGATGCTTCGTCCGTGGCTTCGACATGCACGACCAGAAAATCGACATCATCGCGAGACAGAGTTTCGATGGCGGCCCGACCTTTGGCGGCGTAATCCGTGTCCAGGTACCCGGTTGCTCCTGCGACTTCCACGACGTCCCATCCAATCAGACGTCCCATGCCTCGCAACAGGTCAACAGCTGTGATGACAGCGCCGCGGACACCATAACGATCAACGAACGGCTGCAATTCCGGGCGCTGACCAATTCCCCAGAGCCACGTCTGCGTGGCGGGCAATTCCCCTGCCTCTCTGCGCGCTACGTTTGCAGGAGCATCGGAGAACAGCTCGACGCTGCGTTCCATCAATGCCTTCAGGTCGTCCGAACCGGGGCCGGACGGCAGGTGACCAGCAATCGGTTGGTCTGTGATATCGTGTGGCGGAGTTGATTGGGTGTCTGTCGAGAACGGTGCGGAGGTACCTCGGGAACGGTAGATCAACAGGTTGCGATAGCTGACGCCCGTGTGATACTTCCAGTGACTGTCACCGCACTGATCTTTCTGCAGCAGTTCGATTAATGCCTGACCAGCGTCATTGGGAAATTGTCCGGAAGTGAAACTGTTCATCACGCCGTCACTGACGGTGACGAGATTACAACGAACGGCCCAGTCACCGGGATTGAGTTCGATTCCCTGCGCAGCGGCTTCAATGGGCGCTCGGCCGGTGTGATATTTCAGAGTGTCATAACCAAACAGGGTCATTGTTCCCACGTCGCTGCCGGACGGCATACTGGCGGGAACGTTGTCTGTTCTGCCCACGATTCCAGCCGCAGCGACAGCGTCCATTGCCGGAATGCTGGCCGCCTGCAGCGGAGTCAGGTTGCCCAGCGACGCCTGTGACTCGTCAGCCACACCGTCGGGAATCACAAGCACGAATTTCATCGGAGGCCGCCGCGTGAGTTTCGTCGTCTGCGTTCACGTTTGGGGCTTTCGCAACAGCCCAATGAGCGAATAAACATGTTTCGATACCAGACGTCGGCACCGTGGTCGGTCAGCATGATGTGGCCCGCGACATTTTCACCGAAATTGTCCTTTTCGCTGAACTTGCTGCCGGCGACATGAGCGTGCCAGCGGCTGCCACAGAGCGGTTCATCAATCGTCAGCTGACCGTTGACCCAATGCTGCACACGATTGTTCTGAACACGGATCTTGCCGATGTTGAATTCGTCGTCGGCACGAAGCCGCGTTTCGTTCTGAATCGGTGTCACCAGATCATACAGCGACGCCGTCAGATGATCTCGAGTCAGTTTCGGGTACGCCTCGTCATCGAGAATCTGATACTCAAGCCCCAGCAACTGCTTGCCGTAGTGCTGCACTCGATACTTGACGCCACTGTTACCTTTCTCCGCAATTTTGAATTCGAACCACAGTTCAAAATCACCGTATTTCTGCCGAGTGATAATGTGGCCGCCCTTGCTCGACCGGTGAAGAACGCCACCCGATTCAAGTTGCCAACCGGATGTCACAGGATCTCCGGATGGCTTCATCCATTGATTCAAGTCACTGGACTTCAGCAGGTTCACGTACGGCTGTGCCAGTGCAGCGGGAGCGGACAATGCGGAAATAGCGAAAAGAGCTGCTTGCAGAAACCGTGCCACGTAACTTCCTTCGGTTAGATGAAGATGTTTCGCTGAACCTGTGTAACCGGCCGTTGCTGTCAATCGATGATCTTGCTGATTGGGTATTCAACGATGCCTCGGGCACCAGCAGCCTTTAATTGAGGCACGGCCGAACGCACCAG
>JBDONA010000693.1:0-1781 GCA_039831575.1 Fuerstiella sp. | reverse complement strand
CCCAACCCGACAATTCCCACACGAATCGTTTTCATCTTCAATCCTGTCGTTCCGTTTTCCTGGCTCACTGGCCACGATTGTAGTCGAGAGGGTCGGGAGCCTTTTTCGGCTGACGACGAATTGAGCCTGAATATCGTTGATCCGAAAAAGACTCCCGACCCTTTGATCCCCGCCAGTTGCTGTCACCCGTGTCACGGCTGTGGTATGAATTAGGCTGGATTCTGCGGGCAGACGCCCACAGCTGCAAGCTGACGCTCCTTTGGGAATTCTTTGAACCGCGCAGAGAAGGCTATCATGAATCGAGACATTGCGATCAGATTCGGTCTGTTGATCATGGCATTGCACACGGCGTCAACGTCGTCCGTCAACGCTGCGGACTGGCCGACATGGCGGTCTGATGCACAACGGAGTGCCGCCACCACCGAGCAGCTGGCGGATCAGTTGCATCCACAATGGACACTCGAACTGCCAGGCCTGAAGCCCGCCTGGCCGGAAGATCCCCGTTTGCATTTCGATGCAACGTATGAGCCCGTGGTCGCTGGCACGACGTTGTATTACGGATCGTCCCGCAACGATTCGGTGACAGCGGTTGACCTTGTCACAGGCGAGGATCGTTGGCGATTCTATGCGGATGGTCCGGTGAGATTTGCACCGCTGATTTCCGGCGGAATGGTTTACTTTGCTGCGGACGACGGATCTCTGTACTGCCTGACCGCTGACCGCGGAGTCC
The DNA here is from genome assembly GCA_039831575.1 of Fuerstiella sp. GTDB lineage: Bacteria > Planctomycetota > Planctomycetia > Planctomycetales > Planctomycetaceae > Fuerstiella. The sequence continues at coordinate 1,051 of JBDONA010000693.1, read as the reverse complement.
TTGTCTGGCGATTTCGCGCTGCGCCGAACGAGCGGCACGTGATTGGCAACGAACGACTGATTTCGGTGTGGCCTGTCCGAGGTGGTCCGGTGCTTGTAGACGGACGAATTCACTTTACCGCTGGTGTCTGGCCGTTCGAAGGCACTTTTCTGTATGCCGTCGATGCTGCCAGCGGCGAACTGGTCAATTCTGAACCCGCGAACAGGGCGCCACAGCATGACGTTGTCACGCTGAACAACATGACTCCACAGGGTTATCTCGCTGCCAACGACACGAAATTGTTTATCCCTCAGGGAAGATCCATCGTGGGTTGCCGGGACCGACAGAACGGCGGATTTGACAGCTTCCGATATTCGACCAGCCGTGTCACCAATTACCACGTTTGTGCAACCGGGCAATGGTTGTTTCACGGAACCGTGACCTTTGACACGGCTGGCAAACGACAACTCGGCATGAGTCTCCGCACGCCAGTCCTGGGGCAGGACATGGTCTACGCTGGCGAAAACGGAAAGGTGGTGGCCTACGACCTGACGAATCCACAGGAGATCGAGCGGACTGATCGCCGTGGCAAGAAGTCAAAAGTGTCCGTGCTGACCGAGACATGGTCCCTACCGAACGATCAGATTCGCGAACTTCCTAAAACAGACTACGACACCTGGCTGGCGGCCAACCCACTTGTGATTGATGTCAAAGCCGGCAATCGTTTGTACGGTCACCAGGGAAAACTGGTGTTCGCGATCGACCTGCCTGCTGCGGACAAGTCCGCTGCCGTCTCATGGAAAACCGAAGTTGACGGGACTCCAACGTCCATGCTGGTAGCCAACGGCCACCTGGTTGTCGTGACGGCAGCAGGCCACATGCATTGTTTTGGCGAAACGTTGGTTGATCCAGGTAAGAGACGACAGGACCAGCGTCCGGTCGATGAGTCTGCGGATTGGACGGAACGCGTGGCCGGGCTGCTGAAACAGTCCAGGCCAGGGGACAGCTACTGCGTGGCGATGGGAATCGGTTCCGGCGGCCTGATCGGCGAGCTTGTGCGGCAGTCGGATTT
>JBDONA010001081.1:0-1784 GCA_039831575.1 Fuerstiella sp. | reverse complement strand
AGCAGCGTTAACGAACTCCCTTGAGTCCTACGGTCGGACATCTCCGGTTCGCACAATCCGCCAGTTTGCTGAAGAAGATCTCGTCATTCCTGACGGCGACTATCAGGGGCAGTTGTTCCGCGTCCACAGGCAACCCGTGCATGGTCTGTGGTTCGATGAGATCGATTCCGGTCGCTGGTCCCGGTTCGCGTTCGTCGCCTGCCAGCAATCAGGAAAGACGCTCGCTGGGTTCGTTGCCCCGGCGATGTATCACCTGTTCGAAACGCAGGAAACGGTGATCGTAGGCCTGCCCACCATGGACATAGCTCGCGATAAGTGGGAGATCGACATCAAGCCCGCTATCGAGGCCAGTCGCTATGCCAGGTACCTGCCGACATCCGGCCCGGGCAGCAAGGGAGGAACTCCGGAGCTGATCACGTTCAGGAACGGAACGTACTTGAAGTTCATGAGCGGTGGTGGCGGAGATGAAAAACGGTCGGCGTTTACATCGCGAGTGTTGGTCGTGACCGAGGCGGACAAACTCGACGCTGTTGGTGCGGGATCTGACGAGGGCACAAAGCTTCGTCAGCTGGAAGGCCGAACCCGATTCTACGGCAATCGAAAACGCGTCTATCTGGAATGTACGGTCAGTGAAGAGGACGGCTGCATCTGGCAGGAATTCCTCGCCGGCTCATCGGGGCTCGTACATCAGCCCTGCCACAGTTGCGGTGAATACGTCGCCCCGGAACGTGAGCACCTTGTCAGCTGGGACAGTGCAGCGGAAGAGCTCGACGCTGAAAATGCAACATTCTCCTGCCCAGCATGCGGCATCGTATGGCGTGAAGAAGAACGGCACAGACAGCTTCAGCAGGCTCGCGTTGTGCATCGGAATCAAACTATCGACAGGACAGGCACGGTCCGTGGTGAATGGCCCAGAACTCGCACATGTGGGTTCCGGTATTCGGCCGCGGCCAACTCGTTCGCCGATGTGGCCATGATCGGCGTTGAGGAATGGCGAGCAAAACGGGCCGTTGATGAAGAACTGGCGGAACGGGAATTAATGCAGTGGACCTGGGCATGGCCGCCAGCTGCTCGCAAGAAAGTGGAGGAACCACTCGAGGTCTCAACCCTCATGCAGCGGCAGTCGAATCTGTCTCGCGGCACTATCCCCCACGACGTCACGACAATTTCGGCGGGCGTTGATGCTCGCAAGCAAAAGCTGGAGTGGTTCGTGATTGCCGAACGTGAAAGCGGCGGACCACTGTGCGTCGACTATGGATGGCAGGACGTCCCATTCGGCGAAATGGATCTCAGCAAAGCCCTGCAGGCCGCAGTCACAGATCTGCAGGAACGATTCGATTACGGCTGGAAACTACAGGACAGTGAAGAAACGCGATCAGCGGATATTGTCCTGCTCGACTGCCACTGGGAAACAGACGCACTCTACGAGGCATGTTCGTGGCATCAATCATGGATGCCGGCTCTGGGTTTCGGATACCAGCAGCACAAGGCAACATATCACGCTCCCCGAAAAAGAGGCGAAGCAGCTCCCGTACTCGGCGACGCATGGCATGTGGTGGTCATGTCGCGGGCCTTTGAAGGCATTATGAAGAATTTCCGAGTCGCCGAAAGCAACGCTGACGTCTGGAAGTTAAGGCTGCAACGTTCACTGAGTGTCGACGTGAAACATCCTCAGGCATTGTTGCTGCCAAACTCAGCGGATCCCAACGGACGCCGCGAACTGGCAAAACACCTGACGGCAGAAAAGCAGGTTTCCGAGTACGTGGCGGGACAGGGAACCGTGC
>JBDONA010000009.1:0-7427 GCA_039831575.1 Fuerstiella sp. | reverse complement strand
GGACTACATGGCCGTGACCGGTGGAATCTACTTCACGGGCGCCTTTGTCGTGCTGATGATGGGTATCTACTGGAAGGGCACCAGCAGTTTCGGAGCGTTGCTGGGTCTGCTGTCGGGACTGCTGATGTTGCTGGCTCTGGAGCCGATCCAGATTGCCGTCGGCCTGAAACATCAAGTGGCATCAGGCCAGTGGGTTGAAACATTGACCAGTCCACAAATCGGACTCATCACCGTCGCGATCTCCATTTTTCTGACCGTCGCCGGTTCACTGTTGCGGCCGGATAACAAAGATACGGAGTCGGACCGATACGAAGACAATACTGATGAAACCAACGTGTAAAATTCGAAGAATGCTGAACACGCGTCCCCAACGAAAGGTATCGACATGAACTGGCAACTGATCTGGCAAGTCGTTTTTGTGGGCCTGCTGCTTGGCTTCGCGATGATGTCCGTCCTTGTCATCATCAATGGGGCTAAGGACGTTCGCAGACTGCTGTCGGGATTGGAGGATGCACGCGCTCAGGCCGACAGCACCAGCAGCGGTGAAATGTCGCAGGGGCCGTGACGAGAGGGTCGGGAGTCTTTTTCGGGCAGTGACTAATCAAAGTCAAAGCCCGTTGATCCGAAAAAGACTCCCGACCCTGTGGCCGTTTTCCAATGGAGTCCTGATCCCCCGTTCTGTTTGAACGGAACACATTTCGCACAAAATGGTCACCGGTCACGTGAACTGCAGTGGAGAACATGGAATGAACAATCGGCTTGATGGAAACGCGGCGTGGATCAGTGGAGCCGCATCAGGCATCGGTGCAGCCACAGCAAGGTTGTTAGCCAGTGAAGGCGCCACCGTGATGATTGCTGATGTCCGTGACGGGGACGGGCAGCAGCTGGCCGACGAAATTACAGCCGCAGGCGGTCGCGCGGTGTACTCTCACTGCGACGTGGCCGACGGTGATCAGATCCGTCAGTCGATCGATTCCGCCACGGCGACGTTCGGTGGACTGCAGATCGTAGTCAACTGCGCTGGCATTGTGCATGTCGGAGCACTGCACGAATACAGTGAAGCCGACTGGGATCAATTGATGGGCATCAACGTGAAGAGTATCTTCTTTTCACTGAAATACGCACTGCCGCATCTTCGCAGGAACGAACGCAGCTACATGATCAACGTTGGCTCCATCAGCAGCCTTGTCGGACAGCGGGCAACACCCGCGTACACCACATCCAAAGGCGCCGTGCTGTCACTGACTCAGTCCATCGCACTGGATTACGCCGCCGCCGGCCTGCGATGCAACTGCGTTTGCCCGGGCATCACCGATACACCGATGCTGCGGAAACACCTGAACACCACGCCGGACCCGGACGAAACACTGCGGCAACGCGTCCGTCGCGTCCCCATGAATCAGGCGATGCAGTCAAACGAGGTTGCTCGCACAATTCGGTACCTGGCCTGCGAGGACTCGGCCGGAGTCACTGGAACATCAATCGTCGTGGACGGTGGTTATCTGGCGGCCGCCGAATGGGATACCGCTGATGATGCACCAGCCGCGGGAGACTCCGCATGACCTTCCCTCTGGCCTGCGCGGATTTCACGTTCCCGCTGTTGTCGCACGAACAATCGCTCGACGTGATCTCAATGCTCGGCTTCGACGGTGTCGACATCGGACTGTTCGAAGGACGATCTCATCTGCACCCCTCGCGGGAATTCGCTGATCCGGGATCCGCGGAAATGCTGCGTAAGAAAACAGCTGATCGAGGACTCCGGGTAGCGGATGTCTTCCTGCAGATGGACCCCGACTTTCATGCATTCGCCGTCAATCATCCTGAAGCGGCACGGCGAGAAAAGGCCCGCGATTGGTTCCTGCGGACGCTGGATTATGCGACGGCCTGCGATTCCCCGCATGTGACCGCGTTGCCGGGAGTAATTTTTGATAACGCACCCGCAGCAGATTCTCTCGAACGCTGTCACGACGAACTTGCCTGGCGCGTCGAACAGTCAAAGTCTGCCGGCATCGTCTTTGGCGTCGAAGCCCACGTCGGCTCTCTTGCGCCGAATCCTGAACTCGCCCTGCAGCTGGTGGAGTCGGTACCGGGACTGACACTCACGCTGGACTACACACACTTCACCCGCGACGGTGTTCCCGATTCGCAGATTGAACCACTCATCGCCCACGCGTCACACTTTCATGTGCGTGGAGCCTGCCAGAACAGGCTGCAGTGTTCGTTCAAAGACAACGTGATCGATTACGCACGGGTCGTCGATGTCATGCAGAATGTTGGTTACTCCGGCTACGTCGGCGTCGAGTACGTGTGGATCGACTGGGAGCATTGCAATGAAGTCGACAACCTGTCGGAAACCGTTTTGTTTCGTGATTTCCTGAGAACGAAGTTTGGTACGCAGGACATGTCGCAGCGCTAACACAAAGCCGGCCTGTCAGGCTCCAGGGTTTATCGAATATGTATAGATTTCGAATGGTGTTGTTACCTCCGATAGTCGCCGTTATCAACATGCTTACACCGCTGGCCATCGCTCAGGCCACAGCGCCCGGTGGGCTGACGGCTACGGACCTGCGCTGCGAACATCTCGTGAATCCTCTCGGCATCGATGATCTTCAGCCACGACTAAGTTGGAAACTTGCGGCAACAAACAAGGCGAAACGCGGCCAAAGCCAATCGGCCTATCACGTCCTCGTTGCCAGCGATCGCTCGGGGCTGCAGCAGAATCGCGGAGACCTGTGGGATTCGGGACGCATCGCCTCTGACAAATCTCACCTCGTTGCTTATGCAGGAAAACCGCTCGATTCACGGATGGAATGCTGGTGGAAGGTTCGTGTCTGGGATGAGCACGGAAATCCTTCTGCCTGGAGCGGTCCCGCTCGCTGGTCAATGGGTCTGTTGACACCAACAGCATGGAACAACGCCAGGTGGATTGGGCTCGATCAGGTCGACGATCCGGGCATCGAAATCACCGATATCAAAGCCGCCAGCTGGTTGTGGTACCCGGAAGGCAACGCAGCTTTCGATGCGCCCGTTGAGACTCGGTACTTCCGACGTGACGTCGTCGTGCCAAACGACCGCAGAATCATTCGTGCCCTCGCGTTCTGTGCCGGCGACGATTCGGTGGCCATGTATGTAAACGGAGCACTCGTCGGAATCGGCAACGGACATCCCAACCTGGTCGGGGCCGATCTGACGGGAAACATCCACCCCGGAATTAACCAGCTGGCGGCCGCCATCACGAACGGCAACGCCGACGTGCCGAACAATCCAGGCGGGTGGATCGGTGCACTGCGAATCGAATTTGATTCCGGCCCGCCGCTGGTCATCCACTCCGACAGCCACTGGAAGTGCGCGAAGTCCGCTGCCGATGGCTGGCAGACGGCCGCATTCACGGACTCTAACTGGGTCGCTGGCATGGAACTCGGCAAAGCCGGAATCAGCCCCTGGGGCATTCCGTGGAAGGATCGGTGGCATTCGGAACATCGACGTCTGCCAGGTCGCTATTTGCGTCACCAGTTTCAATCGCCAGCTGATAAGACGGTGCGCCGAGCGACTGCGTACGTCTGCGGTCTCGGCTTTTTCGATCTGTACGTCAGCGGACGACTGATCGGTGGTGACCAGCTGATGAATCCGGCACTCACCGGATACGACAAGCGGGCGTTGTACGTCACGTTTGATATTACGGATGCGATGCAATCCGGCTCCAACGTGGTTGGCGCTGTTCTCAGCAACGGACGCTTCTTTGCACCTCGATCGCAGAACCCGATGCCGATGCACTCGTACGGCACGCCGCGGATGATCGGCCAGATTCACGTGCAGTACACGGACGGATCGGAACAGACGATCGTCACAAGTGAGTCATGGCAGCTGACGACCGACGGCCCACTGCGCGCGAGCAACGAATTTGATGGAGAAGAATACGACGGGCGAATGGAAATGCCCGGTTGGGCCACCGCCGACTTCGACGGTGCCGACTGGCAACCCGCGCAAATCGTCAAATCGCCGGGCGGACAGCTTGAAGCTCAGATGGTCGAACCGATTCGGGTGACCGAAGTGCTTGACCCAGTGCAGATTGTGCAGCCGAAGCCAGGCATCTGGATGGTCGACTTCGGACAGGCGTTTTACGGAGTCGTGCGATTGAAGGTCGCGGCACCTGCGGGACAGCAGGTCAGCATGCGGACAAGCTTCAACGTGCAGCCCGACGGAACGCTTAACTACATCAACGACCGCAGCGCAAAGAACACCGATGTGTACACGTTGAAGGGCCAGGGCGTTGAGGTCTGGCATCCACGCTTTCGGGGCAACGCAACGCGATGGGTCCAGATCGAGGGCTTCCCGGGCACACCAACGAAAGACAACTTTGCGGGTCTTGTCACTCACACAGACCATGAACCGGTCGGCGACTTCGCCTGTTCGAACGACCTGGTCAATCGTGTCTATCTGAACGCACGCTGGGGAACGCGACTGCAGAATCGCAGTGTGCCGATGGAACCGGATCGCGACGAACGCATGCCCTGGTCCGGACACCCGGCCCGGACATCAGAAAGCGAAGGCTGGGCCTTCAACGTCGCTCGGTTCTACGAACACTTCCTGCATAACTACCGGATGCATCAGGGGGCCGACGGCAGCCTGCAGGAGATCCTGCCGCCCTATTGGAAGTTCAACGGGAAGGACATCATCTGGCCGAGCGTGGTCACTATCATTCCCGACTGGTACTACAACTTCTACGGTGACGATCGTCCGCTGCGTGACAACTATGACATGATGAAGGCGTTTGTGCTGTATCATGAGCGAACCAATCTGAAGCCCGATGACACGATGGACCACTGCACCTACGGCGACTGGGTCGACACAGCGTCCATCGGTGCGAACAGCCGCAATCACGGCGCGACGTCACGACCATTGCTGGGCACGGCGTATCTGTACAACAACTGCCGTATTGTCGAACGAGCGGCTCGAATCATCGGTAACGCCGCTGACGAAGTGTATTTTGGCGCACTGGCCGAGCGAATTCATGTCGGCTTCAATCGACGATTCTTCGATCCTGTCACGGGCACCTATGAAAGTGCAACGCAGTGTTCGAGTGTCATGCCACTGGCATTTGGCCTGGTACCGGAACTGCAGCGGCAGCGCGTTGTTGATCACCTGACCAGCGACATTATGGTGACACACAACGGGCACACGTCGGTGGGACTAATCGGAACGCAGTGGCAGATGCAGGTACTCACCGACATTGGGCATCCGGAAGTCGCGTACCGGATCGCCACGCGAACGGAGCGACCCAGCTGGGGTTACATGATCAGCAAAGGAGCGACCACCTCATGGGAACGCTGGGATACTGATACGCAGGACGGCGGCATGAACGGTGAAAGTCAGAAAATCCTGTCGGGGAACTTCGAAGCCTGGTGTTATCAGACACTCGGCGGGATCAACTACGACCCGGCCCACCCCGGCTTCAAACACATCATCCTGCGTCCTCATCCGATGGACGACCTGACGTGGGTCCACGCTTCGCACATCAGCGCTTATGGAAAGGTCGAAAGCGACTGGGAAATCCGGGACGGAATGTTTCGCTGGCGAGTCGTTGTACCACCCAACACGACGGCGACTGCACATATCCCCACAAGTGCACCGCACCAGGTGCGCGAATCCGGCAAGCGGATTTCAGAAACATCAGATGTCTCACTGGTGGAATTGCAGAAGGAGGCAGCAATCATCAAACTGGGCTCCGGAATGTATGATTTCACGGCGGTTTTCGATCAATAACCTACATCAGACGACTGAGTCCACCGAGATGAACCAACCCGAATCCATCACCGAACGAGTCGACAAGCTCTACGAGTTCGAACGTGAACCTGTCGCTGAGAACAAGCTGGAAAGCGGCCGACACTTTGCAGCATTGTTTGGCGGCGAACATGTCGCCGGCACGGAATTCGTTATCGGTGCGGCGTTTGTGGCATGGGGAGCCAGTGCAGCAGATGTGCTGATCGGTCTGCTGATCGGCAACGCACTGGCCGTGCTGTCGTGGACGTTTATCTGTGCTCCGATCGCAGTACGGACGCGACTGACACTTTACTGGTACCTGCGGAAGATTGCCGGCCCGGGCGTGACTGCTGTTTACAACGTACTGAACGCGTTTCTGTTCTGCATTCTGTCCGGCACGATGATCACTGTCTCCGCATCGGCGATTCGGATCCCGTTTGGAATTCCGCCACAGACGAAGTGGTATCCGGAAGACCTGCGGTTCGTCGTCATCGTGATGGTGGTCGGGGCAGTCGTTGTCAGTGTAGCGATTCTTGGATTCAAGCGGCTGGCCCAGTTTTCTGAAGTCTGTGTGCCGTGGCTGTTTGCTATGTTTGCGGCCGGAGCCGTGGGAATGCTTCCCGTGCTGGCCAAGGCATCCCCTGGTATGGGGACAATCGACGGACTCACGGATCTGTGGAGAATCGCGCAGGAACAGATCTGGCTGCACAATCCGGAAAGCGGTCTTGGCGTCTGGCACATCATCGCCTTCGCGTGGATCTGCAATCTCGCGTTTCATGTCGGCTTATCGGACATGGCCGTGCTTCGCTACGCGCCGAAAGCCAGATACGGATTGTTCTCGGCCTGCGGTATGTACCTGGGACACTACGTCGCCTGGGTTTGCGCGGGCGTGATGGGGGCAGCCGCTGCGATGATCCTGCAGCGTCCACTCGCAGAACTTGACGCCGGTGAAGTTGCGTTTCAGTCGCTGGGCCTTTCGGGAGTGCTGGCGGTGATCATCGCTGGCTGGGCGACGTCGAACCCGACACTCTATCGTGCTGGACTTGCACTGCAGGCCGTCACACCCGGTTGGCCTCGCTGGCTGGTGACATTGCTGGCGGGAATCGCCACGACAATTGTGGCCTGCTTTCCGTTCGTCTTTACCAAACTGCTCAGCTTTGTGGCTCTGTTCGGCATTCTACTGTCACCGGTCGGAGCCATCGTTTTCGTCGAGCATTGGCTGTTTCCACGTCTGGGCCTTCGTCAGTACTGGTTCAGCACGACGGAAAAATCGATCAGCTGGCCGGCGTTGTCGGCGTGGGTAATCTCGGTCAGCATCGCGCTGGTGTTATGGTTCTCCGAAGCGCTGCACGAATTCTTTATTGCCATTCCACTGTGGTTCGTCTCAGCGGCTCTGTACACGGCTTTTGCAGCGGCGGCCGGAGCACGTACGACCGCACCTGTCGTTCAGGACGCTGGCGAACGTGTCACCCGTTCCACTCAAACAGCCACGCCGGTCGAGAAACAACGTCCCTCCTGGCTGCGGGCTGTCGGAGTGGTGGCTCTGCTGAGTCTGCTGGTGCAGTTCGTCCTGCCGCTGTGGGTCATGAGCGGTGACCCCGGTGCCTACGAATCAAAACTGCCCGGCTATCACTTCTGGCTCGGCGCTGCCAGCATCATCCATCTGG
>JBDONA010000374.1:0-7442 GCA_039831575.1 Fuerstiella sp. | reverse complement strand
TGGCGGCGGGAAGTACAAAATCAGTGTCGAACCCTTCAGGAACGCGGAGTTTCACTTTCGTTTCCGCCTTCACAACGCAACTGGTTTCTGGTTTGGGACGGATGACCTCACGATCAAAGACACTATTCATGGCGGCCACCTCTTCAGCGTCGCCATCACAACGAAATCGCTTGGATTCAAAGACTCCATCAGTGGGATCTACAACCCAGAGCACTACCCCAAATTCAAAAAGGCCAGGAACGACAGGAAGACCGGAAAGAGAAAGAAGCTCCCTCAGGAACTACAGGATATCCTCGACGCCACCACCAGGGACATACCGCAAAAATTGGAACAGGAGCGCTGGTATCAAACTAAGATCGTGCTCAAGGATGACGTCCTGACAGTTTTCCTGGATGGCAAGGAAGCTGGAAGTTATCAGTCCCACGGATTCGCCCATCCTCGAAAAGACATGTACCGCTTCATCATGCAAGGCGACATCGACATCGATGACATGAAAGCCATTGCCACAAAATAGGCTCGAATGAGCGGGGCGATGGTTGTTACGCTATCGTTTCACGATCGTAGAATGAATTCCTGAATAGCACGCAAACCGTCAGCCGTCGATCCGGGAACGCCCCGTCGTGTTGTTTATGGTGCATCCCGTTACACGGACACAGGCTGGCTGGGGTCTGTCTTTAAAGCTGCCGGTGTTGGTGGTACGCCTACGACAACTCGCATATGTGGTGACTGTGGCCACATTTGTTTATTCGTCGAAACGAAGTCGCCTTTCACCCGTCGGACGACGACATATCCAGTGACGCGCGCCGTATTGTCGGATAGCTGAATCGTCAAACCCCAACGGAATCCTGATAAGAATTCAACCTGATGTCGGGTGTGTCCGCCACGTTAACCCAGACGTGCACATGAGGCTTGCCGCGGAAGTACCAGACAAACGAGGGACCTTCGAGACGCCAGTTGTCCCAAAGATCGTCCTTGCCAAGATCCCCTTCCTTGTAGAAAGCGAGTCGGCAGGCATCCAGTCCTCCCTGAACGTTCAAACAGCGCGTCACCTCATCCTGGTCCGACTGGCGGAATGGTTCCAGCAGCAGTTTCAAAACCAATTGCAAATGCTCCTTCTGATCCGGCGAGAAATCGGTGATCGCAATCCCGTCGAATCCACCATTCGGTCCGCGAAACCCCACCAGCTCCTCAGAGGGCATGCCATTGATCACCAACGCCTGCTTGCGCTGCTTTCCATCGAACATGTCGTACAAGCGGTTGGCGGCGAGCGCTTGATGCCAGAAGACGTTGCCCGGATGATGCGGTTGTTCGAATGTGGCCTCACCGTCGTGGGCATAAAGGATCGGACCGCCAAAGGCCACGTGCTCGGCACTGTTACCGTCGCAGCGCAAAGTCATGTGGCGGCTGGCCAGAACAAACTCAAATTGGTCGGTACCGGGCTTCCCAAAAACGGCGATCGATTGGTTGTTGCCAAATCCACCAACGTCGCCCCTGAGTTGCGTATCCCATCGCTCGTGCCAATCGGGATTCGTCATGCCCTCGAAGATCTCGCGAATGATCGCCTGCTGGTCAACTGTGTAGAAACTGCTTCTGATCGACGGCTTCGTGATCTTCCAGTTGTTTTCGAGGCGTGTTCGCAGCAGACCGCGATTCGGGTCAATATGACTCCAGTCGAAACAGACTGCCTTCCTCTGTTTTTCAGTTAATGAGTCATACAGAATCTTGACAAGCGTTTCGGGCGTCTTCCTGTTGGCGGCGGCAGCCAACGCGCCATAACAAAGCGGAACGCCTGATGCGGCCAAAGCCAGGGCGCCCGCCTGTTTCAGAAAATGGCGTCGCTGAGGAGACGCAATGTCGGGTTGACGACTAAGCAGGCGGTTCGGCATCTTTTGATCTCCCTTCGGGGGCCATTGGTGGAGTGGTCTGCACGAAACCGTTAGTACGGAGCTCGCACGTCCCCATCAGTATATCCCGTTACGGTCGCGAAAGAAGCTGCGGGGATGATTAGAAGGCGTTTCAAAACCGTAGCTGCACTCGCCAGAGTGCGGACTAATCGCGGAATATTCCGCGTTCTGGCGAACGCAGCTACGATGAATTCAGATTTTGAAACCGCTTCTGGAAGTTCTCAAGGAACGTGTCGATGTCGACGTAAGTCAGGTCCTGGAACTCGTCGGCTGTGTCCGACGAATCGATGGAGTTGGCCGACCAGGCGGCATCCAGCTTCAGGACCAAACGGCAGTTCCTCAGAACTAACCCTCGACGGGCCGTAATCGTGAATCGCTTGCGCGCTCAGAAGATCGCGGCCGAGTTCGACGACCGTTTGCGCGGGGCGGTGAAGTCGACCTCGTACAGTTTCGACACTGACTAAGTCGCCGAGGTTTGTCCATCCTCTGCAGATTCGGCGCGTGCGTTCGTGATAGAGGTGTCGACTCCGACCCAGGTAGAGTTTGTGCGCGGTACGGGAGACAGGTTTGGTGCGTTCGGTGAAAGCGCCGGCGACATCCATTCGGCGCCCGGTCAATGTGACCGACGTGCGACTATCGTCTCTCGTGTGTCAACAGAGTCATACAACCGAGGTTCGGTGTTCCAACGTCTCAGCGACGATCTCGCATATGCGCGAATACATCTTGCTTTCGATGATGTCGATATTGAGTAACTTCGCGAAGTCCGAGACGGTTGAATCCAGGTCTTGCAGCGCATTTTGGAAAGCCAGAGCATTCAGGCCGCCGATTTCCATGGCAGTTGCGCAGACCCGGACCACAACGTCTCTGTCGTTGAGCTCGTACAGAAGTTTGGCCATCAGGCCTGCCGCACCGAGGCTACGCGCCAGGGTGTGAGCATCGTCCTCCCTGTGCTCTGTCAATGTGTCCGAGTGATGTTGCCGGACGGCTTCCACAACCATCGGCGGAAACTTCCACTTGTCCATGACCACGCTGGAAACATCGGCATGTGTGATGCCCACCGCCGCCAGTTCCTGATCAAGGAAGTTCTCGCCATGCAGAGGGGCGTACTCGGCGGCGACCACAGCGTAATCGTTAGGTATGGCCCGCAACATGACCACCACGCCGATATCAGACATCAGACTGGCGATGAAGGCTTCCTCTCGGTGCCTGGGAGCCAGTTGGTCAGCGAACTTGGCTGCGAGCACGGCTGTCCCCAACGAGCGACGCCAGTAGTAGCTAAAGTCGAAGTCCACTCCGGTCATGGCGTCGGCGTCAACGCGTTCGACCATGTATTTTCCCAGAACTAACGTCCGGACGCGCCCCATGCCAAGGAGTGTGACGGCCTGTTGAAGTGAGCTGATTTCACGGGTGACCCCGAAGAGCGACGAGTTTGAGAGCCGCAGGAGCTCACTCGCTATCCCCGGATCGGTGGCCAGCACCGCGATCAGATCTTCGACATTGCAGTTCTCATCGGCAGAGATTTCCAGAAATCAGATTACCACCTGCGGCATGGTGGGAAGCGCCGCGGAGCCGGCAATTAGATCAAGCATTTCCTGATTCATCGACACGATCCTCATGACAGAGTTTGCAATACCGTGCAGTTCATCTATCAGGATGATCGGTCAGCCGTCGGCGCCGCGTTAATGCGTGTTTCCAGATAAGGATTTGCAGGATTCGAATACCGTTTTTCGGCAGATTAAACGGCGAGAATAATCGCTTCATTGTGCGCAACCCGCATTTCAACTGAACTCTTTGATCTGTTGGGAATGCACTTCGATGCCCTCCGGCGATTGCTTCGCCATCCATATTGCGAACCGTATTGTTGGCGCGCCGAACGGCGCTCGCGAGGTCAACAAACCAATCGCACCAGGCTGGGCCAACAGAAAAGCCGAGGTTTCTGCGCAAGAAAACCGACTCAGGTCTGTTTCACCGACGCGAGTAACAGGAGATCGCAATCTGCCAACGTCGATGCAACCGTGCGTGCCGCGCGACAAATCGCCGAAGCGGTGAACGGCCAGCATCGCACCCTGGGCGTCTCCGACGATCTCGACCATGTGCGTGAGCTATTGCTTGTCCGGACTTGCGTCAGAATCAGACGGCACGCCTGAGTCCTGATCAAGGCTGCGATCTCGCCACATGAACTGTGCTCCGAACCGGCCACCGGCCTGGGCGATCTGTGTTCCCATCTTTCGAAACCCGTCCGAAAGATTGTTCGCGACTTGCTGACCGGCCGCCAGAGATGCGAGGACGGGCCGCACATCAACCGGGGCCATCACAATGACATCACTCCGATTGCCTCCTGTTTCACGTTGATTCCATTGCCAAATCCCGATCGAAACGAGCAGCAGCGCAGCCGTCGCCAGTGCCGTCAACAACAACGAACGCGACGGGCCGTGAAGCCACGTCAGTCAATGAGTTGATTCATACGGTTCCTGGTAATCGCGCGAATCGCGTCGATGATCTTCGTCCAATGCCTCTGCCTGCTCGCGCAATCGATTCTCAAGACCTCTGCCGTCGCACAACGCTCGTGAAACATCAGGGTTTGCTTCGATCTTCGTGCGCAACCACGCGGGGACGGGCCAATCATCCAGCACGATGCCGGCGAGCAGACGAGCAATTTTCGGAGTCATTGGATGTCACCTCCCCGAGAGTCCGTTCCCACCGGTTTCGAATTGAGATGCGGCCCGAGCGTTGTTCGGGCACGATGCAGTAAGACACGAGTCGACACACTCGACTTTGCCAGAATACGCGATATTTCCTTAACGGTCATGTCTTCACCATATCGCAGCCAGAGCGCCGCGTACTGGCTTGAAGACAAAACTCGCTGAGCAACATGCCAAAGATTCGCGGCGGTTTCGCGGGACTCGATCAAGTCCTCCGCGGCGTCCCCTGAAACCTCAACTTCATCCAGGTGCGTTTGCGTTACGGCAGGCGGCTGGTTACGCAAGTGGTCCGCTGCCGTCCGCCTGGCAATCGTGTAGGCCCACGTCGAAAACTGATACTTTGGATCAAACTGGTCACGCTTCGCCCAGGCCTTCACCATCGACTCCTGTGCGACGTCTTCAGGGTCCACCGAAGATCCTTCCAGGAGTTTTGCGAGGAATCGAACCAGCCGGGGATGGAAATGACGAAACAGCGACTCAAAAGCCGCCGTCTCGTCCGCAAATGCTGCCGTGGCTATTTGGATATCGATGCGTGCCGTCTGTTCGTTCACAACGAAAGACCTGCTTCTTCACGTAAGAAACGGATGATCAAGTCTTGAGGGATTCTGGTTTCAACACTAACGGTCATTCCGTCACGCTCGATCGAAATATCGTCCAGTACGGCCAGGACGGCTGCCACGGTTTCTTCATCGTCGAACTCGCCGCGAATCTCGTCTTCGAACAAGGATACCATTGCGATCGCCCCCTGCGCGAGTTGCTGCAGCTGAATCGCTTTTGCCTCCTCTGTGGCACCGATCGTAAGCCGGACCACCAGGTCATCGTCAACTTCGCCAAGCGACAGGGACGATTCGGTAAGCAAATGGGCGATATTGGCAAACGGCACCTCCTCGATCAATTCTTTTGGAGGCGACAACAGCTGGACACTAATGAATTGTCCGGCGGGCATTTTCCATCCGGCCGAATCCTGCGACGACGGTTGACTCATTGCGTCGAGTGACGCCGTGACGTCTGCTTGATTACCGGACGCAATGATCCGCTTTTTTCCGGATGATTCGTCAGCAAATGCGATGAACAGTTTATTCCCGTCCAAGTCTACCGCGTGAACGGTGTGCGTGCCGTGTTTCGTTGTTCGGTAACCGGGTGCTGCAAGCAAAAATCCCTCAAGATTACCGGTCGTATCCTTGAGCTGTATGTTCAGACGAAGGCCTTCAATTGGGTCTTCCAGGTCAAAGACGGTTACCGTCAACTTCGCCTCCTGCTCAAACGGGTCAAATCCCAGCGACTTGATGACGGCCTTAATCGCCTCGTCGGGATCTTTTTCCAGTTCTTCAGCGGCAAGAGCCGTGCCAGCCTTGATCAGCAACTTCCCGACCTGGGAGTCCGCAAAGGCGCTCAAGTCGACCTGAACCGCCACGACAGGCGATCCGTCTTTCTCTGCTGTCCAGTCACGAGCCGTCGATTCGCTGCAACTGGCGAACCCCAGAATACACAGGGTCGCCAGCGCCGATGGGAGCATTCGAAGCACAGTATTTACTCTCTTGTAGAAAAGGACTGATTTACACCGATCGATCAGCCCGCTGCTGATCGACACCGGTCGTACAACCGCTTCTACGTTAGAGAGAGGCCGAGCGTTACCTGCTAAATAAAAAAGACTGACCAACCGCCCGGGTCGATCATCTTCCTGGGACTACCGTTGCCGTGGGTTACGGAATGCTTACGTGAATTGAGCCGCGAAGCGACTAAGACGTTTCGTGGTAAACACAATCCGTGGGCTCACGCCTACGGCTATCTGCTGTCGTCGCTTCGCGACGATATACTTGGGTAACGACAAGCTTCGGACACCTTCGTCAACACGGACCGAACGAGGGGAAATCGTTCCAGAAAGTCAGCCGAATCTCGACGCGTGTCATCTGGACAACGATTTTCGCGACTGCTTCTGATCGTCTGGACGTTTCAACACTGCATGTTGAACTTCAGCGAGAATGTCGGTCAAGACGAATGACAACGCTGTCGTCACCAGCCGCAACCGGGACCAGTGGAGAGTCCTTCTTTGGCTGGTTACCGACTGCTTTGGTCATCGGGGTCCTGACGGAACCATATGCCAGCCATTGCCCTTCCGGCACTCCAGTGAGTTCGAATTTTCCAAAACTCAGAGCAAAGTTTCCCTCTGAATCCCTGTTTAGCGGGCGGCAGCGGAGTCCTTGAATGACGTGGCCGAGAGGCAAATCAAAGTGAACTTCTGTGTAGAACGGCTTGCCGTTGCTTCCCAGAACCTCACCACGAATGAAACCGTGACCGCGAAAGATTGAGATCGTTGGCCCATCTATTCGATCATCGCCCGTGGCTTGTCCGTCCGGTTTCAAATGTGGCTGAAACAGGACGGGCAGATTACGTCCCATTGAACTTCGACTGGTCGCATCAAGCATTGCCCCGTAGCCTAAGTTGACGCTGTACGATTCCGTATCGGGAACACGAATCGAGTAGTACCCATCAGAATCTGATGCCGCCTGATACTTGATGAACGAAGGACCATCGGAAGTACTCCGAGTTTGTGGCGCCGTTGGACCAAGTGGGGTTGCGACAATTCGCATCGCCTGAACGGGCCGGCGATTATATTCCACAAGGCCGCGTAATTCCCGCGTGGCAACCAGTTGCAGAATCTGCAACCGGGGTTCCGCCGTCTGTTTCGTTTTGTCGAGGCGAAGTTCGCCGAAGAAGCGAGGGGCGATTCGGGGAAAGGCCACCACCGCGTATTGAGGTTCGTCAAAGCGTATCGATGGAGTTAATGTGCAGTCTCCATTGGAATCCGTTACGGTTCCGTACAATTTCTCGCCAC
>JBDONA010000465.1:0-1789 GCA_039831575.1 Fuerstiella sp. | reverse complement strand
TCGCAACTCCCTTCAGTGACGTCACTGTTCTCCCCACAACCGTCTTTATCGACCGGGACGGGATGATCGAGAGCGTCCTTCATGGCTATCACTCCTACGACGAGCTTCGCGAGCACGCGATCAAAACTGTGGACTGATTGACGCGATGGCCGGTTGACCTGCTCCCATGGGTGATGCCAGTTAAGAAACCAATCTCAAGGTGTGCGTTCGGTCACCGTGGCCCGACACCAATTCCACGGTATGAAGTCGCTATCTCTGGCCGACGCACGGCGGAAATCGCGATCGATTTCTATTTCTAAAACCTGATTGTCAAAGAGCTTTGCCGTCGGTTCAGTTTTTTGACCTTACGACTTCCTCGCCGTCAGTCTCTTGAATCCAGTGCCCGCATTCATGTAAGGTCATGACGGAGGAATTAAAGGTGTTGCGTGCCGAACGTAAAGCGGCACAAGAAACAAAACGAATTAAGGAAGGATGATAGCAATGTCATTTTCGGACATGTTTGGATTGCTTCTGCGATCCTGGTGGCTGTTTGTTCTGTGTGCATTGATCGGGCTTTTCTTCGGGATCCCTACGGCAGCCGTCGCCTTTGTCTTGGGGATGGTCTTTGTTTTTGTTTCACAGTAAAAGGGTGTGTAAACTCAATGGCAAGGCTACGGTCTTCAAAACCGTTGGTTGCGTCAATCGCACGGTATCGGCAGCCGGCTTCGTGTGGAAAACGATCCTCGGGATCGTTTGTTGACTTAACCCAATCAGCCCACAAGTTCACGCGGCTGCTACAGAAGTCGTATGCCGCGATGGACATCGGCAAGGATGCCTGTCTACTGTTGGTCTACATCGCCCACACGGAAGACGCGGACAAGCCCCCCCCTCACAACAGCGGCCCCCAGCTCTGAATTCCGCTCGGCAAGCTGAACGTCTCGCTCACCTGAACTCATCCCGCTCATCCGTGGCTCAGCTTCCGCCAGTCCCACGGTGCAATCGGCTTGTGACTGCCGCTCCATAGCCCAAGTTGCTTCAGCCCTGCGTTGTCTTCAGGTCGTCAGCCAATCGTTTGTCGTCGCTGTAATATTTGTAGTGCCACGCGAAGCCACGTTTGACGAGTTCACGATTTAGGAACAGATCCGGCAATTCAACCAGTGGATCGTCAACCGCCAGATAGATGTCTGCAATCGTCCGGTCGTATCGATCCTCACCGTGCGTGACGAGGCGGACCATCTTGCCGCCGACGGTGTCACTGACAAACTTTGTGGCGTTGTTGCCGAATGGTTGGCCCTGTTCCGGTGTGTCGATGCCGTTGAATCGTAGCCGGATTGTTTCTTTGTCGTCGGTTAGAACGTCGATGGTGTCGCCGTCGATGGTTTTGATGACTTTGTAGAGTGTTTGGCCGATGCCCCGCTGGTCGACAACCGGCGTTTGTATTTCGACGATGGGATCGCGGTCGGCGACTCTGGGGAGTCCTGGCGGCTGTTCGGTGCAGCCAGTGAGTAGCGTCAGGAATATGAGTGGTAGATTCTTCACGACCTGCATTTGTTACTTGCCTGCTGCTGGTTGGCCTGCGGGTTTCGTTTTAGTCCAAGTCGCCTGATACCAAGTCTTTCCTGAGGCATCGACTGTGGTCTGCAGATGGACTTTCGAGAAACCACGTTCTGAGTATTTTTTGTCGTTCGTCATGTAAGTGTTTTGTCCATTCCGTGGACGACTGCCTCACGACTCATTCGGAAACCAATTTGCCGTCTTTGGTCCACTTTTTAGCGGTGCCAATCAACTTGCCGTTCTTGAAAGTGGCTTC
>JBDONA010001100.1:0-7454 GCA_039831575.1 Fuerstiella sp. | reverse complement strand
GCAGCAGATTAGTTTTCTGTCCCGTAGTCATGGTTTCTCTCCTGAGAAATGTTGGCATGTTGCTGTTACTTCACTTGTAAGGCGGCAACGCAAAAAGGCTCTCGCCACAAAGAGCCGACGAGAGCCTCATAAGTTAATTGAAAAAACTGAAAGAACCGAACTGTCCTCCACGACAGGTTCACTCCTGTTCGTACAAGCCGAGCCCATTGCGAGCCAACCTCGCATCAAAGTCGCTGAATAAATGTAGCGGGATGCAGAGTGGTAAATGCAGGACGAAGCTGGAGTCAAAATGTCTGGAAAACAGAACAAGCCTCAACACATATTGGAGGCAGATTCACTCACAAAACGAATACCGTTCGTTCTTCCATAGGCATCCTCCAGACAAGGAAAACACTACAATGAAAAGATAGCTTCTACGAAAGAGTTTATCGTCAATTACCTGTTGGTCAACATGAATTTTCGGGCGACTGTGGTTCTTGCGAGAGCGACGAAACGTACGAGTTTCTCGGAATCAGAGTTGAATCTGGTTGGCCCTCAGGACACGCCCTTCTGAGTGGTTTTGGCTGGAGCCGTTGCACGTCTAGAATGCGATCACCGGCAAGCAAGCCAGATTGCCGTGTCGTCTTCTTGACTGCGCGACGGGAAGAGGGCTGGCGACCTTAAGAATCAGATTGGCGACTGCGCCGATGTGTCGGACCGGCCTGCCTCGAATTAACTCAAAACCTTGACTCATTCACGGGGGCAGGTCACCCGTCAGTGCCCTCTACCATCGCCGTTGGACAGCAAGCATGCAGTCATCACGCGTTTTTCGGATTGTTCCTGCGACGGTCGCAGGCCTTGCTCTGGCCTTGTATTTGGTTTCGCCAAGTCAGGCAGAGACCGATGATGCCAGCGCACACGAGGCGCATCGGGCCGACGCCGAGAAAACATTCAACGAGAAGGTCGGACCCTTCGTCAACAAGTATTGCATCAGTTGTCACGGCCCCCGACCCGAGGCCGGCATCAATCTCCGGTCGGCGCTCAGAAACCCCGGCGCCGCGTCCTCGTTCCTGCATTGGAAGAAGGCGGTCGCGAACGTCAAGGTGCACGACATGCCGCCCGATCATGCGGACAAGATCCCAAATGATGAAGAGCGCCGACAATTCATCGCGTGGATCGGCAAGCTCAAGTACCTGGCCCAGCGCGACCCGGGGCTCTTCGTGATTCGTCGTCTGAGCAAGGCGGAGTACGGCAACACGCTGCACGACCTTTATGGCGTGGACCCGTTGATCGCCGACAGCCTGCCCGAGGAAGTCGTCGGGGAGGGTTATCTCAACTCGATCTCCCCGCTGCAGTCGCAGCTGTTCCTCGATATCGCCAACAAGGTCGTCGATCAGGTCGTGTCACCGGAGGGCAAGTCGCCCACCGAAGTCCAGAAACGCCTGTTTGGCGACGCGCCATCCAACGGCGCCGATCTCCGCAAGGCGGCCCGCAAGGTCGCACGCGCCCTTGCTCGCGATGCTTACCGTCGGCCGCCCACCGAGGCTGAGCTGGATGTCCTGGTGGGCATCTTCGATCTGGCTCGCGAGAACAAGCTGGGTTACACGGCGTCGCTGGGCCTGATGTGGAAGGCGGTCCTTGTCTCTCCGCAGTTCCTGTTCATCACGCCTGGGAAGGAGGTTGACTCGAAGGATCCCATTGTGCCGCTGGACGACTATCAACTGGCCTCCCGGCTTTCCTATCTGCTGTGGTCGGCGCCGCCCGACACCGAGCTGTCCGCCCTGGCCGACAAGAGCGAACTTCACAATCCCGAAGTGCTGCGGGCTCAGGTGGAGCGGCTGTTAAAGCACGACCGCTCGCGGGCTCTGTTCGACGGCTTCGGCGCCCAGTGGCTGGGTGTCGGTGGGCTGGAGCGCCAGACGTTTGACCCGGACGTGTTCCCTCAGATGACGCCCGTGTTGCGCAAGTCGATGTTGGAAGAAGCACGCCTGTTTTTCCAAAGCGTCGTGCGCGAGAACCAGAGCGTGTTCCGGTTCGTGGACAGCGACTACACCTTCCTGAATGAGCCGCTCGCCGAGCTGTACGGCCTCGAGCAATCCGTTCAAGGTCCCACGATGCGGCGTGTCAAGCTGGAGAACCCCAACCGGGGCGGCATCCTCGGCATGCCGGCCACGCTGGCGGCCACGTCGTTCCCCAACCGCACCAGCCCGGTTCGGCGAGGTGTCTGGGTGCTCGAGCAGGTCCTGGGAGAACGCATCCCGCCGCCTCCGCCGGACGTCCCCGATCTTGCAGAGCAGGAGCAGAAAAGCGTGGAGGGATTGACGCTGCGACAGCGGACGGAGTTGCACCAATCGGAACCCACTTGCGCCAACTGTCACAATGTTCTCGACCCGATCGGCTTCGGTCTGGAGAATTTCGACGCCATCGGGCGATGGCGCGAAAAGAACGACGTTGGCGTCGCGATCGACTCAGTAGGAAAACTTCCAAATGGGGAAAGTTTTTCGACCCCCGCAGAATTGAAGGGCCTCCTGGCCCAGCGAAAGGCAGACCTGGCTCGCAACCTGACCGAAAGGCTGATGGCCTACGCGCTTGGGCGACAGCTGGAAGGCTACGATGAAGTCGTGATCGACCAGCTGATGGTTAAGATTGCCGAGGACAAGTACCGAGTGCGGACGATTATCACCGAGGTCATCACCAGTTACTTGTTTACGCACCGCAGGATCAAAGGATAATGAACATGAATAACCGTTCCCGTGTCGATCGTCGCACCTTGCTGAAAGGAGCGGGAGTTTCCCTCGCGCTGCCGTTCATGGATTCCCTGGGCTGGGCGGTTGGCAGCAATCCCGCCAAGCCGCCGGTGCGTCTCGGGTTCATGTACATGCCACACGGCGTCATCATGGACGAGTTCTGGCCCGAAAGCCCGGAGGCGTATCACACTGCGCCGCCGCCGGCGATTGAGTCGCTGCGTCCGATCCTGGACCAGTGCCTGATGATAAAGGGTATCTCCGGCGTGCCGATCGCGCCGTTCAGCGGCGCGCCGCATGCGCTGGAGTTGTCGACCTGGCTCACCGCTACCCTCCCCGACGCGGACACACGCAGCCGCATCAACATCGCGATCTCGGCCGACCAGATCATGGCCAACTACGTGGGTGCCCACACATTGCTGCCCTCGCTCGAGCTGGCGACGATGCCCCAGACATGGAAGGAAAATCAGGCGGGGCTGCACGAGGCGTACTACTCGCACTGCAGCTACCGCTCTCCCACACAGCCCGTCCCCGCTGAGATCGATCCCCGGAATGTCCTGAACAGGCTCTTCGGCAAGAAGGACAAGGCCGGGCTGGTGGCCAGGGCCAATCCTCTCGACAGGCAGATGCTCGACCGTGTGCTCGGCGGCGCGCGAGGCCTGCGGCGGACGCTGGCCGGGACTGACCAGCAGAAGCTCGACGAGTACCTCGACAGCGTACGAACAGTCGAGCGGCGTATCGCCGCGATCGAGTCTCGCCAGCAGGAGGCGGCCCTGGAGAAGGCCGGCGTTCGTTCGGCTAAACGTCACGCCAGCGATTCGTCGCCGATCGAGGTGAAGATCCCCGAGGGTGACAAACGCAGCGAGTACATGCAGGTCATGTGTGACCTGACCGTCCTGGCCTTCCAGACGGACACCACACGCGTCAGCACGTACATAGGATCCACGCCCAATGGCGTGTCCTACCCCGAGCTGGGCTTCACGGACAAACACCACTCGCAGACGCACCACCAGAACCAGGAAGAGATGGTCCGAAAGGTGGCAGCGATCACGAAGTTCAACATCGATCAGTTTGCCTACATGGTGAACAGGATGGCGAGCCTGCGCGAGGGAGACGGCACGCTGCTCGACAACTGCATCATGATGTGGGGCTCGGGCCTGGAAGACGGCAACAAGCACCAGCGTGAGAACCTGCCGTTCATCATCGCGGGCAGGGGTGGCGGTTCGATCAACACCGGGCGTTTCCTGCCTGACACCAGGGGCAACCAGGGCGACCTGCTCACGACACTGCTCTCGTGCGCCGGCGTGCCCCTCGACCGCCCGATCGGTATCGCGACGAAACAGATCACCGACATCAAGGCCTGACCGAATTTTAGCGGCCGCCAACCTCACGGGTGTTACCGTAGGAAAACAGGCATTCATCGACGTCACACTTAACAACGTGCCTGCCTGGCAACAACTAAGGTAAATAATTTGTTCGTTCTTAGCCTCCCCATCTCCGTTTGTCGCCGGCAGTAACATGAAACAACTACTTTGTTTACTGATGCTTCTCTTCGCATCGCTGGCCACGGCCGGTGATCGCCCGAACTTCGTGATCATCATGGTGGATGATATGGGCTATTCCGGCGTCAGTTGTTTTGGAAACCCGTATTTCAGGACGCCCGAAATCGACCGTCTCGCCGCAGAGGGAATGCGACTCACCGATTTCCATTCCTCGGGAACCGTCTGCTCGCCGACTCGGGCCGGGTTGCTGACCGGGCGTTATCAACAGCGTTCCGGGATCGAAGCCGTGATTCATCCGGTGCACGATCATCCCGAACACCGGAAAGGGTTGCAGACGACAGAAGTGACCTTTGCGGAGATGCTGCAGTCGGCGGGCTACACCACATCCCTGATTGGCAAATGGCATCAAGGCTACGTGCACAATTCGGAAGACTATCATCCTCAGAATCACGGATTTGACGAGTTTATCGGCTACCACAGCGGCAACATTGATTTTGTCAGTCACGTGGGCGACCACAACGAACACGACTGGTGGCACGGACGAAAAGAAACGAAGGAGGAAGGCTACGTCACAGACCTGATTAATCAGCATGCGCTCGAATTCATCGAGGAAAACAGAGAACGACCTTTCTGTCTTTACATTCCGCATCTGGCGATCCACAACCCGGTGCAGGTGCGAGGCGACCCGGTGCGCCGCTCGGAAGCGGACGGTTGGAAACGCTGGAAAGCCGCGAATTTCGAAGAGCGCATCGAGAAGTATCGCGGCATGACGCTGCCGATTGATGAGGGTGTGGGACTGATTCGGGAAAAGCTGGTCGGCCTGGGACTGGATCGCAGGACGCTGGTGTTGTTCTTCTCCGACAACGGTGCGGCGGCCTACGACTTTCCAAGTGGCAGCCCGGAATTGCGTGGTAACAAAGGCAGCGTCTACGAGGGTGGGCACAAGGTACCCTTCATCGCCTGGTGGCCCGGCAGGATCGCAGAAGGCAGCGAGAGCCACGCGCCTGCCATCACGCTGGATATCATGCCAACTCTGCTGTCGCTTGCCCGGTTGGAGCCTAAGGTGCATGCACCGCTGGACGGGGTCGATCTATCGCCCGTACTTTTTAAGCACCAACCGCTCCGCGAACGCCCGCTCTACTGGGCCTCGCTTGGCAACGGCGGCAATCGTACCGAAGGGATGCGCGACGGACCATGGAAGCTGGTCGTCAAACATCCCAAAGCTCGGAAGGGGAGCTTTGAAAACGAGCGGGTGGAACTCTACCGGCTCGACCAGGACCCGTCAGAGGAGACGGACGTGGCCGGCGAGGAATCTGATCGAGCTGCCGCTATGCTCACACGCCTCAAGGCCTGGTACGCGGACACGCAACGAACAGCAACACCTCAACTCGGCGGTTGGCCCCGCTGAACCGCGGCAACGCCAATAGGAGAAACATTGTGACTGACTTGATTCTGCGAATAGTTGTCATTGCCTTTGCGCTGTCCTCCAGCGTTTGTAGCGCGTCAGACAACCTTAACATTTTGTTGATCACTGCCGACGACCTGGGAATTCAGCTCTCTTGCTACGGCGACCCGACCGCTAAGACGCCGAATATCGACAAGCTGGCTCAGCAGTCTGTCCGGTTTCAAACAGCTTACGTCAGCCAGGCGTCCTGCAGTCCGTCGCGTTCCACAATGTTCACGGGCTTGTACCCACACGGAAACGGCCATTATGGACTGGCGAACGCCAACGTCGGGTTTCAGGTCCATCAGGAACTGTACGATGACCTGTTGCCCAACGTGCTCAAGCGGGCCGGATACCGCACGGGCATCATCGGCAAGCTGCACGTGAATCCAGAGAAGCGATTTCAGTTCGACACCCGGCAGGGCGATGGATTCGGGAGTCGACAGGTCAGGAAGCAACTGCAATTTGCGCGGGAATTTGTGAGCCAGACGAAAGATCAACCCTGGTTTCTGATGTTCAACCTGTTTGATCCGCACGTTGCGCGAGACCGCCTCCCCGGCGGCGGACGAGGGCCACAGTACTTTCCCGATCGAGTTGAAGGTTTGCCGGAATCGGTACTGACGGCGGCCGACGTCCCCGCCTGGCCCTGGCAGCAAGTCGATTCCCCGGCACAGCGCACGAAGATTGCCGGCTATTACAACTGCGTGCATCGTATTGACGCCGCGATCGGAATGCTGACGGACTTACTGCACGAAACACATCACTGGGACGACACGCTGATCATCTTCCTGGGCGACCACGGACCACCCTTCGCTCGCGGGAAAACCAGCTGTTACGAAGCCGGCCTGCGCGTGCCGTTCCTGACTCGCTGGCCAGGTGTTTCCGAACCGCACGTCTCGAATCGCCTCGTGGGAAGTGTCGACATCTACCCGACGATCCTGGACGCCGCGAGGGTCGAACTGCCAGGGCGGCTCCATGGTCGCTCGCTAAGGCCCGTATTGGCCGACGCAGAATC
The DNA here is from genome assembly GCA_039831575.1 of Fuerstiella sp. GTDB lineage: Bacteria > Planctomycetota > Planctomycetia > Planctomycetales > Planctomycetaceae > Fuerstiella. The sequence goes on along the minus strand of JBDONA010001100.1, from coordinate 770 downwards.
CCCTGACTGGCGCGGCACTTTGGTGGCGGAATTCCACTTTCACGGCGGCTCGCCCTTTTTTCCGAGACGCGCCATTACCGATGGCCGCTTCAAGTTGATTCACAATCTTCGTGCCGGGGAGTTGTCGGCTTCACCGTCAGTCGATGGAGACCGGGCCAACGTATTGGCGCAGCAACTGGGTACCGATCATCCGGCCAGGCAGGCGATGGAGCGTCTCAAGGATCCACCTGAGTGGGAGTTGTACGATCTCAGGGATGATCCCATTGAGTTTGCTGACTTGTCAGATAACCCGACACTGGCCGATGAGGCACGTCGACTGAAGCAGGCTTTACGCGACTGGCAGAAGCGGACAGAGGATCCGTTTGCCGACGCCGAATTCCGCAAGAACGTCGCGAAAAAGTACCGAGAATTGTCCAATTGAATGGCAAGAAAGCTTTGACCGACTTGCAGTCCGTAGAGAGTCGCAACGGACCAGGCCGTCCGTACGACGCGCCAATTGAGCCGATCACATACGGCTTTGGGCATGTGAGTAGACCGCGGCATACGTTGTCGAATCTCGAAGGCTGCAGCCCATCCATTGTTGCGATTGCGACAGTATCCAAGCGATGTTAGCCCTGTGCGGTCTCCGATCGGGCCTGCCACGCAGGCACCCGCCTTCTGTTGAGGAGGCTGCGGGTACGCTTGTTGGTTCTCGGTGGTGTCGGGCATCGACACGGTTGAACCGTCGTAGACCAGGACGCGGCGGCGCTTCCACCCTCAACAACACGAAG
>JBDONA010000431.1:0-7458 GCA_039831575.1 Fuerstiella sp. | reverse complement strand
CAGTGAATGTGACAGTGAAGTGCAGTTGGCCCTCGGGAGTTACCCAGAAGGTGTTTTCACGATTTGTTCCACTGTTATTAGTGTAATCGGTCGGACCGGTTCCCTGGTTACCCTTGAAATAGACGGCCTGGAAGTCGGAACTCAGGTTGTCAACCTTGAACCAGCCTGTGACCGTCTGTGCCTGATTTCCGTACAGTCGGGAATCATCTGGAATCTCGACAGAACCTGTTCCCGAAAAGGAAACCGCCGTACCGGTCCCCTCCTGGATCGCTCCGTCTTGTCCAAGATTTGCATTGGAATAGGTACCGTTGATTCCATTGTGAGACGCATCTCGCGCAACCGTTCCGGAAGCCTCATTCAAGCCCCAGTAACCGACCGGATCGTCCTGCAGAATGGAATAATCGTCCCAGGCCCGCAGGCCGATATCGACCACGCTACCTTGCAGGCGATCGACACCGCGGACACGACCGGTGTCATCGGGCTCGCCCTGAATATCGATCGACAGCTCCTCACCGGCTATGACGACAAGGTTGGGGGGCAGCAGTCCGGATTGATGAAGGCGGACGAGCAGCTTGTTGCCCGACTGGCCGTTATCGATCGCGCCCGAGGGTGCGCTTATGTAGATCTCATGCCCGTTGACAATCCGTGGCGCCGGACCCCACAACCGCACGCTCGCGCTCGCAAAAGCCTGGGAAAAAAAACGTGGAGTGTCAAAGTCTCTGAAATTCGCGTTGTTTGACGGGGCTGAGATTCCGTTTTGGTTGTTGGCAATATTGTCGTAATTCCAGTCCACCGAAACGTCAGAGATCGCTCCAACGTAGTAGTTTTGACCCGCTCGTAAGGTGAAAGAAAAACCTCGGAATTCCTTCCATGTCGGTTGACCGGTAACGTCGGCGTCAAAAGTGATCGGGGCACTTTCGAAGACAAGTTCATTCGAGGGAGACTCGAAGATCAAGAACTTTAGAGAACCACTCTCATGCATACGGTTATAGACACTCATGCCCTCGATCGTCTGCTCAGTCGTAACTTCCAGAAGGGCACCAATGCTGTCCTCGGAAGAACGCTGAACGCTGTGCAAGTCGCTCGCGTCGAGGGTGTCGAGAACAAGCGGTGCTTCAGCGACGCTCCCCTCGTCACCGGCCAAGATGTCACCCGATTGATTCTGCAGCTCAACGATCCCTCCGGGATTGTTGATCCTACCGTTGATCTGTAACGAAGGCGTCGCCACCGAATCATCCAGCCAGGAGTTGTGAGCAAAGAATCGGCCACCGATCGTCTTGCCCGCGGGCAATTCCGTGGTTGGTTCCCAGTCCGTCGTGGTTGCTGTCAGACTGGGCGTGATGATCGGGCTGTATCCGAAGCTCACCAGATCGACGTCCCCCACGATCAGGTCACTTTTCGAGCGGTTGTCCAGGTGGACATGGCTCTGCGCGTAGAAGAGAGGATTGCCTTTGATCGTCTGAGTGCCGTTCAAAGTCTTGAGCGAGCCCCAATTCGTCGTATCAATATCCGGGACCTTGAACTCGTAAAGCTGGTCGGGGACAGGGACAGGGTTCACATCCGTGACATTGATCTGATCGTATTCCAGGACATAGGGACGCTGCTGTGTGCCCGGCAGGTCGTGCCACAGGCCATCGTCCCATCGCATCTCAGCATAGTTTTCGTTGGGGTCGGCATTGTTCGGTTCGCCAGAGCTCCAGTTCGAAAACGCGTCGACAGGCCGTCGCCAGTCGCCTTCGGTGACAGCATCGGTGGCGTTGATCCAGAGACCGACGTATTCGTGATCAGGCAGACATTTTCCCCGGAGATTATTCTGTCCCTCACAAAACTCCTCATGGAAAAGCTCGCGCAGCTTCTCTTCGTCCGCCGCCGACTGGACGTCGGCGATTGTCCCTGCCGGACTGTGAGACGCGGCGTCGGCCACCGCTTCCTGCCATGTCCAGGTGCCGGATTCACGCGCAGGATTCTTTCTCAGCTCAAGAGTCTGGCTGCCGTCGTCGTCGATCGTTTTCAGGACGTAGTAACGCTGCTCGGCGGCCCCGGCTGTAATCCAGTCGGACGTCAGATTGCCTCGAGCGTCGGTGGACATTCGCAGTGCCGCGTAATCGTTCCTGTCTCCTGCCGGCCCGACGGCGTCCACCTCGGTAAACGTTCGAAATGCGAGGTCCTGATCAGGATCTGCTGTTGACTGGCCGTTCGAAAAAAGTATCTGGCCGCGTGGATACGGATTCAGATTAGATCCTGCGAAACGTGACTGTCCGCTCGAATTAGAGAATGTCAGGTAATATATGCTTTCGGGAACGACAGAAATGCTGTCTCCAAAATCGACGGTGGCCCACTCGCCCGGTGAGACATCCGAGACGGTACCGTGCGCAAGCATGGTTCCGGTGGACGTCGGCAGACTGTCGTAGAGTTCAATCGTGACATCTACCAGGCCGCTAAAACATTCGTCGGTGATTCTGGCGCCTGCACCTGTGATTCTGTCTGCGCCGGGCTGAAACGACTGCACCAGACCACTTGTAAAACAACTTTCGTCTTCCAGTTCAGGTGACTGGTCGATGACCTGATACCCGGTTCCCCAGTTCGTGTAAGCGTTGTCCACGGCGTTCCCCAAAGCGCCGCCCGGCCAGAACAGCTCATCACCGGTCTTAGTCCAGAAGGTGACGTTCTGCTCGTTGTCTTCCAGCCACTTCCAGACTCCTTCGTGCCCCTCGTCGCTGGCCCCTATCCAGAAATTGTCTACCCCTGCCTGCGTGGCAATAAATTCCTCGAGGAGTTGTTGCTCTTGCTCAGAGCGGATGGTCACCAGTCGGCCGCCTCGACTCTGAGCGTCCGACTGTGCCTCCTCGTAGGTGAAGTTTTGGTTCGTGTCGACATACTGGTATCGATCAAGTTGGACACCTTCCGCGACCAGGATCGTTCCGTCCGTGTCAACCTCCAGCCTGGCCTCTTCTCGGCCGAGCACGGTCGCGTCCCACTGAATGTCACGGTTCGCGGTCAGGGTAAATGTTTTGTTGTCTGGATCCTCATCGCTGTCGCCTCTATCACTCTTGATCTTCGCGTGAAAGTCGTCATCACTGATAAGCTGTTCGGCCTGAACAAGCAGGTTTTCCGTAACCACGGTGGCTCCGGGTGAACTGGTGACCTTCGAAGTCCCGGTGTAGCTCACGTCGACGTCGGGCTTCGAGGCCGCACGCCCGCGGCGCGTATGGGCCTTGGTATAAAGGTCGAGGTTCTCCTGGATCGCAAAGATCTCGACCTTGTCGCCAACAATCTTTGCCCTGTCTTCAAGAGAGATCTCGGCAGTCCCCTCGAACGTGACCTGGCCTGTTGCCTGATTGGCATTCTGCATGCCACCACCATAGGCTTCGACCACTTCGCCTTCTGCATTCGTCGGATCGGTGTCAACCCCGAGTACCTTGGCGGTCAAATAAACCTCATCCGCAACCAGACTGGCTTGACCGATATCGATTTCCGTCGTGTTCTTGTTCGTCGTGTCATCACCGGCCTTGATCTCAATGCCAGTGTCGTCCCTCTGGTTGGCTTTCGAAGATCCAAACAGTGCGCCAGAATGCGTCCTCGAGCTCATCTGATCCGAGAGGTAGCTGTAGGCATTGAGCTCAATGCTATCTCCGGCAAACAACCTGGCCCCCTGATCCGTCTCAATCCGAGAGGTGAAAGCCTGACGGATCCAGGCGTTTGATTTCGCTGTTGCGGTGAGTGCTCCATAACTTTTCGTGTCGGAATGAGCCTCCCCTGCATCGCTGATCTTCGACTCCACGGTCAGGTGTTCGGTAGCGTGGACATTTCCGTATAGCCGGACGATCGCAGAGTGATCGGATTGGCTCGTGGCATCCGCCCGCGCCTGTGAAATGATCGCGCCGCCGTAGGCCTCTGTGCTGGCAGCCACGTTGCCGGCCGACACCGCGGTGATATCGATGTCTCGGGCAGCCCGAACCAGGCTCCCGGCAGCGAGCTCTATCGTGACCTGCGGATTTGCAGTGCTCGTTGAGCGGGGATTGACAAACTGCGCTTCGATAGTGCCGCCCGCACCATGCACGTAGCTGGAGGCCGTGCCGGTCCCATCCGGTTTCGCCTGGAGACCTCTTTTGTATTCGAGATTCTGGATCTGCTTTTCAGGCAGACTTTCGATGTCAAAAACAAGGTTCTGCAGCCCCTCACCGACTCCGGTCAGATCGACACCCATTATCCCGATAAATCCAGAGATCCCGATCTTGGCATTGTCCTGATTCGAGTCCATGTCAGTGTTGCTGACGTGGAGATCAATTCCGTCTCTTGTCTCTCGCAGATAAAAATGATGATCATCAATCTTGTGCACGTAGTAGGTACGGCCTGACTCCAGAGTCCTCGGCTCCGCCGTCTCATTCTCGACGTTCAGCGGCAGTTCCGTGACGCGGATCAAAGTATGGTTGATCGTCGTCGCCACGCCGGCATTGTTGATGGCAACAGCGCCACCCACGCGCTCACCCTGGCCATCAATTTCATAGAGCCTCACATACTCGGGTTCCGGATCCCCCGGTTTCGAGTAACGCGCGATCGAGTAACGCTTGCCGTTCTCGAGCCCACGAATCACGGGGTCATTGGACGCACCAAGCCACGCGGAGGCAACCCCTTGCTCATGTAGCAACTCCTTGACCTGCTCGTTGTCCTCTTCCGTGCCTATGGTCGCAATCCAACCACCATGGTTCTCGGCATCCTTGCGTGCGTCCTGAAAAGTAGTGCCCGAAAACAGCCGACGGATCGTGTACTTGGGCATTTCCACCAGAATGCGATTCTTTTCGTCGTCGTCTTCGTCATTCCACTGACCATCTCCGTACATCTCGAGAGCCGTCTCACGGTTGCGCACCGCGGTAAAGCTTCCGCCGTCATTCGGTTCACCTGGCGCCCAGGGCACAGCTGCACCAACAGGAGAAGAACCGTGGTCATCTCCATTCCAGAACTGCTGATCTCTCTGCTCATCGCGAGAACTTCCTGTATCCCACACCCATGTGTCTTCCCGGGCATCGTCGGAGCCACCGAGCCAGACCGTCTGTCCGGCCGCTGCCGTTTTTGCTCGCTGCCATTCTTCCTGCGAGCTGATCGTCGGCAACCAGCCTCCCTGATGCTGCGCAAAACTGCGTGCTTTGCTCCAGGTTTTGGACTCGTCGTGAAGTATGAACTGTGGATATTCAATGACGTAGTAGATGGGGGACGACGTCGACGATTCGCCGCTGCTGTCGTACCAGAACCCATCGTCGTGGATAGACACGTAGTGATTGCCAGGGTCATTCGGCTCCGAACTCGCCCAGTTCGCGTAACCGTTCTCGGCTCCGCCCCCTTGCGCGGCACCGCCCGTCCAGAATTGAGTTCCTGTCAGAGTATTGTAATCGTCTGAAGATACCGAGTCGGCATCCTCGGTATCGGTCGAGTCCGTGGAATCGGCGGGTTCCGGCGGCCCTTCCGTCCCGTACCAGGCGGATGATGCCCCCGCGACGGCGTACTTGACGATCTCTCCATCCTGGAAACGGTTTACCTGGTTTCCGAGATAGATGCTGTGACTCGGAGTGTCCGTCTCTTCTGTAATGTCTATGTGGGAGTCCCCATCGTCCTCTACCACCGTACTGGCGTCGACGTTGACCACGCCGGATGAAAAGACGACAGGGTCGGCCGCCCTGTAGGTGACATGCTGACCGTCGTTGAACCCATGGCCGTTCTCGACATAGAACATCCCATCGGTGACGCTATCGGCGGTAGTCACGTGAGGAGCATTCTGAGACTGTTCCGGGTCAACAAGCATGATCGCATCGTCGCTGACGCGATTGACTCGATAGGTCTTCCCGGGCTCCAACCCCTCGATGGGGCTTGTTTCGACTACGGGCTGGTAAACGATCTGATCCCAGCTACTGACAATCCCGGACCAGTGAGTGTCCAGGTACGGCTGATTGATGACATCTTCCCACGTGTCGGTCGTCCCCGCGGGGTCAGAAGCGGGTGTAAACGGCTGTTGAAAGTCGACTCTGCTGTTAAACTGCAACTGGTCTGTATCGACGTCGACGCTGGCCTGAGAGCTTTCAATCTGTGAGCCCAGCTGCACGAGTTTGTCGGTAACAACGATAACCTGATATTCCTTGCCAGACTCGAGTCCGCTTACAAGATCATTATCGACCCCGTTCTCATCGACTCCCGTCGAGTACTGGACCACATTTCCAGTCTGTAGTCGGTGGAGATCCGCATATTCGATCGTGTTCTCAACTCCATCAATCCGCGACGCGTCAAACGTGGAGGGTCTCGGAGACTGATCCAGCCCACCGAAAGCTTCTATTTCGATGACATTCAGCGACTTCAGCTGTGCCTCCGGCCCGACATTCACCGAGACCGTCGGCTTGACGGTGGCGTGACTTTCCGGAGACAGCACGGTGACCAGCAGGGACCCACCAATCATGCGTGCTTCGGTGGCAGCGTCGACAAACGACTCGGCTCGCAGTGTAATCCCCACTTTGCCCTCGACGCGGGTCTCAAACGAAGGTAGCCAGGAGGGCGTACCTTCGGGCACTTGATCGTAGGTGCTTGATTCGTCACCAACCCATGCCTTAACGACAGGCTCGGCGTTGCTGTTCAGAGTCAACCCTCCCCCGGCAAAAAAGCCTCCGACCGCGGTTTGCCTGCTCTCGCCTGCGGCGTGTCCTTCTGCATCAGCCTGTACAAAAACCGTATGATTCGCCGTGACATGCGTGAACCCGCCGATCGACGCAAACACCTGCGGGGACGCGCTCGACTTGGCCCTGACGGTATCAACCGACAGAATATTGATGCCCACCGCACCGGAGTGAATGATCGCCTCCGCGTGCCCGTCGAACGCGGCTTCGACCCGTGCGTTTCCCTGCAGCGCTTGCACTTGCAAGAGATTCGTGCCGTCGCTGCCCGTGACAGCGGCCTTGATCGAACCATCCCCCGTTATATGGGTATCCGCATGCGAATTGCTGGTAGATAAACCGATCGCCAGCGTACCCGTCCAAATCGTACTTTCGGTGCGAGCATAGGCCCGAGAGGTTGCGAGTATGTTGATGTCGCCCTTCGTGGCAACAATCGTCATGGGTGCCTGAGCATCGACACTCGACACCACCGATGCCTCGACCTCATTGGTGACGTCCTGGTCCACATTGGGGGCGGCCGCGGCAGCGGAAACGGTCGCGGCCGCCACAGCGGTATCGCGCGAGATCGCATACAGAGTGGTCTTGTCTTCGCTCGAAACCTCAATCGCTGTCTCGCCAACTTCCACCTGACCGCCGTCCTCGACCGTCACATTGCTGTCAGCGATTTGGGCGATCACCGTACTTGTCGAGGTGCTTTCGATATCGCTGCGAATGACACTGAAAGCAAAGCTAAACGGGTTCTCCGAAGTTGGAATGGCGACCGTGACACCCACGCTGTGAGTATTCGCAAAAATGTTGGCCGGCA
>JBDONA010001021.1:0-1792 GCA_039831575.1 Fuerstiella sp. | reverse complement strand
TAGTCCCGTCAAGTAAAGGGCGGCGGAGCCGCAAGCGAGTGACCTGAGGACGATTTATCATCTCAGCGTTGCCTTCACGCAGGCACTCAGCCATGACCGCTCATCATCGCTGAGAATCAAGCCCCCTGGCAACACGGGCTTAGCGACAGCACTGCCGTGAAGCCAGTGAAGGACGGAAAGTGCCTCAGCTTCTTCCTCGCCACCAAGGATGACTTTGAGTTCTTCCATCAGGCAGCGACAGAAAAGCTGCTCGCAACCAAATGGATGCTTGGCTCACCAGAAGAAGAATTGAATGTGGTGGAAGCCGAGGGGTGATGCAGCATGCGGTACACTGTCTGGTTATTCAATTCGCCCGTCAGCACCCGGCGGCGAACTTCACTCCAAAGTTCCTTGTCGGTGATCACCCGGCACACCTGCTTCCCCCGGATTCACCGGAAATACGCCACAATGACACATTTCCGGACCAAATCCAGAGTCAACAACTGTACATCTGAGCGCTACACAATCTCACCGCCAGCCACTCCCCGCCAATCGCCACACTTTCTCGCCGCCGTATACAGGCCGCAGAGCTTCCCGGAAACATGAATATTTCATCGTGCTATTCTCACAACCCGGTTGCAATGTGTTGTGTGTCGTATATAGTACACGAATGAGCGAGTTTGGCGACTACCTGCGAGCGGTACGTGAAAAGCGACGTGAGGACGACCGACGTTTTTCCGTTCGGCAGGTCGCAGCCCGCGTGGGCGTGGAGCCCTCCTATCTGAGCAAGGTTGAGCGAGGTCAGCAGCCACCACCTTCGGAGCGGACAATCGCCCTGCTCGCTGACGAGTTGGGCCAGGATCCCGACGTTCTGTTGGCGTTGGCGGGAAAGGTTTCCAGTGAACTGCAGTCCATAATTCGCGGTCGACCACAGCTATTTGCCGAACTACTCAGGCAACTCAAAGACGCTCCTGATCAGGCGGTCTTCCGACTGGTTCGCGAAGTACGGGATGGTAAATGGTAGGCTTGATTTTCCTCAGACAAAGGCCAGAACATGATTGAACTTAAGAACAACAAATTGCAATTCTCCTTTCCGGAGGTCCATCCACAGGCAAATCTGGTCATTGAGTTTAAGCGAACGCTGCGGATTCCTGATGACGACAGCACCTATCCGCTGCCTCCTGGTCTGGGCCCATTTCCACTGGAACACGTAGACGATCATGCGGGCACTATTCCCCCGGCATGGTTGCAGCGTGGTGGTGTGATGCTGCCTATGTTTCAGTCGGAGGCGATGTGGCTCAATTTTGATTCCGCTTCGATTCCAGATCATAATCAGGAGTATCCATTCGCGATCAAAATCGCCACCGGAAAACACTGTGCTGTGACCGGCAACGAATGGGCAGACGGGTTACGCCGCCGGCCACAAGACTACCTCGTCGCGCCAACGCAACCGTGGCTCGATGGATACGTCGTTGAGAAAGGTCTCATCCGTCAATTCGTGGCGATGCCGCTGGGGGCAGGATATTCCGCAGAAGAACAACTCGCTGGTCGGGCTGAGCATGGTGGCCTGCAATTGGCAGTGTATCCAATGAAGCGAAGCGTGTTCGAAAGGCGTTTTCCAAAGAAATCGTACGACCCTCCAGCATCCATAGCGTGTGGTTTAGATATGGATGTGGAATGCTCTCGTTCTGCGCCGGACATGGGTCTGGCTCCAGGTGGGAGAATGCAGCAGGAGATTTACGACGATCCCTACGCATTTAATGATTGGAACCTGGACGCGACCAGTCGCTGTTTCGTTCATCTCTGCAACTCA
>JBDONA010001150.1:0-1792 GCA_039831575.1 Fuerstiella sp. | reverse complement strand
CCAACCATAACGCTAGTGTCAATCATCCCGGAAACGGTCGGTTTCAAATTGTCCGTCTTTCCAACGACACCTTTGAGCTACGCAACCTGGACGGAACACCTGTCGACGCCAGACCATTCATTGCCGGTATATCAACGGGCATCAACTACAATGCCGGTGGAGCATGGTATGTCCCGGATTTCCTGGGTAACACACCCCAGGGGTTCGTGACGATTGATGTCGGGGCAACATCGCCTACGGGACGGGTCGCACAGATTAACGATCCGAATGTGATGCTGACGGTGGACGCGGCAGCAGCGGTCCTGACTGTGAGCAATGCGTCGCTATTCCTTGCCGGACAAAGTGTGGTGCTGACGGACGACGATACGGCCTCGGAATCGTTCACGGTGGCGTCGGTGGACACAGCGGCAAACACGGTCACTCTGAGTGCGGTTCCAACGGGTTCGTTTACGACAGCACAGAATGCACGACTGCAAGGCGGGAATTTTCGGATCACTTCCAGCGGGCATGGCCTGACCACCGGTGATCGTGTGCGCGTGAGCGGCGCCAAGGGTACGGGCATTGCCGGCACTGAAATCTTTAAGATCAACTTTATTGACACTGACACGTTTGAATTGGATGGAACGGACGCTCGCACCCTTGGGACTTACGATACCGATGACGGATTAGCCGTCTGGACCACCAACCTGATCACCGATGCGTCGAACCCGCTTGCGGGTGAAATCGTCATCACGTCGATTGCCCATCAGCTGACTACCGGAGACCGGGTTCGTATTCTGGACGTCAACGGAAACACGTCTGCTCAGGGCACGTTCAGTATTACCCGACTGGATGCTGACACCTTCTCGCTGAATGGCAGTCAGCCCAATGGTGCCTACACTGGAGGCGGACACTGGATTGAGCTTTCCGAAATGACACCGTCCGGCGACACCCTGGAGCAGATGGTCAGCGGAAATTCGATCACCGGGAACCGCGCTGCGGGTGTCTATGTGGATCTGGAGACCGGCACAGCGTTTTCCGGGGATATCATCAGAAATGACATCAGTGGAAACACTGCCAAGGGTATTCATATTGAATCACACAGCTATGGCGTTGGCGAAACATTGCCACTGGCAACGCCCACGTCACTGCCTGGCGCCCGCGACATCAGCTTTGATGTCAATGTTGGGTCCGGAGTGGAAACACTCGGAAACGGCGTTGAAAATCCGCAATTCAATGGGGTCCCACTGGATGGAAATATCCTGTTCAACAACGGTGAAGCCGGTGTTGCCATCGAGGTGCTGGACCTTGGCACAGGGTCTTTCAGAATCATCAACAATGTCATTCGTGACAGCACAGATGACCTCGACCCTCAGACAGCGTGGGCTGGTGATGGTATTTTCGTGACGCTTGAGAGCGACATCTTCCCCGTGGACTCGTCGGCCCTACTGTTTGAATCAATCATTCGGAATAACGATATTGGCGTCGATAGTCATGCCAACGACGGTCACGGCATGACATTCCTGTTGACTCAACGTACCAGAATCCAGGATCTGGAAGTCATCGATAACTTCTTTGGCAACAATAAGCTCGATGGATTTCATTTCCGACGAACAGAAAACGGATCATTAAACTCTGTCATTCTGGAAGGCAACCGAGCGACTAACAGTGGTAGCGATGGTTTCGACCTGTACGCTGAGAACTCCGTTGACGACCGTCTGGACTTCAAGATCCGCCAGAATTCGATCAACAACAACGCCGAATACGGTGTTCGGATCAACGTTCAGGCAGCGGCACGCATTGAGGTGGATTT
>JBDONA010000793.1:0-1795 GCA_039831575.1 Fuerstiella sp. | reverse complement strand
GGATCATCGATCGCCGTGTCGGAATGATGAATGAAATCGGTCGCGCAACGTGGTGCGTGCAAGCACCTTGTCGTTACCCACAAGTATTAGGTTCGGAGATTAAGGTTTTGAGCAATTTCTGCTCCACGAACGAGAGTGGCGAGTTTTTCCCAACCGCGCCAGGTCGTGATCCAACCGGGCTCACCATCGGATTTACGGCCGAGGAAGCCGCCGAGCTTTGCCACTTCGCGGTAGAAGTCCCGTATTGTAAGATCGTGAACGCGCCGCAACCGACGCCCGCGGGCAGCTTTCAACATTGCCAGCCACAACGGTGGCACGACCGAACGAGCCGCACGTGTGGGGTCAGTCACGGCCATCGTTTTCAGTTGAAGCAAGTGTATGGCGACAACAGACAGCAGCCCGACGACCGGTTCCAGTCGCGATGCCGATTGCAGCTGACGTGCTTTCGCCTGACAACCACTCTTGAGAGCTTTGTGGTATTCCTCGACGAGCCAGCGGGATTCATAATCTTCGATCACCGACCACGCCTGTTCAAAAGTATCTGCCGGCAACGAAGTCCACAACAACCATTCGACGGGTTCCGCTTTCGCCGGAGCATTCACTTCTCGCACATGCACCAGGTGCATGGCCACTGGATTCGGAGCAAGCGATTTCACCCACGGGCTTTTGTGGTGCGGCACCGGCATCAGCACACGTGCACTCCGAACTTCAATTTGCGCAACTCGCGCGGGCTGTTGTGGTCGTGCCCGCAGATTCAGATTGTAAGCTCCCAACAGCGACAGACGCGGAAGAAAATCGGGCAGCGAGACTGTTTCACCGGCAGGTGTCAACAGATTCCGTTTCTGTTTCTTGGCACGCACGACCCAATCGTCTCCCTGTTGCAGCAGGCGGCAGAACACTTCAAAGTTGTCTGCACCACGATCGCAAACATAAACATAGCGAGCATCGTCAGATGGCCGTCCGATATCGTCGATCACGTGTCCCCACACCTGGGATTCACGGTCTCGATTGAGACTCTGCGAACTGTTCTGCTTACCGTATTTCCGCCTCGGGCGATAATGAATCGTCTGACCGGCAACACCCAGAATCGAATGCGTTTCAGCATCCACCATCAATGCGTTGTGCAACAGAAATCCACGACCAATGCCATTGCCAGTTCGGCCGAGCCCTTCACGATCACTACCAAAATTGAGTTCCGTCGTATCACAGATGACGAGCGTTTTTCCGGAAGCCGCGTTTCGTGTCTGTTCCCAATGCGGAAGAGCCACGGCACGAAACGTGACACCATCAGCGGCGAAGAGCCGATAGGCGGCTTTCAACTCCGCCCACTCGGGCATCTGAGTGGGGAAACTTCCGGCAGGACGTTCGGCAATTCTTTGAGCGACCCGCATCAGTCGTCTGGTTCTTCGCGGATCTCCAAGCTCACACGCACCAAACGTCTCACTTGCCCAGGACTCGGTTTCCACTATGCCAGTCATGTCACACCTCCGTGCACTACATCTGACCGATCCTGCAGTCCTGGCAGCACGGCGCGAAATTACTCGTCCTCCTGGACGCGACGCTCCATCCTACACTTGAAATTTCTGCAAACGCATAACTCCTGAACACCGAACAAAATCAGGCAAGGCACGACACTAAGCTTGTAAGAATAACAACCCGTTTTGTGGGTAACGACAAGGTTCCTACCGGCCGCGAAAACTACTTCTTCGCCTTCTTCTGAGTCTTCTCCACCTGGGCACGCACATCCTTGCTGACGCTGGAGAGGCGGGTCTTCGCGAGTCGCGTCAGCGTGGCC
>JBDONA010000196.1:0-1796 GCA_039831575.1 Fuerstiella sp. | reverse complement strand
AAGCTGTGGGCGGTACGGCAGGTGTGGGTGTCAACTTTCTGGAAGAGACATTCAGCACACTGCACGCGAATCCCGACCATCGCCTGCATCAGCAGGCCGCACGGGAAGTCCTGAAGGCCCTGCTGCCGGAAGTTGGCTCTGACATCAAAGGCCACATGAAGTCACATGCGGAACTGCTGGAAGTCTCGGGTTACGGCAACCGTCCCAATGACTTCAATGCTTTGCTGCGGATCCTGGACGGGGAATTGCGGCTGATCACACCGACCGATCCGGAAGGTGTACAGACCGAATCCGGCAGCGATCCCGGGTCAAAGTTCTATCAACTGACCCACGACTATCTGGTGCCCTCGTTACAGACCTGGCTGACTCGCAAACAGCAGGAAACTCGCAAAGGTCGAGCGGAACTGAAACTGGCCGAACGCACGGCTTTGTGGAACGCCAAGCCGGAAAATCGGCACCTGCCATCTTTGATGGAATGGGGCAGCATCCGCACTTTGACAGAGAAGAAGCAGTGGACTGAGCCTCAGCAGAAGCTGATGAAGCGGGCTGCAGGTGTGCACGGGCTGAGATCTGTAATCGCCATCGCCGTGGCGTGCGTCATGACCGCAGCGGGCGTTGGCTTCACGCGGCAGGCCGATGAACGGCGTAATCAGGCTGAATCCGAACGACTCGTCGATGGGCTGCTGACGGCGGATACGGCTGTCGTCAGAGGAACCATCGAAAAACTGAAGGGCTTTCGCGCCTGGGCTGACCCGCTGTTGCAGGGGGCGTTTGCTGATTCGCCGGAAGACTCGAACGCCCGACTGCACGCGGGTCTGGCCCTGGTCGCTCCCGGACAAACCGTCGATCAGAATGTGCTGGACGTATTGCGGGAACGTCTGCTGACCGTCGCGCCCATCCAGTTTGGCCCGGTGAGCCGTCTGCTGGAACCGCACAAACAGACACTGGTTCCATTCTACTGGGAACGCGCTCTGGACGATCAACAGTCGGACGGACAGCGATTTCATGCCGCCTGTGCCCTGGCAATGTTTGATCCGGAAAGCGAGTCTGCTGCCAATGGTGATGCGGCCGACGCTGTGGGATGGCGGAACCCGGCCTTCGCCCGATTCATTGGCGAACAACTGGTGGCCGTCAGCCCGGAATACATTGGCGAATATAAGGAACAGTTGCGTCCGGTGGCGGCCAGTCTTGTCGCCCCACTGGCTGACATTTTTCAAGACCCGGATCGTGGAGAACTGGCGCTGACACTCGCGACTTCCCTGCTGGCCGATTACACCCAGGACGATCCTGAACGGCTGACGGAACTTGTGCTGGTTGCGGACAGCGTATCCGACAGAAAGCTGTTTCCTGTGTTGCAGCAGCACAGGACCGCCGCTGTTGAGCACCTGGAAACTGTACTGGATCAACAACTGGAACCGGATTGGCACGATGGTCCGCTTGATGCTGCGTGGGTCGACGTACAACCGGCAGACCGGGCCAGGGTTGAAGCGGCTCAGGGACTGATTACAGAGCGGTTCGCATTTTGTCAGGACATGCCGTGGGTTCAGTTTCTGGAAGTTGTCGAGACACTGCGTGCCAGCGGCTACCGTCCCACCCGAATCCGTCCGCACGCACTCGTTCATCCTCCGGCCGGGGGAGAAGGTGGCCGCAGACCGGATGAGGAGGTTGCAGTGAATGTCGCTGCTATCTGGACCCGTGACGGCAAACGCTGGGAACTGCAAAGCCCACTCACCAAAAGTGACTTACCTGCCGCTGACGCCCCGGCCACCAAAGACGGCCTGTTCCTGAGCGACATT
>JBDONA010000053.1:0-1797 GCA_039831575.1 Fuerstiella sp. | reverse complement strand
GGGTCGGACGCGGTAGCGGCCGGGGAGGGTTTCCTGCGTCGCACCAAATCCGATGCGTTGACCAACGGGATTTGCCCTCTCCGGGCCTGATCGCCCGACTCTCCCAGAGGGAGAGTACTTCAGGTTCGCATGCACTTAGTTTACAAAGAAGTTGTGCTGCGCATCGCCCCCGCTGATGAGGTAGGCAATCAAATCAAGAATTTCTTCTTTGGTCATTCGATTGAAGAGTCCGGTCGGCATCGGTGAAGTTTTCGACACAAACATTTCTTCGATTTCCTGGCGTTTAACACTTACCCGTTTGTTGGGGTCGGTCAGATCGGTGTTGAGTGTTATTTTATCCCCATTCAAATTGACCACCACGCCGGAGTGAATAATGCCGTCCAGTGTCAGGACCTGGACCGCGGAAAACTGATCGTTAATAACCTTGCTGGGGTTGATGACCTGATCCAGCAGGTCGTGGGCTGAGTAACGACGTCCGGCGGACGTCAGGTCCGGTCCCGTCATGCCGCCCTGATCTGCAAAGCGATGGCAGGCGTAACACCCGGTGGCTGCGAACATCCGCCGACCATTCGTGAAGTCTCGTTTCCTCAAACCGGTGCGTGCGGCGGCCGAGAGTTCGTCAAGAGTCCACTCCGTCGTACTTCGTCCAACAAAGATTTCTCCCAGGTTTTCCAGTGCTGACTTCTTCTCCGGCTTCTTCGCCAGCAGCTCCGCCATGGATTCCTTTTCCGTATCGCTCAGCGATGCAACTGCGTCGTCACGAATGAATTCGATAAACTTTTCGAAACTTGCACCACCCTTGTAGTTGGCAGCCTTCAGGAACCACTCAAAGTAAGCTGTGCGCAATTCCGGTGTCCACCCGGCTGTCACCATGCGAATCGAGCGAGCATATTGCATCTGCTCTTCCTGAGTCGGGGCTGCATGGATCAGTGCCATGGCCTTGCCCGCGACATTCGGTGACTGCAGCCACGCGAGCGTTTCACACAACAACCAGTTCAACTCAGTGGATTCCGCAGGGAACAGCGGACCGAAGCTGTCAATCAGCTGTTGAGCCGTAGCATCATCCGGTCGACCGAAACGGTTCAGAATAATCTGTGTCGCCCGCTGCAGCGTCAATTGTTGCGACAACCCCAGAGTTGACGAATCGATCGACGTAATCTTCGCCAGCAGCTTGTCTTTCATTGAGATGTCGACGTCCGGTGTCTCGTCGGTTCGATGCTGAGGACAGACGCCGGCGACGCGGGCAAGTGCCAGCAACGCTTCGGCCTGTTTCGCAGGATCAGATTCGGCCAGTGCCTTGCCTGCCCATGTTTCCATCGGCTGATGTTCAATCGCTGTGCGCGCCGCAAAACGAATGAAGCGGTCATCGTTCGCCAGGTAAGGCCACGCAACCTTGATTGCTGTGGGGTCCTGTTTGCCGTGGAATGCCTCCAAAGTGTGACGAATGTTCCGTGCGGCGCTGTCCGTTGTCGTGGCTTGCACAAGCTCGGTTGATTCATCGCCGACATAAGTCACGCGGTACAGGCCCGACTGAACGCGTCGCCCGCCGATGGTGAAATACATCGCGCCGTCCTGTGGATGAATAATGGCATCCGTGATCGGAAGAGGTGCTCCAATAACGAACTCCTCCTTGGTTGCCTTGTAGGAAGAACCATTGGGTTCCAGGTGGACGGCATACAGCTTGCCCCAACTCCAGTCGAGTGCGTACAACGCGTTCTGATACTTCGCCGGAAATTTTGCTCCGTAGCCAAACGTCATTCCGGTCGGTGAGCCGGGTCCAATGTCAAGCGCAGCGGG
>JBDONA010000611.1:0-1800 GCA_039831575.1 Fuerstiella sp. | reverse complement strand
AACAAAGAGATGGTCCCCCAAGGTAGCCCGTGTACCCGTGTCGTAGTCCCACTTGAGACAATGGGAAGCCGTGAGAATCAGCCCTCCCCGAACCAACACGCCCTGGCCTCCTAGACAGGTGTCCGATTCAATCAACTTAACCGTGGAGGCGATTAACAGATCGTTCATTGGTAGGTTTTCCTGCATTTGTTCTGTCCAAAGGAAAAGCAACGGCCCGACCGAGACCGCCGCCCAATGTTACGAAAACTACTCGTCGTTGTCCCCGTCGGCGAAGCCAACACGGACACGCCCACGGGCATCATCCCACAGCGCCAGCCAAGCTTTCCTCATCGCCTCCTCGCGGTTCTCCCCCTGACGGATTCGCTCCTCCGCAAGTTCCCGGACTCGCTCGAGTCGCCGTTCCCGCAGCCGCTGGCGTAGTTCTTCCGTCGTTGGTTTCGTGTCCATGTGTGGCCTTCCGTAACGTGGATCACGGAATTGGTGGGTAGGCGATCAAGACGGTATGATTCGCGGCAGGACTTCTGACGCCATGCCAGCAGCATGAAGAAGTTCGGTTTTGCCTAAGGTCATCGAAGAAAGGTCGCCATCATGAGAATCTCGCCACTTGTTCTGCTGCTGTTCGCGATGCTTGGTTGTGATTCAGCCACCGAACCAGCCAAGACTCCTCCGGCGGAGCAGCCTGCAAAACCCGATGCGGCGTCTGGTGGCAATCAAACTCAGCCGCAGAAAGTTGCGACAACAGATGCGCAGGTTGTGTCACCCGTCGCCAAGACACCGGCAAAGGTTGTTGACGATCAGGCTCAGGATGTGACAACCGACAAGCAGGTTGCGTCGAACATTGCGAAGACATCCCCAGCCAAGACACCTGCTGAGAAGGCCGGTGGTGCACTGAGCGGAATCTTCCGCGCCTTCGGAAGACTGATTCCATCGCCGCCCGTTGCGAAGACACCGGATGCGGCCACGGTCAAGAAACAGATGACCCCCGCTCAGCTGGCATTGGGCGATCCGGTCGTTAACAGCGTCGGCATGCTGCTGGTCCCGATTCCTGCTGGTGAGTTCCAGATGGGCAGCTCGGCTGCGGACCCACTGGTGCTCGACCCCCGGCACCAGGTAAAGATCACGAAACCATTTTATTTGAGCGTGTACGAGGTGACGCAGGAGCAATATCAGAAGGTGATGGGCAGTAACCCAAGCTATTTCAAAGGGCCGCAGAACCCAGTTGAGAAGGTCAGTTGGACCGACGCGGTGGAGTTCTGCCGGAAGCTGAGTGAACTGCCTGAGGAAAAAGCGGCGGGTCATGTGTACCGATTGCCGACCGAGGCAGAGTGGGAGTACTCGTGCCGCGCGGGGACGACGACGAAATACAGCTTCGGTAACAGTGTACTGGGTGATTACGGCTGGTACGACGACGCCGGGGACGACGAGGACACGACACATCCCGTGGGTGGTAAGAAGCCGAATGCGTGGGGTCTGTATGACATGCACGGAAATGTTTGGGAATGGTGCCAGGACTGGCAGGGGGATTACCCGAGCGGCTCAGTGACGGATCCGACTGGTGCGGCATCGGGAGAGGATAAGGTGATCCGGGGCGGCAGTATTGGCTTTCCCACTAGTTCGGGGTTCCGCTTCCGTTATTTGTACATCGACGTGTACTCCCGCCTGGGCTTTCGTGTGCTCCACAGCTCCATCGATGCGGATACTGAACGGAAGGACGACTAGCGTTCGCAAGTGCATTATTGCGATTAGAGCATTCCTGCCAACGAGTCAGCCTCCACAGGTGGCTACTCTTTTTTGGTGCGA
>JBDONA010000652.1:0-7500 GCA_039831575.1 Fuerstiella sp. | reverse complement strand
TTGTCCGGATTCATTGCCAGGCACATGCTGCACCCGGCTTCACGCCATTCAAAACCTGCGGCTTCGAAGACTTCGTGCAGTCCTTCCTGCATTGCCTGTTCGCGAACCAGCTGTGAGCCTGGCACAACAATGGCTTTCACATTATCCGCCACTTTATGCCCGGCAACAATTCGAGCGGCTTCTCGCAGATCCGACATTCGTGAATTCGTACATGACCCGATGAAGGCGACGTCAATCTGCGTGCCTTTGATTGGCTCACCTTCAGCAAGGCCCATGAACTCCAGAGCCTCTTTGATCAACGTCTGCTCACTGGCGGCACAGTCGGCTACTTTTGGCAGCGGTTGACTCACGCCGACGGACTGAGCCGGAGTGATGCCCCATGTCACGGTGGGCTCAATGTCGGCAGCGTTGTAAACAACTTCGTCATCGAATTCCGCGTCGTCACCCGACGCCAGTGTCAGCCACCACTCCGCGGCTCGTTCGAATTCGTCGCCGGTCGGCACAGACGGGCGACCTCGCAAATACTCAACGGTCTTTTCGTCAGGATTGATATAGCCGCAGCGAGCACCGCCTTCGATGCTCATGTTGCAAACGGTCATGCGCTCCTCGATGGACATGGCGTCAATTGTGGTGCCGGCATACTCGTAGGCATAGCCGACTCCGCCCTGCACGCCAAGCTGCTGGATGATGTGAAGAATCACGTCCTTCGCATAGACGCCTGGCGAAAGTTCGCCATTCACGACGATTCGCCGCACCTTCGGGCGGCTCAGAAACATCGTTTGAGTCGCCAGCACCTGAGCCACATTGCTGGTGCCGATACCGATCGCGATGCTGCCGAATGCTCCGTGGGTGCTGGTGTGACTGTCACCGCAGACGATGGTCATGCCCGGTTGCGTCAGTCCCTGCTCCGGACCAACAACGTGTACGATTCCCTGTCGACCATCTTTCAGGTCCAGCAAAGTCACTCCGAACTCGTCACAATTCTGTTCGATGGCCGACATCATCTTCTCAGCCAGACCATCCAGAAACGGTCGTGACTGATTGATCGTGGGCACGATGTGATCAACAGTTGCGATCGTTCGGTCTGGATAGGCAACTTTCAGGTCGCGGTCCCGCAGAATCTCGAATGCCTGAGGGCTGGTCACTTCATGAATCAGATGCAGTCCGATGAACAGCTGAGTCTGACCGTTCGGCAATGTGCGAACGTCGTGAAGGTCCCAAACTTTATTGAACAGATTTCGTCGATCGGACATGAAATATTTCGCCGGAGATCATGGAAAATACAGTGTAGTCACGAATTGGCGACACCTGCCACCAGTCTTTGGTTCGGCAGTATAACGATGGGATTGCCGCTGTGACCGCCCTTCCGATGAACGTGTACCGAAATCCGGAGATCGGAGATAACGGGTTCGGTTTGACACGACTCGCATCGCCGAATCGTGGCCCGTTACGCAGGTCAGCGTTCCGTGGACCAGAGTTGGGAATGTGTTAGCGACCGCGGTTCAGCAAAGTGATCGTTGTCGGGGAGGGGGCGTTTTCAGGCATGGACCACTGAAAAAAGGTCAAAATCAGTGGCTAATCGTCTCTGAAGCTCGTCCCCGATGCGGATGTTCTTGACGAGCGTTTTTGGGCAGTTTATACTTGGTTATCGTAAATGCTGTCTGTGACGGGTTTTCCGTTGACCGCTCAACAATCAAAGTCATTGGATTCTGTGCGACGATAAACTGCGAACAAGGCGATCATTTTCCAACGGTCGCCGAACTCCCTCCCTCCCCAGTCAATCCCACCACCACGATTGCGTTAACAATCGGTATCGACGAGGTGCCAGATGCTGACCATCCTCGGAAACAAGACAAAGTACTGCGACGGTGTTTCTCGCCGCAGCTTCCTGAAAATTGGCGGACTGTCGATGGGGGCCGTGGGCGGCACGACGCTGACCGACCTCCTGCGCGCCGAATCCATTGCGCCCGCGCCGAAGACTCAGAAGTCCATCATCAACATCTTCCTTGGTGGCGGTCCGCCTCACCAGGATATGTGGGAAATCAAAACCGAAGCTCCTGCCGAGATCCGCGGCGAGTTTTCTCCAATCAGCACCGCCGTACCCGGCATCCAGATTGGCGAGTGTTTTCCAAAACTGGCAGCGATGATGGATAAGCTGGTCGTGATTCGATCAGTTGTCGGCTGTTCCGGTGGACACGATGCGTTTCAGTGCTTCAGCGGCTGGAATCGGAGCAGCCTGGCTTCGATCGGCGGTCGGCCCAGCATCGGCAGTACGCTGGCGAAACTTCGTGGTCCATCGGATCCCGCGATTCCCCCAACAGTCGCGCTGGCCAATAAGACCAAACATGGTCCCTGGTCAGAACCCGGCGCGCCCGGTTTTCTGGGTGCTGGCTATCAGGCGTTTCGCCCCGGCGGTGACGGCATGAATGACCTGAAGCTCAACGGCGTGACACTGGAAAGGCTGCAGAATCGCAAACAACTGCTGACCGGTCTGGACGGCTTGAAGCGAAGCGTGGACGCCACGGGCGTCATGAACGGCGTGGATGCGTTTACTCAGGCGGCCTTCGGTGTCCTGACTTCCAGTAAACTGGCCGATGCCCTGGACATTTCCAAGGAGCCCGCGGAAGTTCGCGAACGCTACGGAGACGGCAAGCCGTACAAATATCAATACGACGGAGCCCCGACCTGCAACGACCATATCCTGATGGCTCGCCGTCTGGTGGAAGCGGGTGTCCGCTCGGTCACCCTGTCGTACGGTCGCTGGGACAGCCACGGCGCAAACTTCGATCTGGTACGTGACCATGGCACAAAGCTGGATCAGGCCGTCAGTGCACTTGTTCAGGATCTGGACGAACGTGGCATGCTGGACAATGTGACCGTCCTTGTCTGGGGCGAATTTGGTCGTACACCACGAATCAACAAGGGGGCCGGCCGTGACCACTGGCCACAGGTCAGCTGTGCGTTGATGGCAGGTGGCGGTATGAAAACCGGCCAGGCCATCGGGGCCACCAACCGTCTGGGCGAACGACCCATCAGTCGCCCGGTTGATATGCAGGAAATTGTGGCAACGGCTTACCACAATCTTGGTATCAATCCGATGACCACCACGATTGACGATCCGGCAGGGCGTCCTCAATTCCTGGTCGACACACGTGACCCCATCCGTGAACTCGTCTAAGTCTGAGGTATCTCCCGACGTGAAAGCACAAGCCCCGGTCAGAGCAAGGCCGGGGCTTTTTTCGTAACATGACTTCACAACAACAACGATCTCGCTTCGTGATCCTGGAACATGATCACCCATTCCTTCACTGGGATCTGCTGATGCAGCAGGGCGATGTGTTGGCGGCGTGGCGATTGCTGAGTCCTGTCGAGCCCACCGCCTGGATTGCCGCAGAACCATTGCCAAATCACCGTCTGATGTACCTGGATTATGAAGGGCCGGTCAGCAACAATCGCGGCGTCGTGACCCGTGTCGTCAGCGGTGAATTCACCGTTTGCGACAACTGCCGGGAAGAACGTGTTTTTCGACTCTTCCACTGTGACGTGGGATCAACGGCTCGCTGCCGCAGATTCGATTCGGCGACTCCGGAATGGCGATTCGAATGAGCAAGATGAAATTTCAACGACAACTTCAGCAACGACTTGCGGAACTTGATGCCCTGGGACAACGACGCACAACGCGTACGGTTGATTGTCTGCCGGGCGGTTTGTGTCGCATCGGCGGACGGGAACTGGTGAACTTTGGAGGCAACGATTACCTGAATCTGGCGCATGAGGTCAGCTGCTGTGACCAGGTTCGTGAAGTCTTCGCCTCGCAGGTCGGGGCGACCGCCAGTGCATTGGTCTGTGGACGAAGTCAGTGGCACGAAGCGTTGGAAGACGCGTTGGCGACGTTCGAAGATACGGAAGCCGCCCTGCTGTTCCCCACAGGATTCGGCGCGAATCTTGGTCTCATCAGCAGTCTTGTCCAGACCGATGACGCGGTCTTCTGCGATCGCGACAACCACGCCAGCATTATTGACGCCTGTCGATCCTGTGAGGGGCGAATGCTCGTGTATCGCGGTGACCGACTTGAGTCGTTAGAGGAATCACTGCGGCGGCGCCGAGGCGAATACGGACAGGTGTTTATCGTGATCGACGGTGTGTTCAGTATGGACGGTCGTGTCCCGGACCTGGGTCTGATTTGTGAAATAGCAGAACGACACGACGCGTTGGTGATCGTCGATGAAGCTCACGGCACCGGAGTTCTCGGTGACCACGGTCGCGGAGCGTGCGACTTGTGCAATGTGGAACACCGCGTCCTCGCCCGCGTGGGAACGATGAGCAAAGCGCTGGGCGGACTGGGCGGTTTTGTAGCAGCGGATGCCACCACGATTGACTGGCTGCGAAACACGGCCAGATCTCAGTTCTTTTCCACAGCACTGCCACCCGCCATCTGCGCAGCAATGCTTCAGTCACTGCGAATCGTGCGCAACGAACCCCAACGCCGACAGGATCTGGCCCGGTTGACGCCGTTCGCACACCAGCAATCCAGCGAACTGGGATTGCAAACCGTCGATTCCGGTGTGGCTCCGATTGTCCCGATTCTGCTGGGCGACGAAGAATCGGCGGTCCGAATCTCGTCCGAACTGATGGATGCCGGCTGGTTCGTTCCCGCAATCCGCCCACCCACGGTCGCCAGTGGCACCTCACGCCTGAGACTCACCCTGACGGTCGCTCACAGCAGGCAACAGCTGACAAAGGTACTGGCCTGTGTCAGAACGCTGGTCGCCTCTGCCCTTACGGAATGCAGGACGACGTGAAAGCGCCGTTCGGGAATCTTATGGTCGTGTTTCGTTTCGTCGCGACGACCAGACGCTAAGCCGACACACCATTGCTTCGACCACATCATGCCGCGACAAGACTGGTCGCCACGAGCTCCGCGCATGGTGCATCGGGAATTGAAGCGGCCACAGATGACTCAGAACCTCCGATTACCCTGAAAACGCATCGGTGGGAAGTTGAGGGTCTCGCAGATTCTGCTAAACTTCACCCTCAGCTGAACCCGATGTACCGACGTCGGGTCCCATCCGGCGGGATTGGTCATCGACCGATTCCCCTTAACTGGCGGTGTAGCTCAGTCGGTTAGAGCAGCGGAATCATAATCCGCGTGTCGGGGGTTCGAATCCCTCCACCGCTACCTGAAACCCCGGTAAACCCAGTGTTTTCCGGGGTTTCCTGCGTTTTCACGGGTGGCTGGCTGACCGCCTGTTCACTCATTTCTCGCCTCATCCCATTAGATCCGACGTCATCTGAGGCGCATAGTGAGCGGTTTTTGTCTTGGCTCACTTTGAGGCTATTGAATGCTTCAAAGTGACCATCTGTGATCTGGGCATAACTGTCCCGCTGGACCTTTACTGAATGTCCGATCCATGCCGCCACGACGTGGGCCGGGTGACCGTCATTCAGCCATTCGGTCTCGCAGCTGGCCCGCATATTCTGAAACAACTTCGGCCAGGGAACCAGCCCCGCCTGGTGAAGGATCGACTTGAACGGCTTGTCGAGATTCGAATTGGTGGCTGAGAATCGGGTAATGATCTGTGAGTCACCCGGCTGAGCCAGTTCGTACACGGCTTCGAGGTGCTCTCTGATGTCCCTGAGTGGAACGTACCGGATATCCTTGCCTTCGTGGTGTGCTGTCTTCTGGGCGTACACTCTGAGCTTGCCCTGATCCCACAGGACGTCGTCCCACGTCAGCCACATGACTTCCATCTTGCGAAGTCCGGCGTATCGCCATAACGCGATCAGGAGTCGCCACTGAGCGTCCGGAGCGGCCATGATCGCCTTCTCCGCCATTTCTCTGGTGACGAAGAAGTCACGCTTCCGATTCGGCTTCGTGCTGGAAACCTGATGCTCAAACGGATTGAAATCGATCAATCCACGTCGTTTTGCAGCGTTGAAGAACACCTTGCAATTGTCCATGTGCTTACGCTTGGCATTCTCAGCCATCGGCTGGCCTTTGGGTTTGTCTGGTGTCGCCTTGATTCGGCGTTCATCCAACCACTTCCCGAACTGATATGCGTCCTCATGTGTAAGTGAGTTGATTGGCGTATCCACCCCGAACACTTCCTTCAAATACTTCATCGAACTGAACCATTTCCGCACCGTCAACTCAGCTGCTTTGTTACCTTTGGCCGTCTTCCCCGCCGCGTAATGGTCATCAAGAAACTCGCCGAGAGACATCGTCCGCTGTTCTGGTTTGACTTCCGGCCCCTCCGTTTCGCGTGGCTCTTCGAGTCCAACCTTGACCAGCCTGGCGTGGAACTTGTCTGTCAGACTTCCAAGCCACGCAGCATCAGCATCTTCCAGCCGAGTCTTCTGTAACCTGGCGCTGATGATGTTCTCAACGTGCCGGCGAACGTCTTCGGCCTGCTTTTTCGTCAATCCCGATACACGAAGAGTGCGGCGTTTTCCTGACTCGTGAATGTCCATGAACTGAATCCGCCAGTTCTTTGGGCCTTCTTTACTCAACGATGCCATGGTCCGTTTCCTTCCTGAAGGGGATGTTCCTGTGTTCTATTCTGAGACTGTATATGGATGCGTTTAGAATCGCAAGTATATTATAGGAGTCCTTTCGGATCTTTAAATGTGTATTTCGAGTCTGATTACATTGCATAGCACCAGCAGATCGGATAGTCATACCCCATGCCACGACTTCCACCAATCAGCGTCCACGCCAGCGAAGATGATCACGTTCTGTTCACAGAGGCGATGCATAAAGAAGGTATGGACAAAATCGGTCCATGGATGAAGCGAGCCGCGCGGCTGCATGCCAAGGCTGTTCTTGAAGGGGCGGAGAAGGCAGAGGTACTGCACGCCATCGATTCCACCCAGCAGGATGTCGGCAAAGTTTCGGAGCAGTGCAAAGAAGGATTCAAAGAAGTCGTTGAGATGCTGAGGGACATGCAGGATCCGAACCGTGACTTGGAGGATTGAGCCTCGCATCTGTGTTCAGAGGCCCATGCAGTAGGACTCCGCACTGCTTCCACGTCCAATCCTTACGAAGCAGTGCATTCCCAGCCGGGTGAGAACTGCTGGCGACTAGGCGATGTTCCAGCGTGAACAATGTTCAATTGCATTGTGGCAGAGACCATGAACTTCGGCATTGAGGGGCATCCCTCCGTTGGTCGAAGTCAATTCAAAAAGCACCCTCGCGGACTTGCCCCTGCTGCAGCCCCTTGCGGTAAACGACCACATTGTCAGGAGTGACTGCATCATTCTCAGGTAGAACAACCTGCCCCTTCTCGCTATTCAGCTGAGCGACGCTCTTCATCCCAGCCAGGGCGGCCGTACCACTGACAGCGGCGAATGAGTCATCGTAGTACTCAAACCACGGCAGGCCAGCTTTCGTGTATTGCTTCGCCGTTGGTGGCGGATGCGGAGGCTCCGATCCGGTGACCGACTCCCAAACCATTGAGTTGCAGAGATGAACGAAACAGCGACTGGTCGCGTCCAGGTTCC
>JBDONA010001116.1:0-1802 GCA_039831575.1 Fuerstiella sp. | reverse complement strand
AGATGTCGACGGCCGCGAATGCCTTGTTCTGGCCGTCCGAATCGTGTCTGCATGTGACGATGAAGTCTGCGGTCACAACAAACGAGAACACTCGATCGGTCCGAATCTCCAGGCAGCAATATGCTGAACTTGCCGATTTCGTTATTCGCTCCTTCCGAACGGACGGGAACGCTCGCAACATGCCAATCGAATCAGCCGGATATTCATGGAACGATGCGTTCTTCGAGGCCCATGGCACCTACCACTGCATGAACACGTGCAACTCGTGGGTCGGCCGAGCTCTCAGACGCGCGGGAGTGCGAACGGGGTGGATGACTCCCCTGCCGAAAACGGTTTTTCTGTACCTGCCCGAGTCTTAGTGGAAGGCGTGCCGCAAGAATCGAAGAGAGTGCAATCAGGTGTCAGATCAATTCGCCGCCACCAACCTGCGCACGTATTCACACGTTTCACCGATGGGCACTTTCGTCGCCTCAGAATCTGTTCGCAGTTTGATTTCGGAGTTCCCCGCTTTAAGTCCTTTGCCGCCGATAATGATACGGATGGGCAGCCCGATCAGGTCGGCGTCTTTGAATTTGAAACCGGGACGCTGATCGCGGTCGTCCATCAGGACGTCGATTCCTCCGGCCGACAATTCGTCGTAAATCCTGTTGGCAGTCGTCATCGTCTCTTCGTCTTTGATGTTTAAAGGAATCAGCTCCACCGTGTACGGAGCGACAGATTTCGGCCAGATGATGCCACCATCGTCGTGGCACGTTTCCACGATCGCGGCGACAACTCGGCTGACACCGATGCCGTAGCAGCCCATGATGATGGGATGCTTCTTTTCCTCTCGGTCCAGAAAGCACGCGTCCAGCGCTTCACTGTACTTCGTGCCAAGCTTGAATACGTGACCGACCTCGATGCCGTGCACAGTTTCCAGCGTGCCGTCGCACCGCGGACAGGGGTCATCGGAGATCGCATTTCGCAGGTCGTGAGTTTCCGTCAGCTCGAAGTGTGTGCCGGGAATGACTCCGGTCAGGTGGGCGTCCTTTTCGTTCGCGCCGGTGATGGCGGACTTGATCAATGCGACATCGTGATCCGCCACGTAGTCACATTGAATTCCGACCGGACCAGCAAACCCAACGGGTGCTCCCGTAACTCGTTCGATCGTCGCTTCGTCGGCCAGTTCAAGACTCGACGCGCCCAACGCTCGACGAACCTTGCCTTCGTTAACTTCATGGTCCCCTCGAACCAGCACCGTAACCGCCTTCGGCGGATGATGCTCGTCGTTGCCTGCATCTGCGGAATCACTGGACACCAAGTAGATTAATGTTTTGATGAACGTGGAGGGATCGGCGCTCAGCATTTTGCTGACGTCTTCGATCGTCCCGGCGTGCGGTGTATCAACTTTCTGCGGATCGTCGGCATCTTCCACCCTGGCCGGAATACTGGACGTACGCCCCGTGTCAGCTCGTTCCTGGTTAGCAGCGTATTCGCAGCTCGTACATCTCACGACAAAGTCTTCACCGTTTTCGGCGGGGGCCATGAATTCGTGAGACGCGTCGCCTCCGATCGGCCCGCTTTCTGCTTCGACAGGAATGTACTCCAGACCACAGCGTTCGAAGATGCGGCAGTACGCCTTGTACATCGCATCGTAAGCTTCGTTCAGTTGTTCCATGGACGCAGCGAAACTATAGGCGTCCTTCATCAGAAACTCGCTGGTGCGCAGGACACCAAAGCGAGGACGTTCCTCGTTGCGGAATTTTGTCTGAATCTGATACAGCGTGACCGGCAGCTGCTTGTAAGACTTGATTTCTCGTGAA
>JBDONA010001017.1:0-7521 GCA_039831575.1 Fuerstiella sp. | reverse complement strand
CTGCTGGAGTGACCCCGTTTTCCTCGCCCATGAGTGGTTCCGCGTTCAGGGAGCCGTTAGTTTCACTCTCGTATAAGGACAGGAGATGTAGGTCGGATACTCAACCGATTTCCAGGCGACGGTCTTGCGGTGATTGCTGAAGAAATCGATATGGGAGGCTCCCGTATTAAGTTCGATTTCCGCTGCCCAGACGTTCCTCGCCTTGTCCCATTTCATGTCGGCCCATTGATCATCGGGAAACTTGTCCCTGAGGTACGCCGCACTTCCATCGATACCACGATCATACATCCACCAGACGCGTCCACTTTCGGTTTTCTCGCCGGGCAGAAAACTCACGGTGACCTCGATCCTGTTGCCCGTTCGTTGATGAGCAACGGCTGGCGCTGCCAACATGTCTGGTGCGTCATCAAAGAAGTGCCCAATCAGAAATGCGGACTTGTTGGCCTGGTTCTTCTCCCCTGCCGGATGCGGTTTCTGTCCGTGACCGGCATTACACTGTAGATAAATGGGCATCTGTGGATGATGTTTGCCGCCCCAGGCGATATCGAAGTTGACGAAGTCATGTGTCCCGGGATGAAAATACATGTCGACGTCGCGCGCTCTGAGCTGCTCAAGATTTCGGGTCACAAACACGTTGTCGGCCATGATTCCGGCCGTTCTTTGAAGATCCGACCAGCTATGGCCTGCCGCCAGTGCTTTGCGGTTGTAGATCGGGCCAAAGGTCCCGCCCAGAAAAGGATGTCTAAGCAGCCGTTCCGGGCCGCCCTTCCCCGTATATTCGGTGATGCTGTCCACATAACGCTGATTGAAAGTCCGCAGCTCTTCCCACGCCGTTTCATCGCACAACCGCAGCGGTGAATCCCAGATCGGCGACACCGTGGCGTGAACCGCCGTGGTCCTTGGATCCAGAATGAGTACGGAACTCGGAGTGGCCCCGTTCTTGGACCCGCCGGACATCGCGATCTTGCCCTTCTCGAAGTGCTCAGTCTCTGCATAAGCCGCGGTGATTGTGCGCATCAGAGTGGCTGGCCAGCCCCAATACTGAATGGAACAGCGGGGGTTCAGCGTTTCGATGAATCTGTCGTCCATCTGCTGTCCCAGCTTCGTCTGGTCCGACTGGTTGAGCGTCTGGACCATGGTATGCACCAGCCCGACGCCGCCTTCGATCAGAAACTGATCCACGCCTTTGACGCGCATATCTCTCTGGAAATCACGCAGCCCATGGCCGCCGGTCAGGTGAAAGCCCTGCGCCTTTCTGTCGGCCGGAACCACCAATCGAATGGGAATACGGTAGTCCTGGCCTGCCCACACATGGCCGACACTGATGTTGATGATCTTCTGTCTTGTGGCCACCGGGCCATCGACAGTGTGCCAGTCTTTGATCACTCGAACATCCAACGTGCTGGCATCGAGCATTTCCTGCATGTCAATGACCCGTGTTTGACGTTCGTCAGCGGCATGTGTCGGGGATGCAACGCACGCCAGGAGTGCCAGACTTGAGACAGCTTTCACGACTACGCTCATCTTATGTTTTCCTGAAAAACTGACGCACACAGAATCAAATCACCGCATCGCACTTTGGTCCCAGTCAGCGGCGGCCAGAGAATAGCAGCGAATCTCTTTGTCATTGCGAAGATAGACGCTGCGGTTCGCGAAAGCGGGGTGCGACCAGACCAGTTTTCGACCACCAACCACCTGATGTGTCGGCTCGATCAGATTGGCTCGACTGATCTCTTCGTAACCCTGCGGACTCATCCGTGCAATGATCAGGTCGCCCAAATCGTTCGCCAGAAAGAAACGGTCGGCATGTCTGACGGTAAACACATTTCCCCATGAAACAGGTCGGTGTTTTTTCTGCGGATCCAGATGAATCCGCGACGATGGTTGATAGGTCGACCAGACCCGTTCGCCCGAATCAAGGCGGGCGCAAATGTACCGACCGCCGTTGCCGCAGGCGTAAATGTGCCCTTCATGAAGAAAGGCCGTGTTGTGCACGCCGCCGATACCCTTTCGTGGACCACCATTCCAACGCAGCTCTGCAGAACGTCCATCCGCCCCCACTTCGATCATCCCGCTCCTGCGGTTGTAACTCATGACGAACAATGAGCGATTCTGGATGCGCGGTGTGGCGACTGACATCGCGAACGTCGATTCAAATGGAACCGTCCAGAACAATTCACCCGACTCGGGATCAAGTGAATTCACCGCGTGGCTGTCCCAGACAATCAAATGGCGTTGACCGGCGATGGAATAAATCACCGGTGAAGAGTAACCCGGCTCAGGTGCCGTGATCGCGTGCCAGATTTCCTGACCCGTTCGTTTGTCCAATGCAACGCAAGTTGAACCTTCGCCGCCCACGATGCAGATCAATCGGTCCCCATCGACCAACGGCGAAGATGCAATTCCCCAATTCGGAACTTTCAAGCCGTATCGGTCCTTATAGTCTATGGACCAGACGACGCTTCCGTCGCTGACCTGCAGGCAATACAGATTGCCTTCGGCGCCAACCGTGTAAACCAAATCATGATCGACCGTTGGTGTCGCTCGAGGTCCGATCGCATAAGTTGCCACACTGCTGTAGGGACAGTCGTACTGATGAGACCACAGGACTTTGCCGTCGGATTCACGCAGGCAGAGCACTCGTTCCTGTCCCGGCAACCGTTTGCGCACGAAGTTCTGGTTCCCTGGTGGAGCACCGTCGGGCAGAAACTCGTCCGCGTCGGTTTTACCTGGTATCCAATCCATCACGAACACGCGTCCCGCAGCAACACTCGGTCCGCTGTAGCCACCGGCGATCTTTGTCGTCCAACGCAGTTCTGGTCCGTCGTTGGAGAATCTCTCGACGATGTCTGTTTCCCGCCAATGCGAGTCGCGATCACGACCCAGCCACTGTGGCCAGTCATCCGCAACCGCCGCACCCCATGTGCCGCAGCACATCACAACGAACAACAATCGGCGTAGACAAGTCATAGGATCAGTGTGCGGTTTCAGTGATTTGGAAAGGCCTCGCGATTCTCGGTCCCAAACTCCAGTCTTTGGAGTTGCGATATTCCGGTGGTCATAGAGACGATAACAACGATGTGAACGTGAACCAGAAAATGTCACTCGCCCTCTGGGAGAGTCGGGCTATCAGGCCCGGAGAGGGCCCCTCCCCGGCCGCTACCGCGTCCGACCCTCCCGCCAGCGGGAGGGTTACACAACACGCAACTGCAAAGACACAGTCCGGGAATATGACGCTGTGGACAATCCGTTCAGTATTATTGCCGGGTAATCGACAAGAGTCGCGATGTTCAGTTACTTCACTTCCCAGCGAAAGGTCTCGCCTTCGATGACGAGGTTCTTCCGCAGATTCAACTTTGTGCCCGGTTCGGCAAATGTCCTTGGCGCGAGGGCCCGCATCTGTGCTTTCAAGCTGTCATGTTCCGGACGGGCCGTCAGATTCGTCCATTCGTTCGGGTCGGCCTGCACGTCGTAGAGTTCTTCACCGTCCTCGCCATAGCGGATATAACGCCAATTTCGATTGATGATGGCGTATTCACCAGGGTTCATGTGTGGCAGATACACGCTGCGATCTTCTGCGGCCGCAGGGGCAGCGAGTGTGGCGGCGATGGATTCGCCTTCCAGCTTCTGATGTGGTTGCGGCAGATCGCACATTTCCACGAAGGTCGGATACATGTCGATCAGGCTGGCAGTGACGTCCGTCTCGACGCCCTTGGCAACTCCGGGACCAGCCCAGATGAACGGTACATTGGAAGTCCGCTCCCACAGGGTGTGTTTTCCCCAGTCGCCTTTTTCGCCGTGGTGATAGCCGTGATCGCTCCACAGAACGACGATGGTGTTGTCCGCGTGCGGGCTGGCTTCGAGCGCATCCAGCACGCGTCCCATCATGGCATCGGCGTAGCTCATGCAGGCGAGGTAGCCGTGAATGGCATCTTCAATGGCATCGAGGCCTTCGAGTTTCTGATGAATCCGCGAGCGTGCCGTCTTGATCTTCTTGATCTTCGGCGGCAGGTCATCAAGGTCATCCGCCTTGTAGGGAGGATGCTGGATGTCATCGACATCGTACAGATCGAAGTATTTCTGCGGGCAGTAATTTGGGAAATGGGGTGCGTAGATTCCGACGGCAAGAAAGAAGGGCTGCTCTCGCTTCTGCTTCAATTTCTCGACGGCCCAGTTGATACGCTGCGTATCGGCCATCTCTTCTTCCCGATCGTTTGGAATACCGCCCCATTCCAGAAACAAGCCGCCCGTGATCTCCTGCCCGCGGTTGTAGATGCTGTTGGGGAATGGATCGGGAAACGGAGTCTCTTCGCTCCATGAATCAAGTGGCCAACCGCTCTCACGCTGGCTTTGATTGCGGAGAAAGAACTCGGTCCAGCCTCGCTGGTCAATCGCTCCGGCCGGATGATGAAACAGCTTGCCGGCTCCAAAGGTTTCGTAGCCACTTTTGGCAAAGCTCAGCTGGAGTGGTTCAATCTGCGGATGATCGTAGAAATACGTGGCGGTTCTGTAGCAACCCGTCGTGGAAGCAAACTGCCCTGAGAAAATGGCGGCACGAGAAGGTGCGCAGAAAACGCCAGCTGTGTGAGCATTGGTGAAATTGACTCCCCGAGCGGCCAGTCGATCAATATTCGGCGTAATGGCACGCGGGGTCGTTTTGAGACAACCGAGCCAGTCGTTCATGTCGTCGACCGCCAGGAACAACACATTCGGAGCCTCGGCCCGGCCTGTCTGCGTCAGCCCCATTAACAGCAATACACCCAGAAAAGGTTTCATCAGTCTTATCATCTTTATTCGTGTTACTTGTCGCCCTATGTGAAGGCGGGCCAGGTTAATCGTCGTTCGACTCGCTTTACATATACTCCGGTGACAATCAAATTACCAACATGCGGAATACAGATTCACAATGATCGCGGCATCGTATTTAACATGCTGCCGCGTTCAGGAATGGCTCTCACTGCAACAAATCTATCGATCACGACTTCAGCAGAAAGACGGTGCGGTCTATGGCACGAATTACCACGATTTTCTTCATCGCGTGTGTCGGCTTCATCCTGTCGCCGTGTGCCCTTGCTCAGCGTCCGACTGTTTTTCTGACATTGTCCAGCAGCGATGAAGACGGGTTTGTTGGACTCAACGACACAGTGACGTTTACAGCTGCCCTCAGGAATACGACTGAGCAGCCGGCCAGGGCAAAGCTGAAGTGGTCAGTTCAAACGGTTGCCTTTGCTGTGCCCGAATCTTGCAGCGTGGACCTGGAAATCGAAGGTGCAGCAACGGAATCGCTGACGTATGTGTTGCCGATGACTGCCGTTGGATTTGCCGAAGTTCAGTGCAGCATTAACTACGCCGACGACAGGACATTCTCTATTAGGCACCGCGTCGGTACGGCCCCCGAGCAGGTGCGGAGTGAACTTACAAGAGAAGGTGACTTCGACAGCTTCTGGAAAGATTCATTGGCTGAGCTGAAAGTGGTCGACCCGGCTTTCGAAATCGTCCCGCAACCGGATCGGGGAAACGAAAAGACCGACGTGTTTGAAGTCACGATGCGAAGTCATGGCGACATCCACGTTCGTGGGTGGCTGGAAGTCCCGAAGTCAGAAGGACCTCACCCCGCGGTGATCCGTGTGCCGGGCTATGGCTCGAACATGAGGCCTCTTGGTGAAGGAAGCCATTGGGACGACATGATCGTCTTTTCGTTCAATCCGCGAGCCCACGGCAACAGTGTCGATGAGGTGCCGGGAAAGCCGGTGGACTACTGGATTCGAGGACTGGATGACAAGTCGACCTACTATTACCGCGGCGCGTATCTGGACTGCGTGCGAGCGGTGGACTTCATCGCTTCACGGGCCGATGTGGACCAGAAGCGGATCGCTGTCTGGGGAGGCAGTCAGGGCGGTGGTTTTGCTTTCGCCACAGCCGCACTCGATCCACGAATCGACTTCTGTGCGGCGGACATTCCGTTCATGTGCGATTGGGTCAATTACTTCCAACTGACTGTCTGGCCCGAGATTGACAACTGGATTGCGGACAGTGACAAACGTAGTTGGGAATCTACTCTGCGGACCCTCAGCTACTTCGACACCATGAACATGACGGACCGAATTCAGTGCCGCACGGTGATGGGAGTTGGCTTGCAGGACGC
Source organism: Fuerstiella sp. (assembly GCA_039831575.1). Taxonomy (GTDB): domain Bacteria; phylum Planctomycetota; class Planctomycetia; order Planctomycetales; family Planctomycetaceae; genus Fuerstiella. The sequence goes on along the minus strand of JBDONA010001017.1, from coordinate 1,376 downwards.
GGTCTGTCCACCGTCGACCAGCTTTGCAGCCTACAACCGCGTTGCGGGGGATAAGTCATACAAGGTCTACAAAGACAAAGGCCATGGCTTGGGCTCTGCTCACGGGAACTGGGTCTGGCAGCAGATGCGTACCGCGTTCGAATTGCCGATCGAAGAATAACATTCGGGCTGACGCCGATTGAAAACTCGATTTGGATGCGCGACCTGCGCATCCGGTCGGTCTACTCCGTTTACCGGGGCGAGGACGTGATGTTGTTGGCCGGGATCGGGCTTTCAAAACCGTAGTAAACTTCAGGCTTCACGCCTCGAGCATAACCGCCGCCTCGATACGTGTTTGGCTGGTACTTGCCCACAAAATCGATCGGCGAATCCGCCGCAATCCTGTCTTCCAGCCCCAGCATCCAGTATGTCGCGTTCATCAACATCCGGCGGTATCCGTCGTTCTGGATGTCCTCGGAAGCACCATACAGCGACGTGAACACGCGGCCTTTCTTACCATTCGCCCCCGTGTATACCCGAGTCCACTCAGAAGCCATGGGCGGCTTCGACTCATCCGGCTTTCCATCGAATTCCATGCTCATCAACGGCTGAGCCATCGTCAGAATATTCCAGTCGTCCTGAGGCACCGCATTGTAACCACCACACTGCACATGAATGTCCCTGACGCCGATCAGAATCGGATGACTGGCCTGCTTTGGAATGATGGTGATCCGAGTGCTTTGTTTGTGATTTCTTCCATAGTGCCCCACCCATGTCTGCCCTAAAACCTGATGGCCGAATCCCTTTTCATAGCCCTCGGTCTTTGCCTGAAAATCATATTTCGAGTAGGCGCTTTCTTTGTTCCCGTATTTGAAACCATGCGTCGAAGTCCGCAGTCCCATCACGGGACCGCCACGATTCAGATAGGCATCGATGTATTTCATTTGCTCATCGGGTAGTGCCTGAAATCGAGTGAACATTACCATTCCATCAGCCGATTCGAGCGCTTCGAGGCCGGGGATATTGGACTCCCCCGCCTTGATCTCGCCGTTTTCGTCCAGGCCAAACAGGACCGTGCAGTCGAACCCATGGTGCATGGCCAGAATCCTCGCCATCGCCGGCAGTGTTTCTTCACCGCGGTATTCGTGATCGCTGGCGATGAAAACCAGATGTTTGCCTTTGGAGAGGGATTTCGTCCCCTGATATTTGACTGTGTCGGCCACGGCGGTTGATGTCGCCAACGCCGCATTGGGCTCTCCGGCCTGGACAGCTCCGGGCACAATCACGAGAAACAATTGAAGTACAGTCAGAGAGCGAATCATTATTCTATTTCCTGTTTTGCCGGGACAATGTTCCCCAGTCTTCCGGGTGTTGCGCCCGGCCGTTCAGTTTTCCAC
>JBDONA010000176.1:0-1806 GCA_039831575.1 Fuerstiella sp. | reverse complement strand
CCGACGGTACTCGACTGAACGAAGCCATGCGGCGGCACCCCAAGGCGTTCAACAGCCTGACGGCCAGCATGGTCAGGGCGGGTGAAGAGGGTGGTTTTCTGGAAGATGTGCTGGCCCGAGTCGCCGCGTTCAATGACCATCAGGAAGAGCTAAAAGGCAAGGTCACCGCAGCCATGGTGTACCCGCTGTTTTTAATGGGCATCGGTTCCATCATCCTCACGGTGTTGCTGGTCTGGTTCGTGCCCGAGTTCGCTCAGATTTTCGGCCGCATGGAGGAACAGGGCAAACTGCCGTGGGCCACAACGACCCTGATGTCGTTCAGTGAGGGCCTGCAGCAATGGTGGTACGTCATCCTGCCGGCTATCGGAGGCGGAGTTGCCGGCTTGTACTTCTACGTCTCAGAATCAAAAGAGGCTCAGGAAAAGCTGGACCAGTGGAAACTGAAAGCCCCTGGTCTGGGACCCATTGTTCGGAATCTTGCCGTTGCTCGTTTCTGTCGCATGCTGGGAACATTGCTGGGTAACGGAGTGCCGATTCTGCAGTCGCTGCGGATTGCCAAGGACGCCAGCGGTAACGTTGTGCTGAGCGAGGCGATTGGAAACGCCGCGGACAGCGTTTCCGGCGGTAAATCGCTTGCCGTTCCGTTGCGAGCCAGCGGACAGTTCTCAAACGAAATCGTGGAAATGATTTCTATTGGAGAAGAAGCAAACAACCTGGAAAATGTACTGATCGGCATTGCCGACAATCTGGAAAAATACACCAGCCGCAAGATCGACGTGGTCGTGCGACTGCTGGAACCATTTTTGTTATTGATCATGGCGTCCATTGTGACCTTCGTGATCGCGGCTCTGCTGCTGCCCATTCTGAACATGTCCAGCATTCGCTGAACGATCAGATCCAGCAGGAAATTACGGCGGTTACAATAAGTTACAGTTTTGTTCGAACAGGATACAGGTGGTCAGGGGTTAATTAGGAGTACTCGTTTGAACGAGGAAGTTGATGTGTGCCACTGGCTTCGCCAGTGCCAGAAGGCTCATGAAAACACTGGCGAAGCCAGTGGCACACACCCCTGACTTGATCGCTGACAAGACATCTGATGCCGGTTCTTCGTCACGGCTCAAAGGCAAATCCAAAAGCACAATTCCCACACTCACGACCAAGGGGCCGGGAAGGCCCGGCTTAATTGAAAAGGACAACAGAAAATGAAGACCATGAAACGACGCCAACCATCCAGTCGTCGCTCCGCTTTTACGCTGCTTGAGCTGCTGATCGTGCTGGCCATTATTGTTCTTATCGCAGCTATGGTGGCTCCTAATCTGTTCGACAGTCTGAAGGATGCGAACATTCAGACGACTCGGGCGACCATTCGCACGATCGAAGACTGCTTCAAGCGGAAGGCCGTCAAGAATAATGGCGTCTTTGACGCGACTAGCGGACCGGAGGCCATTCGGACTTTGACTGAGCAATGGCAAGACAGTATGGGGCAGCAACAGCAGCCGCTGCTGGAAGAAATTCCACGTGACGCATGGAACAACGAGTTTCAGTACTCCTACGATTCCAACTCCGACCTGAAGCCGAAGATCTGGTCGTATGGCCCGGATGGAGAGGACGGCGGCGGAAGTAGTTCCACCGACGACATCAGCAACCTGCGACGCGACATGGAGTAGTGCAGCGTCAGCCTGGTGTTAATGTGTGCCACTGGCTCTGCCAGTGCTTTAAGGCAGACGAAAACACTGGCCGAGCCAGTGGCACCCAACCGGTCATTCAATCACTGTCTTGCCGAACAAATAAGAGTCCCGGTCTCTC
>JBDONA010000724.1:0-7527 GCA_039831575.1 Fuerstiella sp. | reverse complement strand
CGACACTTATTTTTCGCCCGGTCCTAAGCCAACATGTCCCCCCGCTACCGTTGCGCTCGCACGGTCACGGGGGAAAGGGGGATGACAGCCCTATTGCACACGACAAACACTAAATCAACAGGCCCTGGAGCTTGGGAACAAGACAAAGAGCCCCAGTGAGCCCGGAGCGGGTAGCCCAGGTTGCTTCGCAGCCTTTGGGTGCCGCAGGCACAGGAGGCTGTGAGTGAACGATTTTCTGGAAACCCGTCGCCGGACAGCACAACAGGCCTCTTGTTGCTGCGCAACCCTTGTTGCAAGCAACAGGGCTATCCGACTGTCGTGGGTGCCGGCGGCACAGGAGGCGTTGACAGAACGTTTTCACAATAATCATTGCTGCCAGGAGTTGCAGGTCTTTGATTGGTCCGCACGCTTGTTGCCCTTGTGTCCGGTCTATACACACAGCGGACCCTACATGGCTGTCGTTGGCCGGAGCGTCGTCGCGTCGCTCCTTGATTCGGACTGTTTCATATGCGACAATGGACCGCATCGATCGGTGAGAGTAGGTCTGCCCCGGCATCCCCAACGAAAGATCATGTTTATGAATCTAATGCGAACAGCGAACAGCGAACAGCGCATTGTGCGTTGCAGTGCACTCTTCTGCTTATGTTTTGTTGCGCGTATCAGGTTGCCGCAGACGAGCTGATTTCAAATGCAGGCGTTTCTGAGAAGAAAACGAGCGAGTCGGATGTGGTCCTGGTTCCCGACAGGCTTGTTGTGCTGACGTTTGATGATTCCGCAATCACTCACGCAACGCACGTCGGACCACTTCTGAAGAAGTTCGGTTTCGGAGCAACGTTTTTTATCACCGAAGGCTTCAACTTCACGACCAATAAACAGGCTTACATGACGTGGGAACAGATTCAGGAGCTGCACAAGGCCGGCTTCGAAATCGGAAACCACACGCGACGTCATACCGCTGTCAGTCGCCAGACGCCTGCAGAAACTGACTCTGACGTAGCGCACATCGAGGAGCAATGCGTCAAACACGACATCCCGAAACCCACCAGTTTTTGCTACCCCGGTTATGCCACCAGCGACGCTGCGGTGATGGTGCTGAAGGAGCGAGGTTATCGCTTTGCACGAGCTGGCGGTGGCCGGGCATTTGATCCAGCGAAGGATAATCCGCTGTTGTTGCCGCAGGCTTTCGACGGCAAACCAGACAGCACGTTTGAGCAGTTCGTTACGGCGACTGCAATGGCAAAGGATGGCAGGATTGCCGTCATGACATTTCACGGAATTCCCGACGCGCCGCACCCGTGGGTGTCAACGACACCTGTCATGCTGAAACGATATCTGCAACATCTGGCGAATGAAAAATGCACCGTCGTTGCCCTGCGTGAACTCGTGAAATACGTCCCCGCCACTTCAGCTATGCAAGCCGACACAGAAGTTGGTTTGTGCAGTCGAGAGCCGGAGCAGCGTGGCTCCGCGCCTTGATGCGGCCGGCTTGGGTGCTCGGAACGGCAGTTGTGTTCATTAAGAAGTGTCATCAATAATAAGTAGAACAGGAAAATGTCCATGAATTTGTGTCTTTCAGTTCGATCGATTTTGCCGCGGGTTGCCGCAGCGATGCTGCTCGCCGCGCCCTCTGCGTTCTCTCAGGTACCGGACCAACTGCCGGACCCGGACGGAGAACCGGCTGACGTCAATAAACCGGTGAAAGTGTTCATTCTGCTGGGACAGTCGAACATGCTGGGATTCGGACATGTCAAAGCAAAGAAGGGAAAGGCGGAAGGCTCTCTTGAACACGCGGTTAATGAAAAGAAGCTGTACCCCTTCCTTGTCGACGACGCAGGCAAATGGACGGTGCGCAAGGACGTTCGCAATGTGCGAGTCATGGGAAGCGGCACGGGCGGCATGAAGGGCTTCAACAACGAGTGGATGACCATCACGGGCGGCAACATCGGACCTGAAATCGGTATCGGTCATCACGTGGGACACGTCACCGACGCGCCGGTGATGATCCTCAAGAGCTGTATTGGCAATCGTGCCCTGGGCTGGGACTTGCTACCGCCGGGCAGCGAAGGCTTCGAGTTTACTGATGACAAGGGTGTCACCTGGATTCATCCCGGGTACAAGGGAACACCCGAGCGATGGGAAAAAGGCACTGAGCCGAAGAAGATCCGCTGGTACGCCGGCATGCAGTACGACGGCGATATCACTCGAGCAAAAAAGGTGTTGGCGGAACTCGACAAGTATTACCCCGGCGCCAGAGCATACGAGGTCGCGGGATTCTTCTGGTGGCAGGGCGATCGGGATAGCCGTAGTGCTGCGCTTTCCAGCCGCTACGAGAAGAATCTTGTCCATCTGATCAAGCAGCTTCGCACGGACTTCAATGCTCCTGACGCGAAGTTCGTCTGTGCCACGCTCGGCCAGACCGAAAAGGGCTCGACCGACAACGGTGGGACGATGCTTGACGCCATGTTCGCGGTGGACGGCGAATCCGGCAAGTACCCGGAGTTCAAGGGCAACGTCGCTTCCGTCTACACCCACCCGCTGTCCAAAGGAGGCAGTTCCGGCAGCCACTATGGCGGCAACGCAGAGACCTACATGAACGTCGGCGAGGCGATGGGTCGGGCCATGGCGGAGTTGCTGTCAGGAGACAGATAGGTAGTGTCAGCTACGTAGGCCAGGACCTGTCCTGGCGCGCCCATCATTGTCAGGACAGGTCCTGACCTGCGTTTTGCCAATATCCCCGGACTTATTTTGGGTTCACTTGACCACGATTGAATATTCGTCGTTCGTGTTCTGGCAAACCTGGCCTATGCACACCGGGGCTGGGAGCCCGGTGTTGTGCACGGCCGCGACAAAGTCGTCGGCCGCTGCTGCCGATATTCCCAGCAGTAGGCCGCCACATGTCTGAGGGTCGAACAGGGCCTGATATTGAGCCGTCATCTGCTGGTCAGAGGTCGCCGATATGTTTTTCCCAACGCGGCGATTCTGGGGAGCGAGTGTGCTTTCGATGCCAGCGTTGAATGCGTCGACGACGCCGGGCAACAGAGGGATGTTCGAAAGGTCCAGCGTTGCGGCGACGTCGCTGGACGTCAGCATTTCGACAAGATGTCCGGCCAGTCCAAAGCCTGTTACGTCCGTTCCGGCGCAGATGCCCAGTTGTCCGGCAATGGCCGCCAACGTGTGCTGTCGCATTAACATCGTATCAATCAGCGAATCGTAGGCCGTGGCCGGACATTGAGATCTCATGTGAGCAGCCAGCAGGATTCCGATGCCCAGCGGCTTGGTCAGATACAACCGGTCACCGGTCCGGAGGTTTTTTTTCTGCAGGAGTGTTTCGCACAATGGTTCACCAAGCACCGTAAAGCCGACTTCCAGCCGGGGCCCAACGATTGTGTGGCCGCCAACAATGTCCGCCTTCAACGCCTGGAATTCGTATCGTGCTCCCTGCAGCAATTCATTCAACGCGCGCCGCTGTGACGCAGCGTCACCTTCAGGCAGGACGACGTTGGCGACGGCCGACCTGACCGACGCGCCCATGGCGATCAAATCGCTGGCGGAATGTAACGCGGCGATGCGGCCCGCCAGATACATGTCGTCAAACGGCGTGGTGAAGAAGTCTGTCGAAACGACCACCTGACCGCCCGTCGACAGCGGGACCACGGCGGCGTCGTCCATCTGTACCTGACCGGCGCCGCCATTCGAACTGTTCATGGCCAGTGAGGCCAGTGCTGATTCCAGAACATTGGACCCCAGTTTGCAGCCGCAGCCTTTACACTGCATTTGTTCCATGCTGTCGGACATGTCATATAACATGCGGAACATGTTCATGAATCGTCCGTCAATTCGATCCTTCAGTCGCTTGACCCAACGACCGGAAAAGCTTCTGCCTTTCCATTCGCCGATCGCGCGGCCATCGCCGGTGTTCAACAGTTTCAGAAACGATTGTTGAGGAACATAAGCCGTAAGCGGCTGATCGCGGAGTATTCGCTGCACGTTCTCCCACAAGATCGGTCCCTGGCGAACAGCATAGACACCGGCTTTGGGCAGGTCTTCGCTGACGATCGCACCTGTGTCACCGACGGCGAAAACAGGCTGTCCGGAGACCGACTGCAACGTGGCGTTGGTGGCAATGAATCCTCGATCATCCAGCGGCACGTTCAGCTGGGACAGCAGTTCGGGCGGAACAGCACCCGTGGCCCAGATGACAATATCAGCATCACGAACATTTCCGTCCGCCAGTGTGATTGACGAGGGTGAAACGTCCTGAATGGATTGACCGGTCACCACAGAAATGTTTCGTTTGAAAATTTCTGCTGTGACGCGCTGCCGCGTCGAATCGCAGGCGGCCTCCAGAATCTGTTCACTTCGTGTGACCAGTTCAAGTTCCAGGGCAACATCGCAGACTGAGGCCACAAACGACGGCAGGCAGAACAGAATCTCAATTCCGGCGACACCGCTGCCGACAACTACAATTTTCAGACGCCCGGAATCTTTCCTGGCGGTCAGACCCTCATCTGAAGGACCGTCAGACAGAACGCGATCGACCGCTGACTGCAGCCGCTGTAGAAACGTCTGCATGGGTTTTATCGTGACAAGGGATTCACCATTGTTGGTGACCCCCTCCATCGACGGCACGGAGCCAATGCCCACCGACAACACGTCGAACGGTACTGCCGGCCGATTCCGGAACAGCACTTCACGGCGTTCGAGATCCAGGCCGGCGACGTCATCCACGATCAGCCGGGCGCCGACGGCCGAACACAGTCTGACCAGATCGATCTCCATTTCGGACGGCGGGATCTGTTGTCCCAGTACGGCCGGCAAGATTCCGGAATACGTCGCGATCGAATTATCTGAGATACACGTGAGACTGGTGTTGGAAATCGGACTGTCCCGCCACATCTTCACCACGTGCGCGTTGGTGTGTCCGACGCCCAGTAGAACGACGTGTTTACTCGGCAGTCGTTCGGCGTTCACTCGCTGCCGCCTTCCAATGGGCTTGTCGGCGTTGCAGCCGGACCTGCAAGAGCGTTGGACAACTGTTGTGCCAGCGTATCCAGCTGCTCAACCGCCACAGTTCTGAGATCCAGCAGCACAGCATCGTCGTTTATCCGGCACAGCACGGCCGGACTTCCGCTGCGTAGCCTGATTGCGACGTCCTGAATCGAATCACCCGTGATCCGCAGACCATAGCCGGGGATCTGAGAACCCGGCACTGAGCCACCACCAACTTCAGACGTGCATTCGGTCACTTCCACGGCAAAGTGTGGCGGCACCAACAGGCTGTTGCAGACGATGTCGCATTTGTCACGCAGGTTGTCGGTCGTGCGAGCCATCATTTGCAGCAGCGGCAGGTCTTTGGCTGCCGTGCCTGCCAGATGGATTTCTGTGGTCGCTTCGATCGCCGCCAGAGTGACCTTGTCGACTCGCAAGGCTCTCATCATCGGATTCCGGCGCACCGCCTCAATCCATTTTGACCTGCCAACGATGATGCCTGCCTGAGGTCCACCGAACAGTTTGTCGCCACTGAACAACGTCAGATCTGCGCCGGCGGCCACGCTGTTCGGAACTGTCGGTTCGCGCAGGCCGTACGTTGCCAGGTCCTGCATGCACCCGCTGCCAACATCGTCAACCACCGGGATGTTGCGTTCCTGTCCCAGAGCAACCAGATCGACAACGTCTGGTTCCGTGACGAATCCGCCTTGAAAGAAATTGCTGCGGTGCACTCGAATGATAGCGCCCGTGTGTTCACTGATCGCGTCTTCATAGTCACGAAGATAGGTGCGGTTTGTCGTGCCGACTTCCTTCAGCACGGCGCCCGACGCAGCGAAAACTTCCGGCAGTCGAAAGCCGCCGCCGATTTCCACCAACTGACCTCGTGACACAATGACTTCATGTCCGGTCGCCAGGGTCTGCAGAACCAGCATCGTGGCCGCCGCACAATTGTTGACGATCGCGGCATCTTCGGCACCTGTAAGTTGCCGCAGCAAATCGCAGACTCGTTCACCGCGTTTGTTGCGTTTACCGGTCTGCAGATTCATTTCGACGTTGGCATAACCGCTGGATTCCAGCATGCGCTGGATAGCACGTTTTGCCAACGGAGCTCGGCCCAGATTCGTGTGCAGCAGAATACCGGTCGCGTTGATGACTCGTTGTTGTCGGCGACCGTCTTCAACCTGTTTCCGTTTCAGCGTTCGTGTGACGACAAAGTCCACGGCAGCCTCAGCATCCAGTTCCGCGCCGGCAAGGATCGCCTCTCGACAATCGTCAACGCTTTGTCGGATCCATTCGACGATCTGCTGCCGAGGAAAAACTTCGGCAACCGATGCCAATTGCGGATGCCGCAGAACATGATCTACGGCCGGAAGACTTCTCAAAGACTGAGCACTGGTCATGAAGGACTCTACGTACGGATACAGATGTCGAATTGGCTGGGGCATACCGATGATACCCTGATCGACTGCGGCAGACTATACTGTGATTGAAAACGAAAGTTTTTTGATTCCTCGTCGTTTCCGTTCGGCGGATGTCTGGCTGTTTGGATAATATATCGTCAGTGTTCTGTCTACAGGAAACCTCTGCGCACTTGTTCTGTTGAAGCCTGCCTGTGAAAAACCACCGCGCCAATGTGCCGACGTGTCTGCTGCGCTCATTCACCCTTGTGTTTGGGCTGGCTACCGTGGTCACCGCTATCGCGCAGGATTCGTCAAACTCACCGGACTCTTCCGCGGACAGCGACGGTGGGCGTTTCTTCTCTCAGAAGATTGAACCGCTGCTGAAATCGCACTGCTTCGCGTGTCATTCGCATGCGGCAGGCGAAATGGAAGGCGGCCTGACGCTGGATGGTCGAAGTGGCTGGGCTGAGGGTGGAGATCGCGGTCCGGCCATTATCCCCGGCAAGCCCGCCCAGAGTTTGCTGATCAAGGCCGTTCGTCGTGTGGATTCAGAGTTGCAAATGCCGCCGGAAGAGAAACTGTCGGACGCGCAGATTGAAGTGCTGGTCGAATGGATCCAACGTGGAGCACCCGATCCCCGAACGTCTGATCATGTTGTTCGGGACGAAGGCGATCCCATGGATTGGTGGTCGCTGCGTCCGTTGCGGCGTCCCGTTGTTCCCGAACGGTCGAAACAAATCGCCGGACGCGGCAATGCGCTTGACGCGTTTGTAGGGCAACGGCTTTCCGTCGAAGGTTTGACTCCGCTGCCGCAGGCCGAGCGACCGACAATCATTCGGCGTTTGTATTTCGATCTTCACGGATTGCCGCCGACGCCGGAGGACGTGGCGGCATTCGTTGCTGATTCGGATCCGTTGGCGTATGAGAAACTGGTGGATCGTTTGCTGGACTCTGAACGGTATGGCGAACGCTGGGCGCGGCATTGGCTGGACACGGTTCACTTTGCCGATTCACACGGTTGCGAACACGACGCCTTTCGCCCGCATGCCTGGCGTTATCGCGACTACGTTATTGAAAGTCTCAACCGTGATACGCCGTGGGCTCGGTTTATTCGTGAACAGCTGGCGGCGGATCGGTT
>JBDONA010000950.1:0-1809 GCA_039831575.1 Fuerstiella sp. | reverse complement strand
TGAATCTGCCGTTTCACCCGGTGCATCGGAATTTCCACACATACGATGTGCCTCAGGGGCTGACATATCCGCAAAACGACACTCCGGCTGCCGTGTATCAGTACCCGTACTACACAACTCGCGGCCCAACGGATTTCTTCGTGAAATGATCCTTCGGCGTCTGAAACCCAGTGTTTTCATTGGGTTTCAGCGTTTTGTTGGATGGTGATAACTTCAGTGGCAACTCGGATTCGTGGTCGTTCGTATCGATTCGCGAAGGTTTGTTGCCACTGTTTTTTGCGTCCGGACAGCGAGCGTTGAACTGATCAAAGTGGCCGTTGGAAACGATTGCGTAGCTGCTGTTCTGAACAGCGATGGAATGACCGATCCACGCCGCGATGACGTGTGCAGGTGCCTCATTAGCCGTCAGCCAGTCATTCTCACAACTTAGACGCAGATTCCTGATTGGGTTAAGCCACGGCTCATATCCGGCATTCTCGACGATGCTTTGGAAGTTGTGGGATAGATCTGTCCCGCGAATGCAAGGAAACAGCAATGTCTTATCCTTGCCGGCCACGGCGAACGCATCGCTGAGATACGCCTCATCATCCCTGGTCGGAACGTATCGCATTTCCTTGCCTTTGTGCCGTTTCGTTTTTGACGATCTGACGCGGAGTTTCTGCTCGGACCAAAGCACGTCATTCCACGTCAGATCGAGCGATTCCATCTTTCGCGGCCCAGCGAACCGCCATAAGGCAATCAGCAACTTCCATTCGGTCGACGGTGCGGCCTCGATCACTTTGTTGATGACGTCGGCGGGAAAGTTCTCTTTGCCGTCATCATCTGCGAGCAAACGCTGACCTGATTCCGGAACGGATTCTGCGGTAAGAATTTCTCCAATACGGCGTGACCAAACATCGCCTTTGCGTTGCCAACTCGCTGCCGGATGGACGTCTCATTCATTCGCCCCGTCGGTGTTCGGCGAGTAACGGATATTTTGTGGCGTTCCAACCACTTCCGGAGCGTCTTGCCGTCGGCCAGCGAAAAGGAATCAAGCGGCCTGGATCCGTCGAAACACTCCTGCAGCAATTCGCGAGTTGCCGCCCAATTCTTGAGCGTGTTGGTGCTAGCGATTTCGCCTTTTCGGGTGATGCCCGTTACTACGTATTCATCGAGGAATGCAGCCAGCGTTATTGATGGTTCCACGACTGGCTCCCGTTCCGGCTCAGCCACAAGACGCGATTCCGTCAATCCAGCACGCGCCAGCTTCGCGTGTAGCTTGTCACCAATCCCACCCAGCCAGATTGCCGCCTGACGGTCCAGAATCCCCTGTGAACAAATATGAGCAACCAGCAGGTCGACATAACGCCCGATCTGTTCGGCGGTCGCTTTGTTCGTCCCCTTGCCTGGCCGAATCTGTTTCCTGTCGCCGTTCGGATCGACGAACAGAACCCACCAACATTTTGTGTCTTTGTTTACGCTTGCCATTTTCAGTGCCTTTTCTGACGCCTTAGAAATGAAGCGAGCGGGAAGCCGATAAGGCTATCGGTGTTCAGGAGCTAACCCGTCCACCATTCGCCAGTCTCGACCGTCTCTGGTCCAGACAGCGGCGACCTGAATCGATCCGGCGTGAGCATAAGGTCTGAGCCGAATGGGACGATACCTGCCGCTGCAGTTCTTCGTCAAAGCCCAGGTAGACTCGACCAAACCCACCTTCGCCCAGCACACGATCCAGCCGATAGCGGCCTTTCTGTGCAACGCCGATCCCCGTACTGCTGATGTAGGTGACTGTCGACGACAGGCCATCCTGAATTCTGATCTCCGTTTCCA
>JBDONA010000073.1:0-7546 GCA_039831575.1 Fuerstiella sp. | reverse complement strand
GTTGCTTGATCGTTCAATCAAAGAAACACCGGAATTCACCGGAGGTTTTCGTCTTTCAGGAAATTCCCCGAATTCAGCTACGCTGCTTTAAGGTCTAGAATGTGCTCGACATCGACGGGAAGTTGCGTCGGTTCTTCGAGCTTAATGGCCAGATCAAAAAGCACATCCGTCAGAGACGAATCAACGGTGGCCTGCCCCGACGGAGAAATCGAGATTCCGGGCACAACCTGTACATCGTCGCCGTTGTTTTCGCGCATCTATTTCGTCTCGGACAGGGGTGACGTCTTGATTCAATTCCAATATCCTGGCCCCGTGCAGTATGTTCTGCCAGGCTTCTTGCTCATGAAAGTCCGTGACACGCATCCGCCTGGACATCACACAGCCTCTGTCGACCGTTCGGACGGGGTCGTGTGGTCGTCTTCGCGTTCATCGGCCGGCTCAATCTCAAATTCCAATCTGGCATGCGATTCGCGAAGCGCCGTCTCAACAGATTCCGGCGAGTCTGCCTGCGCGAAAATAAATCCGAGATATCGAGACCCTTCGGGAAGCGGGACCAACCGTTGTCCCGGGTGCGCCGAGATCGTCACGCCTTCGACTCCGCTCACCGCCCTGGCCTCATCGAGACCGTGAACTTTGATAAACCGACCAGCACACGGCGTCGGAATCATCATCACGCCTGTCGGCTGACACTGGCGCTCCGGCGCTTCAAACTCACCGTCCACCGCGCAGCGAATGATCAGCTCCTCCAGCGACATTCCCGTGCCAAATCGGAGCGTACGGGAGCACAGCCCGCCGATCGAACGGGCATTGACCTCGATCACGGTGGGACCGTCTATTGCGAGTCGTAACTCGGCGTGGACAGGTCCTTCCGTGAGCCCCAGCGCTCGGGCTGCCTGCTCGGCACACCTGGCGATTTCGCCCTGCGTTGCAGCGGGAAGCCGTGATGGGGTCACGTAGATCGTCTCTTCGAAGTAAGGGCCGTCCAGCGGATCAGGTTTGTCGAACAACGCAAGCACACTAAGTACACCGCGCGTGAGCATTCCTTCCAGGGCAACTTCCGTCCCGCCTACGAACTGCTCAACGAGGAATTCTTCGGACGATGTGGGTAGGCCAACTTGTGATGGGGCCCTGGCGTTTCCGGAAGTTTCTGAGGCACCGGGCATGCCGTGTTCACGTTTCAGAATCGCATCCAGACGGTTGACGGCACGAATGAACTGCCCCTGATCGTCAGCGCGAATCACTCCCTGGCTGGCTGCGAGCGAAAGGGGTTTTACAACGCAGGGAAAGTCAACTCGATGTCCCAGAGCGGCACGGTCTTCCTGCAGCGAGCAGAGCGTGAACTTTGGAGAAGGCACGCCCGCCTGCTTAAACTGTTGCCGCATGCGATGTTTATCCTGGGCCGCAATTGCTGACGTGACTGAGTTGTGGCGAAGTCCCAGCGCCCCGGATATTGCCGCCCCCACTACAACGACCTGGCTGTCAACCGGCACGACGGCGTCAATCGGATGCGTCGCAGAAAACTCAACCACCCGCTGCGCCGCTTTTTGCGGGTCGTTGAAGTCAAGTGTCAGCAGAGCTGTTGGATTAAGCCGCGCAAGCGCATTGGGTTGCTCGGACGCGACCGTCACGTCCACCCTCAGTCGAGACGCCGCAGCCACAAAGGCCTCGCTTCGATATGTGGTCGTCGGCAGGAGCAGCAGCACTCGTGGCATGGCGCACCTTACTTCGTCGACGGCGTATAGTAAGGATTTCGACCGGAGGCGTGGTCGGTGACGTCCAGAATGGCGCCCACGCCGGGAACGGCCGCACGAATCGAATTTTCGACTCCGAACTTCAGGGTGACATCCGCCTGCCCACATCCCTGACAACCGCCGCCCATCTGGATAAACACCTGGTTGTCCTTTACGTCAATGAGCCTGACAACACCGCCGTGATCGGCGATCGAAGGATTTATGTCGGTGTCCAGCACGTGCTGCACGCGCTCACGAAGTTCGTCGCTGGATGGCACGGTTTCCCATGCGGCATCGGATACGGCCGGATCACCTGTGCCCAGGTGGGCTCGAATCGAGGCACCGATAGACTTTCCGATCACCGGCCACTCAGCACCTGACGATTTGTTGATCGTGATCTGATCGTGCGAGATTACGATTCTCGTGATACCGTCGATCTCGAATAGTCGTTGCGCCAGCGGCGAACCCTCGGCCGCTTCTTTGCTAAGGAACGCGAAAGACTTATCGGCATAGACAGGTCGATCGACGGTGAATCGACACATGGCGTCCGTGATCGGTTCGCCAGTAATGGAAATCGTATCTTCTGACATATTTGGTGTTCCCCTTTTCGAGTTCTTCCCAGGTTTCTATTGCGGGCTGTTTCCCGGCTGCGGGCGCGTGGCAAGCGAGATTCTCGCAGACGAATACGGTCGGCGATACATGTTTCACTGCCTTTCCCGCAATCGGCTTTTCCTGGTTGGGTGATATGCCCGCTTCCTTGGTTGCTCGGCGGGCGACGACACGGTCAGGTACGAAGCGCCGTCGCAAATCGCAGCACGGCCGTGGTTTCTGCTTCATCCCTATTCCCGAGAACGATGATTTACAGCGTCGGACTCAGGTGCATGTCCAGGGCAATCAGCAGTTGTGGGCCGGCCATGGCCGATCGTTCCATCACTCCCGCACACAGGCGAAGCAATCCTGCTGCGGCTTGCAGCCTGTCGATTGGAATCTTACGCCACCACCGCATCGATGACTTCGCCTGCATCGATCGTGGCCCGCTCGTCGCGTCCATTGTGAAAATACGTCAGATCCAGATGATTCATGCCGAGACAGTGCAGGATGGTTGCGTGAATGTCGTGCACGTGCGACTGGCCGTTGATGGCATACAAACCAATCTCGTCGGTTTCCCCGTGCGTGACTCCGCCACGAATGCCGCCACCGGCCATCCAGATGCTGAAACCATAAGGATTGTGGTCACGACCGTCTCCGCTTTCACTCATCGGTGTTCGGCCAAATTCTCCCGCCCAGACCACCAGCGTACTGTCCAGCATTCCGCGCCGTTTGAGATCTTTCAGAAGACCAGCAATGGGTCGGTCCGATTCCCGGCAGTTTTTGGCATGATTGCCTTCAATGTCTTTATGCGCGTCCCATTTGCCGCCGGACCCCATATACAGTTGAACGAAACGAACGCCTCGCTCGACCAGGCGTCGGGCCAACAGACAGTTACGAGCGTTTCGTCGAGTCTCTTTTCGGTCCAGCCCGTAGAGTTGCTGTACGTCGGCTGTTTCCTGAGTCAGGTCCACAACATCCGATGCAGCGGACTGCATGCGATACGCCAGTTCGTACGCAGTGATCCGGGCCTCCAGATTGTCATCTTCGCGACGTGTCTGCCGATGTCGCTGATTCAAGCGCTGAATGAAGTCGAGTTTTGCTCGCTGCTGCGCGTCCGAGATGTCCGCTGGTGGTTTGAGATGCAGGATCGGTGTACGGCCTTCGCGGAATTGCGTTCCCTGATACGTTGCCGGAATAAATCCGGTGCTCCAGTTGCGCTTGCCACCCGGTGGCTCCTCGGGATAGTCGAGCAACACGACGTAACCGGGCAGATCCTGTGACTCGGAGCCCAGGCCATAGGTGGACCATGAACCCAGGCAGGGGCGCCCACCGAGAATGCTGCCGGTATTCATCTGACAAACGCTGCCCACATGATTGAGTCCGTCGGCAGTGCAGTTGCGAATCACTGCGATGTCGTCCGCACACGTGGCGATTTCGGGATACCAATCACTGACCCAGGTTCCCGCTTCTCCGTGCTGACGAAAGATTCGCCTGCACTCCAACAGCGGTGTGAAAGCCGTGCGTCCCATGGCCGTCACGGGTCGCTCGAAACTGTCGGGCAACGGCTTCCCGGCGAGTTCATTAAGCCGGGGTTTCGGGTCAAACAAATCGATATGACTTGCGCCCCCATCAAGAAAGCACCAGATCACTGACGTCGCCGGCGCGCGGGAATGCGCCGGGAGATGTTGCCTTGCGGAAGCAAACGTACTCGATGACTCGGCGCGGCCATTGGATGCAAGGAGTGTCGCCAGAGCGAGAGATCCGAAACCGCTGCCAGCCCGACATAACAACTCGCGCCGACTGACAGGTGGTCGCCCGTGAAAAGGCTGCTGTGCAGCATCAGAAAAGTCAAAGCAGCCGTTCATGACGATCTTGTTGTCTTGCCGTGCGTCGAATCACCGCCGTTGCCTGGACAGCGCCACTTTCGACATAAGCCTGTGTTTTCCGTAGTTCAAGGCGTGAGTGAGGGATCCGTCACAACGTGGCCGCTCGCTTACGCATTGCGCTTCGGGTTGAGATTAGCGAATCAGTGGCGTTGTCCGTTAGTCGATGTAGATAAATTCGTTGCAGTTGAAGAGTCCATGGCAGAGATCAGTAACTGTGTTTGCCGGCGCCTGTTCATCCTCCGTGTTGCGTATCGCGAGGAATCTCAACGCATCACTGAGTTCACTTTCGTCCGGCCGACGTGCAAGCCCGGACAGCCACGCGTCGATGATGAGCGATTCGCTGTCGGTCCCGTGGTGCTGCAGTAAACGGGCAGCCCAGCGTGCGGCAGGTTCCAGAGACTGCTCACTGTTGAGCATCAGCAGCGCCTGCTGTGGAGTTGTCGTTGTCGTTCGCTGCCCGCAACTGTTGTGCAGGTCGGGCAGATCGAAGGCGTCGAACATCGGGAACCGCATGTTGCGTTTTGCCAGTACGAAGATGGACCGTCTGTTGCGGTCCGCAGAGGATTTGTCAGCCTGCCAGGCGTACCGTTTGCTGATGCCTTCGGGAAGCGGCGGTTGAGCACTTGAACCGAAGAGCCGCAAATTTAACTCTCCCGAGACTGCCAGTATTGCGTCGCGAATGGATTCACCATCGAGACGTCTGCGCCGTGCGTGCCACAGCAGCCGGTTGTCGCCGTCTGTTTTCAGAGCCCTGGCATGCAGCGGCTTGTCAGGATCGACCGACGAATCCTGTCGGTAAGTCGCCGACGTCACCATCAGTCGGTGGATGTGTTTGAGACTCCAATTGTGACTGACCAGTTCGACCGCCAGCCAGTCGAGCAGTTCTGCGTGAGTGGGAGGATCGCCCTGGACTCCGAAATCGTTCGGTGTACCGACGATTCCACGACCAAAGTGATGGTGCCACAGCCGATTGACAATGACGCGCGCGGTGAGTGGATGCTGACCGTTGGTAAGCCATGTTGCCAGAGCCGAGCGACGTCCTGTTGTTGCTTCCGACAGATGGCCGAGCGATACCTCAGGTTCGTGTCTGGCCAGTAACACAGGAAAACCCGGCTGGACTTCATCGAGCGGATTCTTCCAGTTTCCGCCCGAGAGTAAATGTGTGGGCGGCGAATGGATCGAGACATCAGAGACTGCCATCGCCAGCGGCAGCGGGCCGGGCTTCAGGTGATCGAACGCCCGGAGTTGCTGCTTGAGCTTCGTGTAGGCGTCTCGTTCCGCCTGCGGCAGTTTCTTGACCGCCGCATCCGGCTTGAATCGCCAGTTCAGTTGTTTAATCGCGACGCGGGCAATCTGTTCCTCAAGCGGAGTCCGCTCCGTCTCGGGTTTCTGAACGCATTCCTGTATCTCCGAGCGAAACTTGGTGAGACTGTAACTGTCAGACTTCTGCCGCTCTTCGGCCAACAGGGCGTCCATCCGCGCTCTAATCTTACGTGTCGCGGCATCCCAGACCGCCTGTTGGCTGCTGTGACGAGCTCTCTCTTCGGGTGTGGCGGCAAGGACATCGTCACGCTCAACCATCGGTGCAAAGAATGCCTGCAGCCGGTAGTAGTCCGTCTGGTGGATCTGGTCAAACTTGTGATCGTGACACTGAGCACAGCCCATCGTGAGTCCAAGAAACGCGAGGCCGGTCGTCTCAGTGATGTCGTCCAGGATTTCCTGACGCCGCTGGAAGAGGTTCGCCGCGTTGTTTTCATCGGGATACAAACGGTTCAGTCCCGTTGCGATCAACGCAGCGGGATTGTCGGGCTTAAGTTCGTCGCCCGCGAGTTGCTCCCGAACGAACTGGTCGTACCCCAGATCCTCGTTGAACGCGCGAATCACGTAGTCGCGATAGCGAAAAGCATTCGGTCGCAATGAGTCAGCTTTGAAACCTTCCGTTTCCGCATACCGCACGACATCAAGCCAGTGTTGCGCCCAGCGAGGTCCGAATTGCGGCGAGGACAACAAGCGGTCGACCTGTCGCTCATAGGCCGTCGGTGAGGCATCGTTCAAAAACGTTTCCAACTCGAACGACGATGGCGGCAGACCGATCAGATCGAATGAAAGCCGCCGCAGTAGTGTGACACGGTCCGCCTCGGGAGCGGCTCGCAGCCCGTGCTGTTCAAGCTTGTGACGAATGAACGCATCGATCGGATTGCGATTCGACCGATGGTGCTCGACGGACGGAACTGTGGTTTGAACGGGCGGATAAAATGGCCAGTTGCCGTGGGCAGCGTCCTGTTCTGCGGCCGAGACCACGGCCGCTGATGCGAGCGTGGCGATTGAGAACATCAAGCGAAGCCTGGGCGGTGACAGCATACTCATCGACTCGCAAACCTGGCAAATACCGTGCTGCCCGTCTCAGAACGGACTGTTCTCATTGTACTGCACTACAGGGCCTCGCTTCAACGCTGTAACAGAACTCAGCGATGAGAACCCTGCGACTTGAGGTTCACCGTATTCAGGTCGCCCCCAACGGCACCGAATCACGTTGGGTTTTGGGTTGAGGATTACAGCCGATTCAGGTGGGTCACCTGCCGCAGGCCGCGAATTAATAAGAAAGGTGGGCGTGATCACTGGGGCAACCTCTGCACGTTGGCGTTTGCCGGTGGAGGCCTGCTACTGGGGACCGTGATCGGCCAGTCCAGTCGTACCGCTAGCATTCCGGCAACGGAACCAGTGACTAGTGCACAGATGCTGGCGACAATCATGCATACTCTGAACGATGTTCCGGAATTGCGTCTCGCCACCAACATTTCTGCCGATGTCGTGCGTGCGTTGACGGAAAGCAAGCCGATTCCACAGTTGATCTGGAACCAGATTCAATTCTGTGATCGGGGTCAAACTTGTTCGGGCCACATCTTCCAGGTAGAGCGCACTTCAGTCAGGAACTCATACGAATTCCAGGACGGTCAAATATCCACCGATTGTTGACGCTCGCTCGACAATACCGGTCGAATCTTCGTCGGCTGTTCCAAGGTGGTCCGAATTTGTTTGCAGATCCGCCCCGACCCACTCACAATGACGTTGATGAGTGTCTTCACGCTCGGCCTGATCCAGACGCAACGAACGAAGGAAAAGTGCGATGACCCTATGCCCGATCGCCTTAGTCGTCGGCTGCAGGAAATGTCCGGCATTCTCAGCCTGTCCCTTGAAAGGTGTCATCGGCAATTACCGGAAGCAAGAAGAAATGCAGATCAAGCAGCAAGCGGACGACGACAAGAAGTAGTGGCCCAGGACTTGCCGTAACCTAAGATTTACAGGCGGCGGTCCGGGTCTCGGATTGCTTCAGCGCAG
>JBDONA010001049.1:0-7550 GCA_039831575.1 Fuerstiella sp. | reverse complement strand
ACATTGGCAGCGGCGAGGAGATCAGCATTCTTGGTTTGGCCGAGACTATTGCTCAGACCGTTGGATTTACAGGAACAATCGACACGGATCCAGGCAGGCCTGATGGAACGATGCGAAAACTGTCCGCTATCAGCCGTATTCGAGACACAGGCTGGACCCCTCAAATCAGTCTTTTAGACGGACTTGGAAGTGCTTACGATTCGTTTCTACAGGAAACAAACAACGACACCCTTCGCGCTGTGTGAGAACGGCGACACGAGTGAAGCAGGAATAAGAAATTCTACTCATGACGAAAAAAGCACTAATCACGGGAATCACCGGACAGGACGGATCGTATCTGGCCGAGCTGTTGATCGAAAAGGGGTATGAAGTCCATGGCATCGTGCGGCGATCCAGTACCTTTGGAACCGAACGAATCGACCACATCTATAAGGATCCCCATAATATTGATGCCAAGTTGTTTCTGCACTACGGTGATCTGACCGACGGTCAAAGCATTACCAACCTGGTTCTGGATATCGAACCGGACGAGATTTACAACCTTGGTGCTCAGAGTCACGTTCGTGTTTCCTTTGAACAGCCGGCATACACATTTCAGTCCACCGGTGGTGGAGCATTGAATGTTCTGGAAGCGGCTCGGCAACTGAACAAAAGGAAAACTACCAAGGTCTATCAGGCGTCTTCCAGTGAGATGTTTGGTGATGTGCTTGAAATTCCTCAGACCGAATTGACTCCGTTTCGTCCGCAGAGTCCCTATGCCTGTGCCAAAGTGTACGCCTTTCATCAGACTGTCAACTATCGTGAGTCCTACGACATGTTTGCAGTGAACGGCATTCTGTTCAATCACGAAAGTCCGCGTCGTGGCGAGACGTTTGTGACTCGCAAAATCACACGGGCGGCCACCCGCATCAAGCTGGGTCTGCAGGACAAGTTGTTTCTCGGAAACCTGGAAGCCAAACGCGACTGGGGTTACGCCAAGGATTATGTCGAAGGCATGTGGCGAATGATGCAGCATGACGTGCCGGAAGACTTTGTACTGGCGACCGGCGAAACGCAAACAGTTCAAAGATTCGCTGACCTCGTCTTTGAACAGCTGGAACTGAACTCGGCCGATTACATCGAAATCGATCCTCGCTATTTCCGTCCTGCGGAAGTCAACCTGTTGTTGGGAGATCCGTCAAAGGCCAGCGAGAAACTTGGCTGGACGGCGACGACCTCTCTGGAGGAGCTGGCCCGACTGATGGTTGATAACGACCTGGAGCTTGCGCGGCAGGAAGCCGTCGTGCTGAGCAGTCGCTGAGTATGATGTATGGGAAGCGTGGGGCGCATCTGGCGCTCAGGTCATTGCGGAAAACATGACCGGACGTCGCCCATTGGACACTGAAAACTGCCGATTGAAAACTGCCGATTGAAAACTGCCCACATTGTCTCGCACAGCACTCATCACCGGGATCACCGGACAGGACGGTTCTTATCTGACGGAACTGCTTCTGGACAAAGGATACGAGGTTCATGGACTGGTGCGGCGTTCCAGTACCATTGAACGCTCGCGGCTGCAGCATCTGTACGCTGACCGGGAGGTGTACGGTCAGCGACTGTTCCTGCACTACGCAGATCTGGACGACCCCACGACGATTCGTCGTGTGGTTACCAAAGTGCAACCGACGGAGTTTTATCATCTGGCCGGGCAGTCACACGTGGGGCTCAGTTTTGAAATTCCCGAGAGTACGTGTGACATGACGGCGATTGGCACGTTAAGAATCATGGAGATTCTGCGTGACCAGCCGCAACCGCCGCGTTTTCTACATGCCAGCAGCCGTGAAATTTTTGGTACGCCGGCCGTCAGCCCACAGGATGAGGCGACCCCTATCAGTCCCAACTCGCCCTATGGCTGCGCAAAGGTGTTTGCGACGCAGATGGCGAAAATCTATCGCGATGCGCATGGTCTGTTCTTCTGCAATGCGATTTGTTTCAACCACGAATCACCTCGCCGAGGTGAGAACTTTGTCACACGAAAGGTGACGTTGGCGGCAGCGCGAATCAAGACGGGGCAGCAGACGGAATTGTCCCTTGGTGATCTGGACGCAGCCCGCGACTGGGGTTACGCCAAGGATTACGTTAACGCCATGTGGCTGATGCTGCAGCAGGATGCACCGGATGATTTCGTACTCGCCACCGGTATTTCTCATACGATTCGGGAGCTGCTGGAAGCAGCTTTCACGCACGTTGGTCTGAACTGGCAGGACTATGTGAAGATTGACGAACGCTTCAACCGCCCGGCGGACGCATGCCAAGTGCTGGGGAATCCCGCCAAGGCAGAAGCGACCCTGGGGTGGAAACGCAGCGTCGATTTTTATCAGCTTGTTCAGTTGATGGTTGATTCTGATCTTAAACGAGTGAGCAACACATCTTGAAGATTTTGATCACCGGTATCTGCGGTTTTGTCGGCAGCGAGATTGCCCTTCAGCTGCGCGAAAATTTATCCGTGGCGGATCTGCAGATTATCGGCATCGACAACCTTTCGCGCAACGGCAGCTGGCGCAACAGGGAGCGTCTGGCTGCGCGGGATATCGAAATTGCTCACGGGGACATCCGACTGGCAACTGACCTGGAGGCCGTTGGTGCCGTTGACTGGGTGATCGACGCCGCTGCGAATCCAAGCGTGCTGGCGGGCGTGGACGGCAAGTCGAGCAGTCGTCAGCTGATTGACTACAACCTGCTGGGAACTGTCAATCTGCTGGAATACTGCAAGCAACGCAACGCCGGCTTCGTACTGCTGAGCACCAGCCGGGTGTATTCGATTCCACCTCTGGCCGGTTTACAGGTCGAACCATCTGAGAAGGCATTCATCCCCGTAGGCAACAATCTTCCAGAGGCGATCACAGCGAGTGGTATTTCGGAAGGTTTTTCGACCACTGCCCCTGTCTCACTGTATGGGGCAACAAAACTTGCTTCCGAGCAGCTGGCACTGGAGTATGGGTATACCTTTGACTTTCCGGTCTGGATTAATCGTTGTGGCGTGATGGCTGGAGCCGGGCAATTTGGCAAAGCCGATCAGGGAATCTTTGCTTTCTGGCTGCATAGCTGGAAGGAGCAGCGACCGTTGAAGTACATCGGCTTTGGTGGTCATGGGCATCAGGTTCGCGATTGTCTGCATCCTGGGGATCTTGTTCCGTTGCTGCTGCAACAGTGTGCGGCTGGGAACGGTGACCGACCTTCAGTGGTTAATGTCTCCGGCGGTGTGGAATCAGCGATGTCTCTTGCCCAACTCAGTGACTGGTGTGCGGAACGCTGGGGACATCGCGATGTTGAGGCAGATACGGCTCCCAGACGTTTCGACCTGCCTTGGGTCGTGCTGGATAATTCACTGGCTTCCGAAGCATGGGGCTGGAAGCCCGCAACTTCGGCACGCCAGATACTGACGGATATTGGGACGTTCGCCGATAGTCAGCCAGACTGGATCACGTTCTCGAGATAGTGGCTCCAGGCCGACAAAAACAACATGAAAAAACTATTTGTCACTGGTTCGTCCGGACTGATCGGGTCAGAGGTCTGCATCTATTTTGCGGCGGCCGGTTGGAAGATTCACGGCGTCGACAACAATCAGCGAGCCGTTTTTTTTGGCCCGCAGGGGGATACTCGCTGGAATCAACAGCGACTCGTCGACCGGATTGACGGCTTTGCACACCACGAGATCGACATCCGCAACCGCAAAGGTGTGCTGGATCTCATGAAGACTGTACGGCCGGACGCGATTGTGCATACGGCCGCTCAGCCCAGTCACGACCGGGCTGCCGCGATTCCGTTCGACGACTTCGACACCAACGCTGTCGGGACTCTCAATTTGCTGGAAGCGGCCAGGCAGGCCTGCCCGGAGTCGCCGTTCGTCCACATGTCGACCAACAAAGTTTACGGTGATCGTCCTAACACCATTGCACTGAAAGAACTGGAGACTCGCTGGGACTACGACGACGACGCATACGCTGATGGTATCCCGGAGGATTTTTCCATCGATCAGTCCAAGCACTCGTTGTTTGGGGCCTCAAAAGTGGCAGCAGATGTGATGGTGCAGGAGTATGGCCGTTACTTCAATATGCCCACGTGCTGTCTGCGGGGCGGTTGTCTGACCGGGCCCAACCACAGCGGCGTCGAACTGCACGGTTTTCTGAGTTACCTGGTAAAATGCAATCTGGAAGGTCGGGAATACAAGGTCTTTGGCTATAAAGGCAAGCAGGTCCGCGACAATATTCACAGTGAAGACGTCGCCCGCTTCATTCACGCTTTTGTCGATACGCCACGTGTGGCCGAGGTCTATAACATCGGCGGTGGACGGGACAACAGTTGCTCGATTCTGGAAGCCTTTGATATGGCGGCGTCCTTCAGCGGCCAGCAGCAGGTTTACACCTACGTCGATGAAAATCGCGTTGGCGATCACATTTGTTACTACAGCGACCTTTCAAAAATGCGGCAGCACTATCCCGCCTGGGATATTTCCCAGGGACTGACGGAAACGGTCGGTCAGATTGTTGAAGCGTGGAAACGGCGACACGCCAATGTCAGTTAGAAAAGGTCGCGATGGCGGATTCGGTCTGATGCTGCATCACCTGAATGAAAACGACCGCAACGAACTCTGCAGTTGTCCCACCCCGGTTTTGAAGTCCGCCGAGTAGCCACAGGAAATCCATGACTGCAATTCTCGGCATCTCTGCTTTCTATCATGACTCAGCCGCAGCGCTGGTCATTGATGGCGAGATCGTGGCGGCCGCTCAGGAAGAGCGGTTTACTCGCAGGAAACACGACTACGAGTTTCCAGTCAACGCGATCGACTTCTGTCTGCGTCAGTCTGGTGTCGCGGCGAAAGATCTGGATTACGTTGGCTTCTATGACAAACCGTTCACCAAGTTCGAGCGTCTGCTGGAAACTTATCTGGCGTATGTGCCCCGAGGATATCGCTCCTTTCGGCGTGCGATCCCGCTGTGGCTGAAACAAAAACTGCATTTGCCGAAAGAGATCCGCAAAGGTCTGGGTGGCCAGTACAACGGCAACATTGTTTTCACCGATCATCACGAATCTCATGCTGCCAGCGCATTTTTTCCTTCGCCATTTGAATCTGCGGCGATCATGACGCTGGATGGTGTTGGTGAATGGTCCACGTCCTGTCTGGGCGTTGGGAAAGGCAATCGCATTGAACTGACGGACGAACTGCGTTTTCCACACTCACTGGGCCTGCTGTATTCGGCGTTTACCTACTACACCGGATTTCGAGTCAATAGCGGTGAATACAAGATCATGGGACTCGCTCCCTACGGAGAACCGAAATACCGTGATCTGATTCTGAACAACGTGATGGACCTGAAAGCAGACGGCTCATTCCACATGGATATGAGCTACTTCAATTACTGTCAGGGACTCACGATGACATCGGGCAGGTTCCACGACCTGTTCGGTGGACCGCCGCGAACTCCCGAGACCGAGTTAACACAACGGGAAATGGATCTGGCGGCGTCCGTGCAATCGGTTACGGAAGAAGTGATGCTGAGAACGGCCAGGCATCTGCACGAAACGACGGGCGAAAAAAATCTGGTGATGGCAGGCGGAGTGGCCCTGAACTGTGTTGGCAACGGACGATTGCTGCGGGAAAGCCCGTTTGAGAATATCTGGATCCAGCCTGCCGCCGGCGATGCCGGAGGGGCTTTGGGCACGGCCATGTTTATCTGGCATCAGTTGCTGGAACGCCCGCGGCAGACGGGGTCTGCGGATGTTCAGAAAGGTTCGTATCTTGGTCCGGAATTTGATAACGAAACGACCGCTGAGTTTCTGACTTCCGTCGGTGCGGAATTCGAAACATGTGCGACGGATCATGAATTGTGTGAACAGATTGCCGACCTGATCGATCAGGAAAACGTGATCGGGTGGTTTCAGGGACGCATGGAATTCGGGCCGCGTGCACTGGGTGCTCGCAGCATCATTGGTGATGCTCGCAGCGAAAAAATGCAGTCGGTCATGAACCTGAAGATCAAATTTCGAGAATCATTTCGGCCGTTTGCGCCGATTGTGCTGCAGGAACACGTGCATGAGTATTTCGATCTGAAGGATGGCCAGGAATCGCCGTACATGCTGCTCGTGGCTGACGTTCTGGCCGCGCATCGGAACGAACTGCCCGACGACTATGAGCAGAGCTTTGGCATTGAGAAACTCAATCATGTGCGGTCATCCTTGCCGGCAATCACTCATGTTGACTATTCGGCGCGTATTCAAACGGTGGGAGCGGACCGAAATCCACTGCTGCACCAAATGATGACGCAGTTTTATGAGAAGACCGGCTGTCCTGTGATGATCAATACGAGCTTCAACGTTCGCAGCGAGCCAATTGTCTGCAGTCTGAAAGACGCCTTCCGGTGTTTCCAGATGACTGGCATGGATGTGCTGGTACTTGGCCGTCACGTTGTCAGAAAATCACAACAGTCCAGTCAGATGGATGAAGATCAGCGGAACGAGCATCTGAAACAGTTTCAACTCGACTAGTGCTGTATCCACATTAAGTTTACTAATGCGGACGGTGGCGGAAGTCGCCAGGACATTCGGCGTTTCCCCACGTTGCCGAAACTCTTGGCGAGTTCCGCTACTAGTAAATTCAACATGGACAGCCTCTCAGGAGCTGCCTGTTCCACGTTTGGACAACATTGCTTAAGAAACACTTTTTCAGATTACACACATGGCTTTGGTCGAAATCAACTGGAAGCCCACTGATCGTCAGCTAAGACAGTTTGGTGGCATTGCTGTCGTCGCGCTGCCAATGTTGGCGCTGATCTGGCGGGCCTCGACGCCGGTCATTGGCACGATGGCGGGAATAGGTGCTGTCGTTGGAGTGGTTTCTTTTCTCTTTCCAAAAGCCGTCAAGCCGTTGTTTATCGGATTGTCGATGGCAGCGATTCCAATCGGAATTGTGATGGCCGAGGTAATCCTGTTTTCGGTTTATCTGTTTGTCTTTGTGCCGATGGGAATCGTGTTCCGGCTGATGCGACGCGATGCCCTGAAGTTGCAGAAATCTGAGACTGACTCGTATTGGCAGAAGAAGTGTCAGCCCCGCAATGCAGCCAGCTATTTTCGACAGTCCTGATTCTTAACGCATGTTCAGTCGCGTGCGGCTCGCTACCGGGCAGGAAAACACTGGTCTGTGCATTCAGCTCAGGATGTCATGGATCACGTTGCCGTGAACGTCGGTCAGACGGAAGTCGCGTCCCGCGTAGCGGAACGTCAGCTGTTCGTGATTCAGACCAAGAGCGTGCAGCATTGTGGCGTGCAGATCATGTACGCTGGTCGGATTCTCTTCGGCTTTGAAACCGATCTCGTCCGTGGCGCCGTAAACTGTGCCGCCTTTGATGCCGCCTCCCGCCAGCCACACGCTGAAGCCGTAGTGATTGTGGTCGCGTCCGTTAATCGGTTTGCCGTCGCTGGCCAGCTCTACCGTCGGCGTGCGTCCGAATTCGCCACCCCACAGCACCAGCGTGTCTTCCAGCATTCCGCTTTGCTTCAGGTCCGTCAACAGT
>JBDONA010000351.1:0-1812 GCA_039831575.1 Fuerstiella sp. | reverse complement strand
CCTGGTTTGGGCTGGCGACCGGCCCTGGGGCAAATAAGTGAGGGTTGTGACCCGCACGGGTCCGAAGTAACGTTTTAGCTACAGTTGTTCCTTCAGCATTCAGGTTTCCGAGAGCGCAATGGATAACAAGAGGTCCCGAAGTCATCAGGTTGAATCTTCGAAGCATCAGATTCTGGTCGCTGATGACGATCCGGTCACGTTGCGAATGTTGAGCCATTACCTGAAGGCCGCTGGTTTCGAAGTCATCTGTGCCAGGAATGGTCGTGAAGCCACGCAACAGATGTCCGCAGAAATTTCGGTTGCCATATTCGATCTGGAAATGCCCTACAAATCCGGATTGGATTGTCTGCAGTTCGTCAAGGAACATTATCACGATACTGGCGTATTGGTTGTTTCCGGCAAGGGCGAAATTGCAGACGCCGTTAATGCGATGAAGCAGGGAGCTCTTGAGTACATCACGAAGCCATTTGATCGTGACGAACTTGTGGCACGTGTTAACCACGCCTGTTGGAGCACGCAACTTGTACGCGACAACCGAGGTCTGCGAGAAGCAGTTACCGTACCCGCTCCTTCCAGTGAAATCGTGGCACATTCGGAAAGCTCACAGCGACTGATGCACCAGGTCTCACGCGTTGTGCCGCTTGACACGACCGTCATGATTACGGGAGAAAGTGGTACGGGAAAGACCACGGTTGCACGGATGATTCATCAATCGGGCCCACGGGCCTCCGGCCCTTTCATCACTGTTAATTGTGCATCACTGCCACGCGAACTGGTGGAAGCGGAATTGTTTGGGCACGCCAAGGGAGCATTTACGGGCGCGATCAACGATCGCCCGGGACGCGCGGAGATCGCTGACAACGGTACTCTTTTTCTGGACGAAATCGGCGACCTGCCGCTTGAACTGCAACCCAAGTTGTTGACCTTTCTGCAGGACCGAACGTTTCAACGCATTGGAAGCAATAAAGTCTATTCGGTGGACGTCCGACTTATTGCTGCCACGCACCAGGACCTCGCCGCCATGTGCCAGGCAAAACGTTTTCGTGAGGATCTGTATTTTCGGCTGAATGTTATTTCTCTGCGAGTACCTTCCCTGCGCGAACGCGGGGAGGACATCGCGGATCTTACAAAACACATTCTTGCGAGAATCGGTCAGCGACGCGGACAGCCTGCGCTGCCATGCGACCAGGAGGCGATGGCTGCCCTGCAGAATTATCACTGGCGCGGCAATATTCGAGAGCTGGAAAATGTGCTCGAAAGAGCTTCTGCGTTCTGCGAAGGTGACACAATCAAGCGGGAGGAACTGACGTTCGATGAGGGCGTGACCGGGACCCCCGAGACACCGCTAACGCCGGCAGAACCAGTCTACGCCAGCAGGACGCTCGCCGAAGTCGAAAAGCTGGCGATCATCGATACGCTGCAAGCTGCTGGTGGAAACAAGGCTGAGGCCGCACGTCGACTTGGGATCAGCGAAAAAGGCATCTACAACAAGATGAAGCGGCACGAGATCTAGACTGGAAGACGTTCCGTTTCAACGCCCCGCGTTCCCGGACCTGACGCCCATTCCCAAATGCTGGCAGGCCGCCCCGACAAAAGCCCCCATCACCTCGTCCGCGTGTATCTCTCCTGCACCCCTGTCCTCCCAAAGCATATAGTCGTCAATATCGCGAAATCCCACGTGATCCCTACAGAACGAGCGCGTGAGATTCCAAGATGGACAAGTGGTGAGCGCGCTGCGTGAGCTGCTGAATGCTCCCAGTCGAGTCATACACCACCCCTGTAAGGTCACAAGAGATCTCATTCAAGAAGCCT
>JBDONA010000453.1:0-1813 GCA_039831575.1 Fuerstiella sp. | reverse complement strand
GCCGAACAGTCGATGAATGGAAAATCCGTCCCGAACGTGCCGACAACCATTGGCTGGATGGCATTGTCGGCTGTGCCGTGGCGGCCTCCATCCAGGGCGTCGTGCTGTTTGGCACTGATGGAACATCGGCATCGCGTCATCCACGCATCAAACTCTCAGACCTGCAGCGGAGTAAGCGGTAGATGACCGATGTCCACGCGAATAGACAGACTGAGCTGCGAGGCATCGCATGCCTGCGCTGCGGCTGTCGGCATTTTTTTGTGGTCTATACGCGACCTCGGACGGGAAAAATCGTCCGTCGAAAAGAGTGTCGGCATTGCGGGCGGCGGGTGACGACCTGGGAAACGATGGCGGGAGCGACAGTCGAGCAATCGCACCGAATCAAGTAGCGATCACCTTCTCCACAACCTCGACTCCGAGAGCATTTCGCAGACCAACCAAGGAATCTGGCAGCGTCCCTTCCATCGCCAGAATAACTCTCACATCACCTGCATCGCCGGCGAACCCCCTCCATGCTTCGAGTACTGCCAAATACTTGACGCACTGAAACAACCCTCGCGTGATGTCCGCGACGTTTGATTTGGCGGATTTGACCTCAACTGCGATCCAGGATGAAGTGGCCTGAAACAAGACGTCCAGCGAATCTCCCGAAGGCAATGGGAACTCGGTTTGGCCTTTCTTTATCACCATAGGCAGACCCACCAGAGTTGGGTCGTCTGCGATAGATTCTTTCAACCGACGATGCTCTTCACTTTCGCCGACGCCTCCAAAGTGTCGGGCGGCCTCAATGTTCTCATGTGCGGATGATGTGTGAGGATTAAGGCCCAGTGCGTCCATTACCGAATGCCACTTCGGAAACGCGAATACTTGAGCCAGTGCTCCGTTAACAATGGCCTCTCGCTGCTTTCGCGTGAGGGCCTGAGTGGATTGGCCGGGAAGAAGCAGTTCATCAATACCCTTTCCCGGAAGCCCGGTGTCTTTGTTGACTACCAGGCACTGGATCAAAGGAATTGGCTCGTCCCACTTCTCGCTTAACTCCATCAACGTCGTACCGACACTGCCCAGCACGTAATTGAGATTACGGGCATTCGGCATTCCGAGTTCATTGCTCAGATCCTGGTAAACGATTTTCTGGTGCGACATTGCCTGTCGCACCAGGATCGGCAAAGCCAGACGAGCCCGCGTTTGATACAGCTCCTCCCCGAACATGTTCTTTGCGATGATTGCTGTTTCTTCGTGTGCCATCATTGGGTCCAGAGCGTTCAAAGCTGCGAATCATGCAAAAAAACGGCTGCCCGAAAGCAGCCACAGACCTTTGCGACTCTCTATCTAAAAATAGAAGTTTCCTCATGTCCGTCTCTACCCAATGGGTGAAACCAACCGTTTGATCCTTTCGAGACTCGCCGCGGTCTGATCTACCCCCGAAACAGTTGATTGAACATCGAACGGGGGCAATTCAAAAGTTTGGTCAAAATAGACCTCCCTTCGAGATGCGTCCCTGAGGACTAGTACGGGGATAAACTGAACAGAGTTTATCAGATCGAATTGTCGGTGTTCCATATCTGTAACGTTTTCAGCAGAAGTATTCGATCGGCGGACAACTCCGCCAGTCACTGCGTATGTCTCCCAGTAGACGGCACGTCGCCGTTTGCACAGGAGATATTCCGTGGCCAACGATCTCGACCAGACCATCCGCCAGAACGCCGAGGGGCCTGCCAGGGCCTCGGGCGACTCGGGGAGCATGGAACAGCACAAGCTGTCCGACCAGATCGCAGCGGATCGCTACCTGAACTCGAAGGACGCCGCGAAGTCG
>JBDONA010001024.1:0-7559 GCA_039831575.1 Fuerstiella sp. | reverse complement strand
GGAAGGGTCACAGGATGTTGCGGTTGCGGATTTGAGACGGGTTGGTTCGAGTCGTCCCACATCTGCAGCTTGCCTCGTTTGCTGACGAACAACATGCCTTTCGTTCCGTAAAACTCGACGCCAGTGTCGCAGTTATACGGATAATTTCTTGACCAGATCCGCATTTCGAAAATGAGCTGTTTTCGCCGACCGACCGTTCCGTCTCCTGGCCATTCAAATGCACAGGTCGCTGTGTCAGGAAACTGCTGGTTGTCGTCGAAGTAGTATTTGCCGCCGACCGCCATGACCGACGACGGCAAGCCTTCCACACCAAGTCCCCAGCGAGCCATATCCATTTCGTGAGCACCGTCGTTGCCGATATCTCCCGTGCCGAAGTTGTGCCACCAGTGCCAGTTGTAATGAAAACGGTTTGACTGAAAGGGCATCATTTCGGCTGGCCCGACCCATGTGTCGTAGTCCACATTAGCTGGCGCAGTTGACGGATCGGCATGTCCGATGTTGTTGCGGCGCTGGATGTTCCAGCCCTTGGCCATCAATACCTCACCAATCATGCCTTCGCGAAGCATTTGAATGGCGTTCGCGATGAACTCGCTCGAGCGACTTTGCGTACCGTGTTGCACAACCACTTTGTTGCGCCGAGCGGCGTCGACAAGCAGCCGACCTTCCCGCAGGTTGTGACTGCACGGCTTTTCGACGTAAACATGTTTGCCGACGTTGCAGGCCATAATGGCTGCCGGTGCATGCCAGTGATCAGGCGTGGCGACCACGATGGCATCGATCGATTTGTCATCCAGGACTCTGCGCAGATCGTTCGTGATCTGTTTCGCTCCCGACTTTTCCTGCAACGCTTGGGCACGTCCTTCGTCCGGGTCACAGGCCCACCCGACATCGGCGTCACCTGTGAATCCCTTAACGAGGCTCTTCGACCGACCACCGCAGCCGACGAAACCAATCACAGGACGCGGCCCTCTGGTCACAGCGCGGGCCACTCGATTGTAGGCAGTTGCCGACAGGCCAATGGTGGCACCGGCCTTTACAAAGTTTCGACGTGTCGTTTTTGACATCAGGACTCCTTTTGCGGGCACGGTCATTCAATCATCAAACGAGCTTCGGCTCGGACAGAGTATGGTCCGCTTCCATCGGGCATTCAAGCTGACTGAGCGACCGCACGTCGTCATTCGGAAGGCGTCTTACGTGAGCCGCCACCTGCCCGGCTGCGAACCTTCATCAGCAGGCGCCAGAATTCCTGATCAAACTTCGGTTCGCCAGCTTTCTCAGGCGAATCGCCGATTCGGACCATCACCAGTTGTCGCGACGGACTGATACTGCAGCGGCGACCGAGTGCTCCCTGGGCAGAAAACAAATCCTTCGGTGCCGCGGGTAGCAGGGAACCCATTGCACGGCGAGTACCTCTGAGTGCAAACTTCTGACCGTTCAGCCACCACAAATATCCATAGGACGGATTTAACTTCTGCGAAGGCGATGTGGCGGCCTTCAGGTAGTCCTGATCAGACAAAATGACTTCATTCCGCCAGTTCCCGTTGGCCAGCATCAGCAATCCGAAGCGGGCAAGGTCACGGGCCGAAGTTGCAAATCCAAATCGATTGGCCGCGATGGTCGAATTGACCGGCAATCTGCGATCCACCCATTTGGAATCGTCCATTCCCAATGGACCGGTCAACCATTCTCTGGTGACATCGTTGGCCGTCATTTCCGCAGCCTTTGCAACCACGGTCAGGCTGCGCGAGTAGGCCGTTGTGTTGTACGCCCACTTTGTTCCCGCCGGCGCGACGTACTTTAGTCGCACGTTGAGTCCACTTGTCATCGTGATCAGATGCCGCAGCGTGATCGCAGATTCCTGTTCCGGCGTGGCCTGTGACCAGCCTGTACCCAGATGCTGGTGAACGGGGTCGCTGAGTTTTAGCAGACCCTTCTGCTGTGCGATCCCCACAAGAACACACGTCACACTTTTCTGACAGGAGGCAACGTCTTCGATAGCATGCGACACCGACGTTTTTCCACGCATCATGCCCTGATATCGCCGGGACGGCGACGCGACATCCTGATGACGTTCGGCCAAAATCCGTCCTCGGTGAAGAATAATCACGCTGGAAGACTTTCGTTCCATCGCGAAATCGAGAGCCGTGTCCAGGGCTGTCGTGTTCAGATTCAGTGACTCCGGCGATGCCGTCTCCCACTCAGTTTCTGTGGGAAAATAAAGCGACTGTGCCCTGGTTTGTTGCTGCGCCATGACGAATTCAGGCAGCGCCGCGAAGAACACAATCAATACGCAAACTTTCATGTCCTTAACCCTCACCGTAGCGTCTGATTTCGTCCTGTGGAAAACATGCACATGTGAGACAGTTCCAGCGACCGACGCATGCGCCCCATCACCTTCCGGGCGTCAGCCCGCATCGGCTCGCGGGCCGCCCCGCGTTAAAAGGTATTGGGCTGTTTGTGTTGCGGCCTTAATCGATTGGTCACGATCGTTCTCTGTCCCCGCCTGGTGCACCGTGACCATGCCAGCGTAGCCGACCGCGTTCAGACCCTCAAAGACCGCATCAAAGTTAATGCCGCCGGTTTCGTGAATCTGCATGATGTCAAACGAAACGGGTCCGCGACACCATGTTTGCAAAGTGATCTCGCCATTCGGTGATAGCTTTTGGTTCTGCAGGTAGACGTTGAAAATCCACGGAGCCAGTCGTGCGATGATGTCCGGCCCATACTGCTGCCCGCATTCATCCAGATTGGCGGCTTCGAAGATCAGGCCAAAGTTGGGTCGATTGATTTTCTGCAGCGTGTCAACAATCTGATCCGGAGTTTCAAACAGACTTTCGGCGTGACACTGATGAGCCAACCGGATGCCTCGCCCGGCCGCTTCATCCGCAGCCTGCTGGGCAAATGAAATGTCGGCGGCTGTTTTAATACAGGTGCGGATCAGTGGAGCACTCAGACTTTCGGCAAGATCAAGGTGGGGTGTGATGTTGCGCAGGCACTGCGGACCGTTGTCATTGTTGTAAACAATGTCAAAGTCGCCGGTCACCATGCTGACGCTCAGACGTCGATCGTCGAGCAGCTGCCGGGCCGCTTTGATTTCCTCGGGTGACGAATGAATTCCGATTTGCGACGCGCGCATGCAGACATCGCCGTAGCCTGCCGCCACCGCCAGATCGGCAAGTTCCGACAAAGACATCGTGGCCTCTTCCTTGGACAGAAAGGATTCGGCAATGCGCGCTGAAATTGAGAGTTTCATCAGGAGCCGTCTGTTGCACTGGCGAGAGGTTTATGCCGGATGCGTTTCAGAAAATGAAACAACCGGCGTCACAGTTTCCTACACGCCACGTATGTTACCGAATTGAGCGATGTGAAGTCGCGAAGAAAACTGAAAGCCGTGTGAGCTGGCCGCAGCCTTCACCCAGTCCGTCTTCTGCGCCAGCTCTTCGGCCGTCCTGGCCTGCGGCATCAGCCAGACATCGTTGGCCGAAACGTCCGGGAAGGCATTGACGTAATCGCAGACTTCAGTGACATCACCCTGTGTATCGATCACGAATTTCAAAATGCACTTGTAGCGACGAAACAGCGATTCGATGACGGCCGGCTGATGACGAGTCTGTTCGTGGCGAGCCGCCCATTTCGGATCATCCGGCGTTGAATTGCTGAGCTTTGGACTGATGGACATCAGATCGCATTCCACGGCGCGATCCACGGTGCCGGCGGTCTCGACGGTGATGAATTTGTCTTCCCGGCGACACAGGTCGGTCAGTTCGGTCAGTTGCGGGGCCAGCATGGGCTCACCACCAGTGATCACGACGTGCGAAGATTTGCTGCCCGCAACCTGGTCTGCCAGTTCGTCCAGCGACTGTTGCTGCCCCTGTGGATCCCAGGATGTGTACGGCGTATCACAGAACCAACAGCGCAAATTGCAGCCGGACGTCCTGATAAACAGCGACGGCGTACCGGCCCAGGGACCTTCGCCCTGGAAGGAATCGTAGATTTCGGAAATGAACAAATTAAGACCAGATCAGTAGCGGAAGTGAATGCCGGCCCGAACGAATTCCTGCATGCCGATCAAAGCTCATCGACCAGAAAATTGCGGACCTGTTGTCTTGTCGCGTCGTCGATCGGGCCGATGAACGTAAGTTGCAGTTGCCCGTTTTTGTCTGTTCGTCCACGGATCGTAACCTTTCCGTCCACAAATCTGGTCCGTTGGAACAGACTCAACAAGTGACGTTGCTGTGGTGTCTTGATGCCCGTGTGTGATCTCACGCCGGTCTTATCAACAACGATCGTAAACGCCCAGCGGGAGCGCAACAATCGCCATGCGATAAAGCCCATGATTGCCAGAACTACAAGACGTGGCCACATTGTCAGAACGACTTTCTCGATTAGAAAAAGGGGTCAGGAACCAATAACCGGAACGGCCCAGCGGGTGCTTCGCGCTATTGGTTCCTGACCCCTTTGACCAACGTTCAAATCAGCTGAGAAATTTCTCAATCGCGTCCAGTCCGGCTTCAATCACATCCATCCTGGTGGCAAATGACAACCGCACATAACCCGGAGCGCCGAAAGCATCGCCCGTCACCAGAGCGACGTGTGCATGTTCCAACAACGCCGTGCAGAAGTCACTGCTGTTGTCGACCGTTGTCCCGCCGGGTAATTCCCGGCCAAAGTGGCTGCTGACGTTAAAGAATGCATAGAACGCTCCGCCGGGGTCAGCGAACGTCAATCCCGGCATGGCACGCAGGCGTGTCAGAACATATTCACGACGCTTCTGAAACTGTTCCAGCATTTCGCCGATGCAGTCCTGCGGACCATTGAGAGCCGCGATGGCGGCATGCTGGCTGATGCTGCATGGATTCGATGTCTGCTGACTCTGCAGCTTATTGATGGCAGCACTGACTTCCGGGGGAGCCAGTGTCCAGCCAATTCGCCAGCCGGTCATGGCATACGCCTTGCTGACTCCGTTCACAATGATTGTGCGTTCCTTTACGTCATCGCCGAATGACGCGAAGGTTTTAAAGGTGTAGCCGTCATAAATCAATTTGTCGTAGATTTCGTCGGACATCACAATCACGTCTTTTTCAACGGCAACTCTGGCCAGTGCTTCCAACGCCTCCACCGGATAAACAGCACCGGTTGGGTTGCTGGGGCTGTTCAGCATCAACAGTCGTGTCTTATCCGTGATGGCGCCACGAAACTGGTCGGCTGTCATGCAAAAACCGGCTTCTTCTGGTGTGTCCACCAAAACAGGAACGGCACCAACAAGTTCCACCAGGGCACTGTAACTGACCCAGAACGGTGTCGGGATGATGACTTCGTCACCGGGTTCGCAAACGGCCACCAGCACGTTGTGAATGGCGTGCTTTGCGCCGTTGCTCACCGTCACTTCGTTGGGTTTGTAAGTCACACCGTAGTCCCGTTCGAAGGCGTTGCAGATCGCTTCCTTCAACGCAGGAATTCCGGTGGCCGCCGTGTAATGCGTGTGCCCGGCTTCGATGGCCGCTTTACCCGCGTCACAGATGTGTGCGGGAGTCGTGAAGTCCGGTTCTCCCAGAGTGAATTCCAGTACGTTCACACCGCTGGCCCGCAGTTCTCGCGCTTTGGCGGCGGCGGCGATGGTGGCGGACGGTGCAAGTTGATTGACGAGCTTGGATGTATACATGGGGCTTGGCGTGGCGGATACACGTTTTGAGGACAAACTTCGGCCAGAGACCGGAGGACACCTCCGATGTTGCCAGTAGTTCTGAATTCAGACTGCGCCGCGATTCTGCAGTCGCCTGTGCCGCTGGTCAACCATCGAGAACCGACCTCCGCAAACTTCTGTTTAACGTCTCAGGAATGGTGATTCAGGGCAGCCAACTTTATGGACCGGTGGAATGTCTCTGTGTTAGCAGACTCCAGCATTTTCGTTGGTCAGATTCACGACAACACTTTCCCAACAGACGCATCGCAATCTTCCTGTTGCTCCGTTTTTTGGTTCGTGAATAGACTTTCCGCAGTTACTGGTTTTCAGCGACGAAGGCCAGGGCGAAACGAAGCGATGAGGATATGGGTTCTCAAACCGGAGTTTGGGAACCAGATCAAGTCCGGAAACGGGATCAGCAGTGGGAGGAAATGGTTGTGGCGCGGTCATCCGTGAAGCCGAGTCTGTCGGTAACATTGCAAACACTGGGGATGTGCATTTGCTGGATGTTTGGAATTGCCCTTGTTGCCGCGGCCGTCGCATTTTCAGTGTCTGGCGGTATTGGCACCAGACTCGTCGGCGGTGCCGTGCTGGCGGTCGGCAGCGTGACCTGCGGGCTGGCGCGCTGCGCGTCGTCGCGAATGAGACTGCGAATCGCGGCATTGATGATATCGTGCAGCGTGATGCTGCTGGGCGGAGAAATTCTGCTGCGAAGTGTGACTCATTTTCCCGTCAATACGGTGTCAAACCGAATTCCACATGCAGAACTGGGATACGTCCTTGATCCGAACATGCAGGACGTTGATGCAAACGGATTTCGCAATCCGTCAATTCCGGAGCGAGTTGACATCGTCGCCATAGGCGACTCACACACGCAGGGCATCAATGTCGCTGCTGGTGAAACATGGCCATCAGTGCTCAGCCGGCAATTGAACAGGTCTGTCTACAATACCGGCGTTGGAGGCTACGGCCCGCTGCAGTATGAGATTCTGACGACACGAGCATTGAAAATGCAGCCCCGGCAGATCATCGTGGGATTGTATACAGGAAACGATCTGGGCGATGTCGCTCGCGGCATTGTGACGCGCGACACGACGGCTGAAATCGACAACCACTTTCGGTATGGAATCAAATATCACACGGCGCTGGGCAGTGCAGCCACACATCTGTGGGAACAATCCAAAGCCGGACAGCCGCCTGGATTTGCAATCGCGCATTCACTCAATCCGACCTTCGTGGCCGACCGTCGACTGCGCTATCGACGGAAAGAACTGGACCTGACCGAACCGGACATCGACGCAGCTTTCGGCCGTACGTTGCAGATATTTGAGCACATTCAACAACGGTGCACGGATCGTGGAGTCATCCTGCTGGTGATGCTGCTGCCGACTCGGGAGTCGGTTTATTCGATCGCCATACAGCGGGATTGGCCTGCGAAATTCGCATTGATGGTCGAGCAGGAAACACTTTTGCGAACTCGGCTGCAGCACGCACTGCACGAACGCCATATTCGTTGTGTGGACGTACTGCCACACATGGTGGACGCCCTCAAAGCCACATCCAATGTCTACGCCGACTACGACGATGGACATCCGCTCTCGGCCGGATACGAAGCGTACGCCACCGCTGCCGCTCGTGGACTGACGCAGATGAACGTGACTCAACGCTGACAAAGGGTCGGGAGTCGAATGGCACTGCCGGGGATTTCAGGAGTTTGAGGCGCAGCGATGCGATCCGCGGGCGACTCGCGGTTTGATTTTTCGGATTTTTGCCGAGTGGAAACGGATCAGGATTTCGGCGGAACGTACTGGTCCTGTAAAGTTCGCATCGGCGGGACCTTCTCTGGGTGTGTTGGTCAAACAGAGACCAGGGAAGG
>JBDONA010000628.1:0-1814 GCA_039831575.1 Fuerstiella sp. | reverse complement strand
TCGGCGTGATTCGCGATGGTTCACTGAATCGTTTCGATGGAAAGACAATCAAGGTGCTGAACCGCGGAGATCGCGTCGTCGTTATCCGCCAGTCCTCCGGGCAGGGCTCACTACCCGATCTCAGCGGAGATGACGAAAACGAAAGAGCCCGCGACTAGCACTAGCGCTCCGCAATGACCTTAGATCGAGCGATACGTGGGTCGATGCACGAATCGCTTTCGCTGTTGCTTAGCCTAATGACGTGATAGGCACCGTCTCTCGCTTCGCCGTAGCAATCGTGATCACTGCTGTCATGGCAGGCTGCTCGACTGATTCAGAGTCGCCCGACCAGCCGCAAGCGGCCGGTGAGAACTCAGCAGCGCCCGATACCTGTTCTCAAGCGCAGGCCATTTCAGAATGGCCGATCGGACGTCGAGTCACCCAGATGCTGATGGGCGGCGTTAGCACTGAAAGCGGGGAGGGGGCGATCAACGCCGCCATAAAGAGCATCTCTAAAGGTCAAGTAGGCGGGGTCAACTTCCTAGGACGCAACTCCGGCGCATACGCGGACAATCAACTGGCACAGGCCGTTGACGCGGGTGGCTCTGTGCCCCCCTTTCTTGCCGTGGATCAGGAAGGTGGGCGCGTTCAACGACTAATAGACATCACCGGATATCTCCCATCCGCTCGGGAAATGGGAGCAACAATGACACCCGCCGAGGTCAAAAAGGAAGCACGCGCCATCGGCAAAACAATGCAGGAACTATCGCTTAATATGAACCTCGCTCCGGTTGTCGATGTCAGCGATCAACCGAGCACCGCAGTCATCGGCGATCGTTCATTCAGCGACGATCCAGAGAAAGTAGCTGTATTCGCTGATGCTTTCGCCGACGGTCTTCAACAATCTGACGTTATTCCGGTCGCCAAGCATTTTCCCGGACTAGGCGACGGTTCCGGTAACACCGACTTCCAGACGGCCACGACGCCCAGTCTCAATGACTTGCGGAAAAAGGATCTGATTCCTTACGAGACGATCCTGAAGAACGAGCCGATTGGGGTTATGACGACCAATGCGATCGTTCCAGGGCTAAGCAACGGCAAACCGGCGTCACTGTCAGCCGCAACCTATCGACTGCTCCGAGAAGACTACGGCTTTAACGGCGTAGCGATCACAGACTCGTTGTCAGCAGCTGCGATCCAAGCCGACCGCAGCCTGAGTCTGGCTGTACGGCAGGCCCTGATCGCAGGAGCAGATATAGCTCTGTGGGATAGCTTGAGCGAGGCCAAACAAATACGAAAAAACCTTGTCACTGCTGTCAAGCGGGGCCTACTTCCTGAGCAACAAGTCAACGAATCGGTCGAGCGAATTCTCGCTCTCAAGGGTGTCGATCTTTGTTTCGGACGCTGACTCAGTTCGGCACATCCGCTAGGGGATGGAACAATCAAAGTATGGAATCCCCCCAATCACAATCATCCCCCGAAGATCCCCACATGGTCGTTGTGGGCCCGGACGGAACCCCTGTTGCAGGTAGTGAATCAGCAGAGCAAGAGACCACGGGAATGATCGAACAACCCGCCAAGGTTATGCGGGTGGGATCCATGATCAAGCAACTCCTAGAAGAGGTCCGAGACTCTCCATTAGACGATGCGGCCAGAGAGCGGCTTCGTGAGGTACATGCGCGTTCTATCTCCGAACTCGAGGATGGGTTAGCACCCGAGCTGGTCGAAGAGTTGCGACGCCTATCGTTGCCGTTTAGCGCCGATACGACACCCTCCGATGCCGAACTTCGCATCGCGCAAGCCCAACTGGTGGGTTGGCTGGAAGGGCTTTTCCA
>JBDONA010000890.1:0-1815 GCA_039831575.1 Fuerstiella sp. | reverse complement strand
TGCATGACGAGTTTCGTGAAGACGAGATTGCAAGAAAAGTGGGTGGACGATTTAAGCTGACGACACTGGTTCAAAAGCGAATGGTCGCACTGAACCGCGGTGCTCGCGCGCTGGTTGACCTGCCGACAAAAGACATGATGGAGGTCGTGGTGGCGGAAATCATGACGGATAAGATTTATCTGGACACAACCGGCCGGGTGCAGGTCGTGAAAGACGAGTCGGAAACAGTCGATGCGCTCGAAGCACTTCTGGCTGAAGACGGTGGTCCCGGCATCGACGACCTGTAAGGGACCATACAGCTGGCCGGTGATCCAATCCATCGGTCCCTGATTGAGAACTACATTTTCGTTAGTCGACGTGCTATGTTGGTTGGAAGTCAGATCGACATAACTTCAGGCGTTGCGGTCTCGCAACGCCTGTTTTCGTTTTGAGCAGTGGATCTGGACGAGGCAACAGGAACCATGTCGACATTAAAAAATCGCGAAGTCCTGTTGGGAGTGACCGGCGGCATCGCTGCGTACAAGTCCGCAGACCTATGCAGCAAACTGGTGCAGAGCGGCGCGGCGGTTTCAGTCATTATGACCGAATCTGCTCATCAGTTTATCGGTGCTACCACGTTCGAGGCGTTGACGAATCGTCCGGTGCACACGAAAGCATTTGAAGTCCGGGAACATTACCAGGGCGAACACATCGGCCTGGCTCAACGTGCCGAAGTTGTCATCATCGCACCGGCAACGGCCAGTAGCATCGCTCGATTTGCCCACGGCTTTGCCGATGACCTGTTGTCGACGACAATATTGGCGACAGCCGCCCCGGTGTATGTTGCGCCGGCGATGAATTGTGACATGTGGGCGAAGCGATCTGTGCAGCGCAATGTCAGCCAGCTTGCCGACGACGGGATGAAGATCATTGATCCCGAAGAAGGCTGGCTGAGCTGTGGGGAAATTGGTGTCGGTCGTATGGCTGCTCCGCAG
The DNA here is from genome assembly GCA_039831575.1 of Fuerstiella sp. Lineage (GTDB taxonomy): Bacteria > Planctomycetota > Planctomycetia > Planctomycetales > Planctomycetaceae > Fuerstiella. The sequence goes on along the minus strand of JBDONA010000890.1, from coordinate 841 downwards.
ACCATTCTGAATGTTCTGGAAAACCAGTTTGCAGTGTGATACCTAATGCGCATTCTGATCACGGCCGGGCCAACACGCGAATACGTCGATGACGTTCGATTTCTGTCGAATGCCAGCAGCGGACGAATGGGTTATTCAATTGCCGAAGCGGCGATTGCGGCGGGGCATGAAGTGATTCTGGTGACCGGACCGGTCAACCTGCCCGTTCCGGCGGGGGTCCGCGTGACTCAGATTGAAACCACGGACGAATTGAGATCGTCCTGCCTGGAATTGTTTCCCGCCTGCGATGGAGTCATCGCAACGGCAGCTGTGTGCGACTATCAACCGCGTGAACGAGTCAACGGAAAGATCACGAAGACCGGCAGTCCGATTGTTCTTGAACTGATCGAAACGTCGGACGTGTTGGCCGAGCTGGGCAGTCAGAAAGGCCATCGCTGGGTCGTCGGCTTTGCTCTTGAATCGCAGGATCCGCGGACAAACGCAATGCGGAAACTCCGCATGAAGCACTGCGACTGCATTGTCCTGAATGACACCTCTGCCATTTCTTCCATGGAGAATCACGTGGAAATTCTGTCACCAGAGGCCACGACACTCGCGGAATTTAACGGCCTGAAAACCGACATTGCACAACAACTTGTCCAATTCATCGAGCAGGAAATTGTCGGTTTTGAAAAAGGGGTCAGGAACCAATAGTGCGAAGCACCCGAAGGGCCGTCCCGGCTATTGGTTCCAGACCCGAATGGCACTGTCATGCTGTAAAATGTTTCATGTGCAGTGTTTGCGAAGTTCGGCTCGAAGTACGTTTCTTGATTTTTGCATGAGTGGATAGCCATGTCTTCGG
>JBDONA010000881.1:0-7576 GCA_039831575.1 Fuerstiella sp. | reverse complement strand
CAAGACGAAAACGACTGGCGGAACTCGGTATCGATCCCAAAAAAATTAAATCCGTACCGCCAAAACCACCGCCTTCATAGAATCAAACCGCCAAACATGGCGCTGTCCAGCTAAGCTCTGGGTCAGCGGCCACACGCATCCTGATCACCGAGCCGTGGATCGTCTTGGCAATGCGACGACGCACCGCGAAATAGGATGTCTGCGTCTGGCCGTTACGAATCTGGGCTACAAGAAGCCGACGCCCGAAGGCAGGCTGATTGTCGTTGAGCCCGGACGAATCCTGATCCGCACACGTCGCTTTGATTCGCATCAGTGGGCCGACGAACTGAGTTACGAGTGTCCCGGCATCACAACGTTGGGATGACGTGCCAATCCTGAGTCATATGGAGTGGCTTCATTGCTGACCGACGCCCGCGCTCCCGTGTCCCGTGTATCCGTCAACTGATCTGCAGGAAATTTCTCAACAGGTCGTAACCTTTTTCGGTCAAGAAACTCTCCGGATGAAATTGCACGCCGTGCACGGGAAAGTCCTTGTGCTGCAGTCCCATCACTTCGAAGCCCTGACCGTCGTCATCGACCCACGCAGTAATTTCGAGACAGTCAGGGACAGTCTCCCGGGGGACAATCAGACTGTGATAGCGTGTTGCGGTGAACGGGGCGGACAGGCCCGCAAAGACGCCGGTGTCGTTGTGATGGATTTCCGACGTTTTGCCGTGCATTAACCTGTCCGCGCGAACAACCTGTGCTCCGTAGGCTTCAGCCAGGCACTGATGACCAAGACACACGCCCAGGACGGGAGTCGTGGGACCGAAACGTGCAATCACGTCGCTGGAAATCCCAGCTTCCGCAGGTGTACACGGTCCAGGCGAAATAATGATTCGTTCCGGTGACAGAGCCGCAATATCGTCCGTGGAAATGCGATCGTTCCGTTCCACATGGATTTCCACGTCAGGATCGATTTCACCAATCCGCTGCACCAGGTTGTAGGTAAAGGAATCGTAGTTATCGAGCAAAAAGATCATGAGATGGTTTCGTGAGCCAATTCAACACCGATGTCGAGTCCTGTCTGATCAGGACACGGCATCACTGTGAGACAGCTACAGGTCGCGGCATAAGTGACGCGTAAACCCCGTAGCAAATGATTGTTGCCGAGTGATATTCTGATGACGGTTTTTGGCTGCCGTCACGGACTGCACGACAGTGTACCTATTTCGCCAGGAGCCTCAAAAGCCGTCAAAACACGGGGAAATCATAGGCCCATCGTCGCGACTGTTGAGTCAGTTCTGTCATGGTATTCCGGATATTCCGGTAATTCCGGATATTCCGGATATTCCTGTTGGGTAGTCTGGGCAGATTGTTGCTGTCAGCAACGGCTTGGAATCAGTGAAGTCTGTCACAAGGTGGTTTCGCGCCGAATGGCTGGTTCGAATTGGACGATTTTTCCGACAACGAAGAAGACGCGTCGTCGCGGTGCAGGTTCAGATTCTTTTGCACAATGTCGCTGCCGTCGCCTTCTCCATGTTTCAGGGACGAACACCATGAAGACACCCGCTCTTTCGTTGCTGCTGACAGCTGTGACTGCTGTTTGTGGATGTGCGACCGGCTCATTCCCGGTTTGTGATCCTGGTGACGGGGGTAAGCCAGGATCCGCCGAATGGTGGGCTAAGAAGGCTGAGTTGCCTCCGGGCGTCCGACAAGTGTGTTACAAGGGCAAGATGTGGCCTGCGCGACCGCGCCCGACAGGTGAGCGTCAGCAGTTCACACACACCTATCATTCGGCTCATTATTGGCCGCTGCCGTATGTTTGCCAGGATCGCGAATATATGCGCAACATCGTGGATGTTCAGACCAGTCTGGGCTGGCAGCAGGAAACAACACTCTACGATCGACATTTTGAAGGTGGTCAACAGTTGAACGTCCCTGGACGCCTGCACCTCACCGACATTCTGGAAGTCGCACCGTCGTCCCGCCGTACGGTCTACGTTCAGTCCTCGTACGACTCAGACACTGATAACGCTCGCGTGGCCAACGTAGAGCAGGTCATCGCAGAACTGACCGGCGGCACGGAGCTGTTGCCGGTTGTGCTGAGAAATGGTCGTGACTACTCCCGCCCCGCCAGCGAAGTGAAGATCATCAACGATCTGTACAACGGATCCGTTCCAACACCGCGTCTTGGGTCCGGTGGCGGTAGTGCGACAGCCGCACCGACCGGGCCATAACGGCCGGCCGAATTCCAGCGTTGCTGACAACGCATTTGCAGATTACACCACACGGACTCGCCATTGTTTGCGAGTCCGTGTTTGTGTTTCCAGCTGGCAAATATTAGCCTGCAGTGCACACTGCTGTAACGAACGCGTCGCTCGCTGTCAGCGGTGGTTTGTCTTCACTGACCCCAGGGCATCGGCTTTTGCTGATCAGAACCGCTACGACCGCCTGCGGTTAAGGAGCAGACGAGTTGCATGTTCAACAACGTGATATGAACGTGTGGCGGTTACCCGCCGGAGTGCCGTGGAATTGAATGTGCGTGCTGAAGGATGAATCGGAACAGGGGAATCGCGTGAAAAATCGTCAGGATTCGTCTTCTGCTGTCTCTCGCCGAAGCTTCGGCCGGCTTTCTGTCGGGATACTGTCCGCCGGTTCCGCTGCGGTTCTGGCTCGCGACGAACGCCCGGCGGCGTCGGAGCGAATCAGCATTGGCGTCATTGGGCTTGGTTCGCGAGGATTCAATCTGATCGACGAATTCCTGCGGCGTCCGGAATGTCAGATCCTGGCCGTCTGCGATGTCGATCGTCACCACCATCGCGACCAACCGTGGGGCAAGGGCAGAGCTTACGGTTGCGTTCCTGCAGAACAGCACATCAGTCAGGCTTACGCAGCAAAAAAATCAGGCGCCGCGCACAGCGGCCTGCAGGTGTACTCGGACTACCGTGATCTGATCGCGCGGAAGGACATCGACGCCGTTGTTGTAGCCACGCCGGACCATTGGCACGCCGCCTGTACCTTTGCCGCACTGCAGACAGGGAAAGATGTCTACTGCGAGAAGCCGGTGACACACCTGTTCGCCGAAGGCCGGACCATCGTCGCGGAAGTCAGTCGTCAGCAGGCTGTCTTTCAAACGGGATCACAGCAGCGATCTGATCGGCTGTTTCAGAAGGTCGTCGAACTGGCTCGAAACGGTGTGCTGGGCGACGTCACATCCGTTGAGATCGGCCTTCCGCCCGGGTACGACAAACCGATGGGAAGCACAGAAGTCGTCGCCCCTCGCGCAGGATTGGACTACGAATTCTGGTGCGGACCCGCTGAAGTACTGCCGCTGATGCAGGCAAGACATCATCGTTGGTGGCGCGGTCATCGCGCCTACGGTGGTGGAGTGTTGATGGACTGGATCGGTCATCACAACGACATCGCTCACTGGGCCATCGGAGCTGAACGTTCCGGACCGATCAAAGTAGAAGCCGTTGACTGGGTGTTCCCCGCGACGCATGTCTACAACACGCCTGAACAGTACACAATTCGCTGCGAGTACGATGGCGGCACTACGTCGACCATTTCCAGTCGCAACCCACAGGGACTCAAAGTTATTGGCAGCAAAGGCTGGGTTTATGCTCGTCGAGGCAGGATCGAAGCGTCTGATCAACGCTGGTTGGCGAACGATTTTCAGCCGGGACCGTTTCGTGTTTCAACGTCGGATAGTCATGCGGCCAACTTCCTGATGAACGTCCGCAGTCGCGGCGAGTGCATCGCGCCGGCGGAGATCGGACACCGATCAATCACGCCCGGACACCTGGGGTACGTTTCCCATACACTTCGAAAGCCTCTACAGTGGGATCCGGTGAACGAATACGTGCGTGACGACGTCCAGGCCGACGCACTGCTGAAGAACATCAACTACCGCGCACCGTGGCAGGTGCCGACCAGCACAAAATCCGCGTGAACATGTCTGAAGTTTCATCCCCGCCCTCAGGCGTCATGCGGTTCGTGGTCATTGCCATCATTTCGTGCAGTGTGCTGCTGCTGCTGCTGCCGCTGCCCGCTGGTATGCGGCCGGAAGGACAGCGACTGATAGCCGCCACCATCCTTGTGGCCGGGTTGTGGGTGACTCAGGCCATGCCGCTGGCTGCGACCAGCCTGCTTCCACTGGCTCTGTTTCCGCTGCTGGGAATTCAGTCTGCCAAAGACGTCAGCCAGGCATATATCAATGACAAGGTGTTCCTGTATCTCGGTGGCTTTGTCATCGCATTGGGGATCGAACGATGGAATCTGCATCGCCGCATCGCGCTGAATATTGTGAACGTCGTGGGAGTCAGCCCAAAGCGTCTGGTGCTGGGGTTTCTGATCGCCACCGGCGGCCTGTCGATGTGGATCAGCAACACGGCATCGACGCTGCTGATGCTGCCCATTGCGATTGCTTTACTGAAAACGCTGGACGATGAACAATCTGCAGGGACGTCCGGTCAGCCGCAAGGTCGTGCCACGGAATTGATTTCGCAGAAGCTGGCAGTGCCGTTGCTGCTGGCGATTGCCTATTCCGCCAGTATCGGCGGGCTCACCACAATCATCGGAACTCCCACCAACAACCAGGCCGTCGGCATCTATCACGACCTGTTTCCCGAAGCTCCGGAGATCTCGGTCGCGCAGTGGATGATGGCATGCATGCCAATCGGTATTGTGTACATGTTTGTGGCGTGGGTAGTGCTGACGTGGAGACTGCCGACAGCCACAGAACACGACGATTCTCTGCGCAGCGAATTGCATAATCGGTTGAAGAATCTGGGAGCCACGTCGACGGCAGAACGCAGAATGCTTGTGATTTTCGCAACTACGGCTCTGTTGTGGGTCTTTCGCAAGCCGCTGACGATCGGTATGACAACCCTGCTGCCCGGCTGGTCTTTGCTGGCGGAAGGCTGGTACGGTTTCCTTGGCACGTCAATGACGGCCGATCAACTGACACACGACGCCGGCAATTTTGTCAATGATTCCACCGTCGCCATACTGATGGCCGTCCTGCTGTTCTGCATCCCATCCGGCACAAAAACGGCCGAAGGCAGAAGCATTCCGCTGATGAACTGGAGCACCGCGTCCAAACTGCCGTGGGACATCATGTTGCTGTTTGGCGGTGGTTTCGCACTAGCCGGTGCCTTCAAGACAACGGAACTTTCCGAATGGCTGGGCCAGATCCTGCAGGGACCGTTGCAGCAGATGCCGATGTGGATGGTCATTGCGACCGTCTGTCTGCTGGTCACGTTTCTGACAGAATTCAGCAGCAACGTCGCGACAGTCAGTGCACTGATGCCAACGTTGTGCGCGATTTGCGTGGCGCTGGAAGTTGACCCGCGACTGCTGCTGGTGCCCGCGACACTTGCCGCCAGTTGCGCGTTCATGCTTCCGATCGCCACACCACCGAATGCCATCGTCTTCGGCTCGGGCAGACTTAAAGTGCGCGACATGGTTTGCTACGGAATATGCCTGAACGTGATCGGCGTACCCATCCTGACGGCCGGTACGTACTTGTTCATCAAACCACTAATGGGAATTCCCTAGGGCGTCCGGCTTCGCCGGCTGATTCGAGCTAACGCGCGGAATATGTTGGGCCGCTGCCGCCACGATAATCCTCGACCTGTTCGACAGGGTGGCCGGGGTTGGACTGAACGAAGCGAGGGAAACCCCGGTGCTGCTGCAAGACGCGTGGTCGCCTGGGCAACAACGTCAGGTGTTGCTTGTGACTCTGGGCGACGTGTTAATCCACTGTTGTCAAGAGGGCTGGAGCGCACCCTCTTTGCGTGAACCACAGGGACAACTTCGCTAAATGTGCCAGCTCAGATTCGAATGACTTTCGTCCTCGCATCGTTTATCGCGACGTTTCCGGGGCTTCCTTCGCAGACTCAGTCCAGCCCACGGCCACCCGTCGCGACATCCCTCGGCCTGAGCGGTTTATGCGACTCCGATGGATCGCAGAAACTGTGTTCCCGAGATCATGGTGGCAGCACACTGAATCGCTTCGTAGATCGCTTCGTCACTGACCTCCAGCTGACGTGCCTTCGCCACGTGAGCTGACGTACAGGGTTTACAGGCGTTGATATCGCTCAGAGCCAGGTTAATCAGTTCGACAGTCTGCTCGTCAAGAGACGTGCCCTGAAAAGTGTGAGCTCGCAGCCCCACCGGCATGCCTTCAAAGATCTCACTGCCGCTGATATCCCGAAACTTAAACAGCACGTTGTACATGGAATTGGTGGAGCCAACGGCCAGTGCGTCGGTGAGTTCCTGCTGAGTGGTGGATTTGCCTTCCGCGAACTCCTTCAGGTAACTGATCCATGCCTGGCACCCGGCCTGACCAGCCACGGCCACCGCAATGAGCAGCTTGGTTTTTTCGTCGAGTTTCCCGGCCGACAGCACGAACTTTCTGAAGTTCATGAAGAAGTCATGGACGAAGGTCGGGACATTAGCCATGTACTGGAAAATCTCAGGCACTTCTTCGACACCCAGAACTTCTTTGATTCTGGAGTACGCCTGAACAGCCTTGTCGACTGCATCCGCCTCTGCCACGGGGCTCACAAACGCCATATCTCGTCGTCCTTACTCTTGTTAAAACGTACCGCATCGTCGATCAACGACCAGTCACGGTAAATAGGTGATGAATTCAGGAAGACTTCTACAACACGATGGTCGCCAGATAAAGGCCGACGTGGCATCACCGCAATGCGTTGTTCACTCTCCGTCGTTACGAATCAGCCCGGCGACGAGACTGACGCAGGAATCTCGCAATTCCTTTCGCGCAATTCCGTCGGATCAGTCCATTGGACGACTTCAGAGATATGAGCTGAATTCAACTTCCGCCTCGCACAACCTGAAGTCTGCTGATTTTATGACCGTGGGACAGCAGTATGCAGCCAGGTGCGAATGGCGTCCGGCGACGGAAGGTGCAACCGTTTGCCGGGGACTCTTCCTGTTGCGACGTCAGCCGGCGTTTCCTGTCTGTTGGTTGTCGTTTTTGTCATTCGAAGGTACGGAAGCTGACACATCCGGCTCGGCCTGATTGGGTTTTGGCGGCTTTCGCTCACGACCATTTTTTTGACAGGATTTACAGGATCAACAGGATTTTGTTTTGCTGTTTGACGTGTCGATCCTGTGAATCCTGTCGATGGTGCTTTTTTTTGACGTCTGTCCGCCCTTGGACTCTGGAAAACACTCCCCCTACAGCCGCCCATTCATCGGACGCACACAGCGAAGAATGGCTGTCACAACTTGCAATAACAATGGTCTGCCGCCACCATACAGCGACGAAGTAATAACACGAACAGGGTCCATGGGCGATGATGCCCTGATGCTGTCGTTAGCTGCCCTTATCAACATGATCGTACTGGACAGGAAAATGAAAATGTATCGACGGTTCGTCCCGAAATCTGGTGTACAGGTGATCCTTGTGTTCGCAATCTCTTGTGTCGCGACGACGTCGGACGCCGCCGAACTCAATTACAATATTGCGCCGAAACAGGTTGTTCCCTATAAAGTGAATATCGTTGCGACCACAACATCGTCCAGGGACACGATGACCGGGACGATTGCTTTCACAGGTAAG
>JBDONA010000051.1:0-1820 GCA_039831575.1 Fuerstiella sp. | reverse complement strand
GACGCGACGTCGGTGACGGTGACGGTTGCCACGTAGCGTCCCGGGGCGGTGTAGGCGTGGGAACCGGTAAAGCTGCGATCCGCGTTCTGCAGGTCGATAACGGCGTCATCGGTACCGTCTGCCCAGTCAATGGTGACGCGATGCTGATCGTTCACATCCAGGTCATCAAACTGTCCCGTAAGAGTCTGCAGCATTCCTGGAGTGATCGGGTCCGCCGGGACGACCATCGCCAGGTCAGTCGGAGCAACGTCGGCCACAGTAAACACGCTGGTATAATCGGTGGACTGACCGTTTGGATACAGCACACGAAGAAAGACGACCTGGACTCCGTCTTCTGGAAGTTCCAGAGAATAGCTCGTCTCCGTAGAACCGTCGGCATAGGTGGCCGCTGCAACATCGGACTGCACCGTGGAAAAGACATAACGCAGGTCAGTATCAGGCAGAGTTGTGGCATTTTCGTCACGCGAAATGCTGACTTCGGCATGGCCACCTTCAAGCAGGGTGCTCTCAACATTAATGTGGTGGTACCATTCAATCGAATCAACTGAGAGTGGCACGACGATGGGAACCTGCTCTGAGCCCTCAGAAAGGTGGATATTCTGCAACCCTCCGTTCGCAAACACGGGTATCGTCACAGAGAGTTGATGAAGCGGGTCGTCGCTGAGTGCGCCCAGCGTAATGTGACCGGCAGTCATATTCAGAATCGGCACTGCCGCGTGGGCGGTTAAACTGCCCTGGGCACTGATGTCAATCGAAGCCGTTTCATGCACCGCGCGCGACGTCTTAAGAATACTAAGGCCCCCCAGTTGAAAGAACCCCGGCACTAACAGGTCCGTCGTCGACTTATAAAAATTGCTTTGGTGCTCCGGCAGTTCCTGAACCGGAACGATCTCCTGGAATGGATCGATGCCCGACATAACGCCCTGGAGCTGAATACCGTAACTGCCAATAGTCAGGTCGCCATGGTTCCTGATGGCGATATCTCCGTCGTCCGTCATGGCAGCGATGGAATTAATCTGTGTGTAGAGAGGACTGCCTGAGGCCCCTACACCATGGCTTGCATTATTCCATGCTCCTTTGGCCGAAAAGACTCCGTGGCGTGCCGTCACATTCACCGCATCGCCCGTAAGATTGTCATAAATGGCGCCCACAGTGTCCTCTAACGTGCCTTCAATCCCATCATAATCGGCCACGATCAGGACGTCTCCTATTCGTGAAGCAGCATCTGTCTTCCAGGACGTGGCCACATTACTCAGCCAGATATCCTGTGTGGCCAGTAGCGCAATGTTGCCATGTTCACTGGTGACGGAGGATCCGTCCTGCATCCAGATATCGGCGGTGTTGCTGCCGTGGCGCAGCTGATTGTCATATGCGGTTCCGGCTGTAATCACAATCTGTCCGTATCCTCCGGTGTAGACACTGGGCCGCTGCAACAGGTAGCCATTGCGTAGATCACCCGCAGCCAGATCATTCCAGCTTCCGTCGCCTTCGATTTCGAGAATGTTCTCCTTCACTCCACCGTTAGGTTCGGGGCTGGGGGAACTGTTATTCCAGTAGGCCGGCAGTCCGTTTTGTTCCTCGCCATTCAGCCAGAACGTAACGCCGTCCTCGGGCAGCATCGGCGAATCCACCCATCTCCAGTCGCCTTCGTGTCCCTCATCTGTGCCACCCGCCAGGGCCGTACGGCCGTCTATTGCGGTGAGAGCGGTCTGAATGGCCTGGTCGCTGGTGAGCACCGCCAGCCAGCCATTCCGCAGTGCAGCGTCTGTTTTCGCCTGGGCGTAGTTCACTTGATTGTCTTGTCCGCGAAAATGAACATC
>JBDONA010000042.1:0-7590 GCA_039831575.1 Fuerstiella sp. | reverse complement strand
TCGCAACTCCCTTCAGTGACGTCACTGTTCTCCCCACAACCGTCTTTATCGACCGGGACGGGATGATCGAGAGCGTCCTTCATGGCTATCACTCCTACGACGAGCTTCGCGAGCACGCGATCAAAACGGTGGACTGATTGACGCGATGGCCGGTTGACCTGCTCCCATGGGTGATGCCAGTTGAGAAACCAATCTCAAGAGTCTTTTCTGACGCACCAAAAATAGACCGTATTATGATCGACACCACGGTTCCTGGATTCCCATACGTTTGATGACGCACGAAATCCGAGCGAGCAATGCCATACGTTTTGTCGGAATCCGCTGTCCTTTGGCGAGGTGTGCCTGACAGAGCCGAATCGTCGAATCTGCTGAGCGAAGAATTCAACGGTTTCTGAAATAGTTTAGATCCAGTCGCCACTTTCACAACCCGCTACTCTGGTTCGAGTCCTGACTGGGGAGGGAGCGGGCGAAGCAGCCGTCTTTCTTGAGGCAAACATCGGCATCGCACGCTACCTGTTCAAACTTGCTGGCATGGCCCTGACGTTCGCCAAGGCTGGCATGCCTTGGCGGAGAGTCCTGGTTCCCATTTTGAACGTTGTCCTGCTACTGCAGATCGCGGGCAGTCCACCGACACTTACTAAATGAGCGTGGAGTTTGCACAGTCGTGCTGTTTTGGGATGATTCGACCTCTTCAGAACAAAGTGCGCCTGATCTTCTCTGGTTTCCTGCCCTCTCAATGTAGCCGGTAATTTTGGAACCGTACCGTGGGTGCAACAGTGTTCACAGCACCCTGAACCAACTGTTTTTCGTGGTGCAGCGAATTCACTCCGAAAGGCATCCAACGACTCGAACAGGCGCAACGAATTGAAACACCAAACAGACGACTGGTCGTTGGAGTCGTCGCATCCGGTGTTCTGTGGTCGAATTGGCCACTTCAACTCTGTCCAGATTTGAGATCAGCACAAGGGAATTGATTATGACACGCAGGATGAAGACAGTGGCTTTCTGGCTTTTGAGTGCCGGAATCGTCGGAGCCCTGGGCATTGCTGCCTTCGAGTGGAAGACAGCACGAGATGCCAAGGCCATCGCTGCGGCTAATGAGAACTCACGAAGGCGTGAAACGGACGAACTGATTGAAGCCCTTCGGCAGAGCGAGGAGAAACACACAGCAGCCCTGCTGGACATTCAGCGACTGCAGGCAGCCTCGGAGAGAACAGAGGCTGCTGTTGAATCGCAATCTGCAGATGAGTCTGAAGGTGACGCGACTGCTGCTACGTCGCGGCCGTCTCCGCTGAGCCCGGCTGTGGTATTGGACACGTATCAACAACTGGCCGAAGGTCGTCTGGCACAGGCCCGATCGCTCAAGACTGCAAAGGTGGCTGGACGGCAGTCGTCTGCATTGCGGCTGATCAGGCAAGCTGCGGAGCTGCGTTCGACAACCGACAATGTGCTTAAGCTGGCAGGAACGGACTCGCAGGGGCTTGAGGATTCCGTCTCGAAGTTTTGGGCGAACCTCATGCCGCAACTGCGTAACGAGGCGATTGATTGGCTTTCGGAAACCTCGTTGCTGGCGGTTAAAGAGCACCGATGGACGGTGTCCAATCGCCTGCAGGTGGACAATCTGACTGCGATTTCACCTGACGGACGCACGGCTGCTGTATTCCAAAGTCTGCCGATTGATCGTACGGCTGCCAGATCATCCAAGATCGCGGGGAAGATCCGCATCTACGATCTGAAAACGGGGGACCCGTCGAGTGAATTTGATGTTTCTATCGACCAGTCGTCGACTCTCGTCGCTGGTTCTCTCTTCTTCCAGCAGAACGGCAAAACGCTGGCATTGGCAACACTTCCCAGAATGTACGGCTATGGAAGACCGTCGAAGCTGGCCATTCAACGATTTGACGCAGCGACCGGCGAGGCGGACGAACTTCAGGAAGTGAACCTGGAAGGCAATGGCCATTCACAAAATCTGTCCCTGCAGGCGATTGCCGATGGCGAACTTATCCTGTTGCAGGGAGATGTGTGGAACGTGGCAGATGGCCGACAGATTCGTTCTTTTTCCGGCGATGAAATTGTTCACGTCGGTTCGGGCAAATACGTCCTTGTCATGAAGAGGTCAGCTTCCGCAGAAGTCGACCTGGTGGATGTTGAGCTGGGTACAACGCTGCGCAGTATTAAGTTGCCTGAAAGCGTTGCGTCAAACTTAATGGGGGGGGCACCACTGAAGACAGCTGTCGCCTCAGACATGAACCGGCTAGTCTCATTCTTCAAGGGAAGACGGGCGACCGGCCCCACGGCGTCGAACACACTCGTTATTTCCGATTCCACGACCGGAAACGTCGTTGCCGAGTACCCTCTCGCCGGAGAAGGCGCGACATTCGACGTAAGTTCGGATGGCCGGTTCATTGCTGCCATATCGTCAGCATCTGTGATGCTGATCGACGCGCGAAGTGGTGTCGTGTTAAAGAGTGCCGGGCATCCGCCACCACCAGCTGCACAGGCGGGTCAGCAGAGGTCGTCCCAGCCTGGAAGTTTTTCCTGGAAGCCGCTATCGATTGGTTTTGTGCCGAACCAGACGAAGCTTGTGACCGTCATGCAAGGCATGCACCAGCGAAGATCCAGCGGCACGCTCCTGCAGTTGTGGGACATGTCGATTTCTCAAACGAGTAACAACCTTGTCTTTCAGCAGAAACATGCCGTTACTGACATTGCCGTTGGTGGAGCAAATCGCGGCCTTGTATCGTCGGGAGCTGACGGAGCGATTCGGGAATTCGATGCGAAAGGTGAGCAAGTTTGGGGCACCGCCGTTGAACGGCCTCATCTGGTTGCTGTGTCCAATGAGTCACATTTTGATTCCGCAGGAAAATCGTTTCGCGTCGCTATTCAGGACAATGTCCGGTGGTTCGATGTTGCCACGGGTATGCTGCGAAAGGAACTCCCCCGCGAGCACTTCCTGGCAGCAGCAGCCAACGGAAATCTGGCCATAATTCGCGACGGAAATCAGGACCGACAAGTCGTTATATACGACATCGCGTCGGATAAGATCCTGACGAAGTTCGCTGATGCACGATGGCAGAAAGTCAGGTCTGTCAGATTCTCTCCGGACAACAGGCATGTGATCGGGGTTGTCCCTGTTGGGGGCGGCCTTCAGATACTGGTCAGTCAGATCGCCGACGGCCAAACCGTTTCCAGCATCAATGGCGAAACAGCCAGTAATTCGCACCTGTCTTTCCAGGGCGCAAATAACGTCGCGATTTCCTCCGACGGTACGAAGCTTGCCCTGGTCAGGACCGATCGCAGTCAGCAGCCTGTGTTTTCTGTATACAACCTTCCGGACGGACAGAAGGCCGGTGAATGGCGAATTGAACACGGTGAGAAGCCAACCAATACGCGATTTTCGTACAAACTGGCGTTTGACAATTCGGATCATCATTTATTGATTCAGGAGGTCGTCGGGTTCGAGGTGTCGGTGCACCTCTGGGACCTGAACGATCCTGAAGGAAAGAAAGTCAGTTCGGGTTGGTATGCGCACCAGGTTCAGGCAAAACTGCTGATTGATGGAACGCGAGTCCTTATTACGGGGCAAAAGAAACCTGAAGACCGCCCGTTCGCCGCATTTGAGCTCTGGGATGCCGATACCGGCAAGATATTGGCGTCCGGGGGATCTGCAGAATCCAATTCAACGGAGGTTGTTCACTACGACGGTGCAGACACATTCGCTGTCTGTTCTGGTCGCTATGACAGCAGCAACAACCAGTGCGAGGTATTGAGCGGCCGCACAGGAGAGGTCGTCGTGACAGTTCCGCAGCAGGTCACAAAGAAATCTCCTGATGGCCGTTTCCTGATTCTCGAAAACGACTCAGACCATATGGCTCAACGTGTTGTTGACCTTTCGAATCCTGAACGAAAATTTAGTATCACCGGGGACGTCGCAGGATTCAGCCCGGACGGTCGATATTGCCTGACGAACGCAATTGATGCCAAAACAAGGGCCACGACACGACACGTCCTGTGGGACCTGGAAGAGGGCCGTAGCCTGGAAATTGATCTGAGTCCAGCAAGCCTGAAGTACGGATCCTTCGTGCCGGTGGGAGGTCGGATTCCGTTCAGTCGCGACGGACGTTTTCTTGTCATGAAAGACGAAGATGCAACGTTGAAAATACTTGATCTGAAGAGCGAGAAGCCAGTCGGCAACATAAATCTTCGTCATGGAAATTTCATTCCGGAATCAGAATCCTTTGTCGTTTCCGGATTCGAGTTCAATCCAGACGCAAGTCAGCTGGCAATTCAAGTCAATGGACAGATTCGATTCTATGACCTGGCGAACGGCAGTGTAAGTTCCGTCGTTCCGCGGGCCGGCCATCTGACTGGTTCCGCTCAGGCAGTCACAGTCAGTCCTGACGCTAGGTATGTGGTCTCTGGTTCGCGTGATCGGACTGTGTGTGTCTGGTCCCGCGAGACCGGGGCATTTCTATCAATGCTGGATGGCTTCGAATCTCCTGTCGCGGATCTGGCCTTTAGTTTGGATGGCCGGCGAATTGCTGTGCTGGAATCGGCCGGCCACTGCAGCATGTGGTCGGTCGCTACAGACGACCGCCAGGGGATTCCGGAAATCGCGTTTCTCTGGCGGGTCGCGCTTCCGCCATCGGAGAATTCTGAGCCGCCGCAGCAGCCCGGCGTCGTCACATTTGACAAGGCAGATGGTTACATTGCCGTCAGCTCAAATGTGGCCATACAGTTATTGGACGTCAAGACCGGAAAGCTGCATCATCAGCTGGTCGTCCCTGATGCATCTGACGCGGTTGTGGCATGTCGGTTCACCCCCGACGCAGGGCTTGTTGCAGCATATGGGGACGGAACGATTCGCGTCTGGGATACGGCCACCCATTCGGTTGCCAGATCATGGCACACTGGCCAAACGCAACTTGCAGCGATCGCGGTCAACGACGACGCTAGTCTGCTGGCAACGGCCGGCGATGATGTCCGCATCTGGCAATTGAATAGCAGCGAATTACTGTTTCGGGTCAATTTGCATAAAGACATCGTTTCAGCGATTGCATTTCATTCCGGAAATCGGCTTGTGTCGGCCAGTCGCGACGGCACCTTTGTTGTGTGGAAGCCGGAAGACCTGCGGACTGCACTCATACCATTGGGGCTCGACTGGTCAACAGGCTCGCCAGGTGCATCAGTGAAGCAGGACACCACGCCGGACGAATCGCTCCGCGCGGAAGGGCCACCGACCGAAAACCACCTGACACCAAAGGAAATAATCACAGACGCGTCAGTCGAATCTGCCTGGGACGTCAAGGAGGTTGCTCGAATCAGCAGCACCCTGAAGACGACATTCGAAAAGACGTTGAAAGCAAAGCCCACAGACACATACCAGGAAGAATATCGGGAAGAAACGCAGTTTGACCTCAGCCCCCTGGAACAGGTTCTCGAATCGGCAGGTTCCACTGATAAAGAAACTCGTCGGCAGGCCGTCGTGGCTCTCGGCCAGCGTTTCCAGAAGAATAAACTGACTCTACCAGTACTTCTGTCGGCATTGAAGGACGCCGATCTGCGAGTGCGTGACGCAGCGGTTGAAGCTCTTGGTGCGACAGATGCACCTGGCGCCATTGTTGTTCAGCCGTTGCTTGACACTATTCGAGATGCCGAATCGATCCGAAGCGAGGTCGACGTTTTTATTGTTGACAGCCTCCAACGCTCAATCACGATGCAATTAGTGAATTACGGCAGCGAGGCAGTATCGCCACTCGCCGCAGCACTGTCTGATAAAGATGCAATCGTACGCAAACTGGCTGTCATGTCGCTGGCCCAATTGGGGGAGTCCGCGGTACCGGCTGTGGCGGCCCTGACAGAAGCTGCGACGGACCCCGAAACTGAAGTCCGTGAACGCGCAATATATGCTCTGGGAAGAATCGGCCCGAAGGCGATATCGGCCGTTGCAGCGTTGAAATCTGCTCTCGACGATGAAAGCGACTTCGTCCGCCAGTCCGCAGCTCGATCCATCTGGCTGGTGACGGATTCCTCTGAAGGCCTGGTCAGCGTGTTGGCAGACATCATTGAGTCACGAAGCGAAGGTTATGCGGTTCGATACGCTGCTGAGACGCTTGCAAGTTTTGGCGAGGACGCCCAGGCCGCACTGCCAGCACTCAGGACTGCTCTGGCCAATAGCGATGAGCAGTTTTGCCTTGCTGTCGCAGGCACAATCCTAACCCTGAGTCCGAATGATGAAGACGCTCTGAACGCTTTGCTGACGGGATTTCAGACCAGTCAATTCATCAATCGTCAACAACTGTGGAAATTGCGACTGGCCGGTCCGGAAGCCAGGAAGAAGATTGTCGAAACCGCGACACCCTGGCTGCACGACGCTCGGTATCGTGTCGCCGCTGCATCTGTTCTCGGAGCTGTCGGTCCGGCAGCCAGCGCGGCGGTCCCGACACTCCGGCCGTTTCTGAAGGATCGAGATCGACAACTGCAACGGGCCACGTTCAACGCTCTGACTCAGATGGGGCCAGAGGGGCTGCGCGTCGTTATTGAAGAGACTGGAGACTCGGAGGAACAGTTTGGACAAATAGCGACGCAAATATTCGGGATCATAGCGCCGAGACCTTTTGGCCTTATGCAAGCTGAGGCTCAAGGCATTCAAGTTCCGCCGGGAATCTCTGACGGGATTCCAGATGGCAACGAACATGTTGCAGGTCTGATTGACCTGTTTGGTGATGACAATGCGCGGGTTTCAGCGACTGCCGTCTTTTTACTTGGCCGAATCGGTGGTTCCGCAGCAGTTGCTGTTCAGACAGCATTGGCAAACGCGGACGGCAAGCAGCAAAAGACGTGTGCGATCCTGATGTTGGCCCAGCTCGACAACACGACGTTACAGGCGGAGAAATTGATCGTTGGTCAACTGACGGATTCAGACGCTGACGTTCGATGGGCCGCAATGAAAGCTCTGTCTGAGTTTGAGCAGCTTTCAGAGGCCGCCAACGCCGCGCTCAAATCCGTAGCTGAGGTTCCGGACGAAGAATGAGCTGCCTCCCTTTTTCTCCGCGGGCGCACGTCTGTCGACTTGCGAGAGTCACGTTCCCGCGAGCCCCCCGACCACATCATCTTGAAAGCCGCTCAAAGATCAGTATGGCTATCAAAATCAAATGTAGAAAATGTGAACCTAAGTTTAGCGTCAAAGATGCGGCTGCAGGTCAGGGAAGCTACTTGATAGATGAGCCACGGATCTGGCAAACTTGGAAACGCTGGGAACGGGGAGGCACCCCCGAACCGAACTGACCAACACGCCTTTCCAAGAAAACCACCGTATTTCGACAACAGGCCGACTGACCTGTTTCGGTCACATCAAATTCCTAGATGAAGACTCAAGCGATCCACGCCTGTGCTGTTATCGTCCTGACGACACAAATCGGCCGTGCTTCGCCCCTGACCGGCGGTTGTCGTTGAGCGCTCAGGACGAACCGTCATGAGTTGCGAACGTTACCTGCTGAGATCGGGACACTGCAGCGGCCAATCAGAGTTAAGAAGCCGCATCGGTGTGTCGCCGACCGCTGTCGCGAACGCAGGGCAACCGACTGCAGA
>JBDONA010001140.1:0-7601 GCA_039831575.1 Fuerstiella sp. | reverse complement strand
CGTCTGAAAGAAGCCGCGTTTGCCTTCGATGCTGTTGCTGTACGTATCATCGGGCGTTCCGGGGTCGCCCGGCACCCACCAGAACTGCAGCAGGATCAGCAGGGCTACTGCCGTCAGCCAGAATACGTCAGACTTTTGCAGTCGTCGTTTCTTCTTCACGGAAGGATCCTTGAAAAGATTGCAGACAGTCCTGAAACATCTCGCGAGTCGCTTCACGTCGGCCGAAATAGATGCGTTCGAATTCCAATGCCGTTGCGCCGTACGCGGCGCGTCGGCCTTCCTCTCGCCAGACGGCTCGCACGTAGTCCCGATTGGTCAGGCCCTTGCGATAACGAATCATACCGGCGCGTTCGATCCAGCTCATGCTGCCGATCAGCAATTCGCGAATCGCTCCACAATAGTCGCCGACCTTCGCCATTTGCAGTGCGCGTGATTCATATGTCGACGCCGCCAGTTCACCGGGCGGAACGCTGAGGTCAGAAAGGCCTTCCTCACCGAATAGTCCGTCGCGATTCAGCTTGCGATTTCCGTCGGACGTCTTCAAGACGTTGGCGATGATCCAGATGGTGACCGAAATCAATATGGCAAGACCGATGTACAGCAACACCTTGCCAAGGCTGAAATCCATTCCGCTGCCACTGGACACGGGCGCTGGTGACGGTGTGGGGGCCGGGGCGCGACGTCCACCACCTCCCCCGGAAGAGAAAAGGCCGCTGAGCAGCCATTCAAAAAAGTCGCCGACTGCATTGCCAATCGTTCGCAGCGACTGCTGCAGAAAGCCTTTGTCGACATCGGTGTCATACGGAACGTTTTCAAGGACACGACGTCGTACCGAACGATAGTCGTGTTGCTGCATCACTCGGTTTGCTGACTTGCGAATCTGTTCAGAAGGCAACCTGCCGATTTGGACAGCAAGGGCGGTCGCCCCCAAACCGGCCCCGTGGCCGGAATTCCCCAAAGCCACCAGTGGACAAAACGCCACAAAGGCAACCACGAACAACATGGCCTGAACAGCAATCCAGCGACGCATGGCCGGACGGTCGGTCGATGGAGAACAGCGGCCCGCGACTTTCGGCGGTCTGTTGGCGGCGTGCTTCATGCCATCTGCTCCTCAAGGCGCACGGCTTCAACTCGGCACTGCAAGTCCAGATCCCAGCATTCGTTCCGGATGCGTTGATCCAGATAACAGAAAAACCATGCCAGACGGATGATGGGGTACGTCAGCCACATGGCTATCTGCAGTGTCACAACGACCATGGGGTCATCAATGATTCGTCCGGCCAGTGCCCTCATCAGGTCGGGACTCGGTGCGATCGTGCCAAAAAAGATGGGGGCATTGAACGCCCAGCCGGACAGCAGGTCAATCAACAGAAACAATCCCACTGACAACAAAGCCCAGAAGAACATGAGCGTTACCCACCGTCCAAGATTTCGTGAGTATCCTTCGCCTCGGCCCAGCCACGACAGTCTTTGGCTGATCTGCGACAGCGGCGTGCGTTCCAGGAACATGACCTCCGGCAAATGACCGCACCAGGCCATCGCGAAGACGATTGGCAGCAGCAGACACATGCCGGTGCAGCGAGCCAGTGTGGCCAGCAATGTGTACGAGACGATTCGACTGCCCAGTCCTCGCAATGCAGACATCGTACTCATCGGCACGCCAAAAACCTGCGGGCCCACGGTGGCGATCATGGCGCCGCCCATCATCGTGCTGAAAAAAATAAAAATCAACATGCATGGAATCAGCACATCGCGGCCCATAGACACGCCCACCAGCCATGCCAGCAGTGTGGACGGCACGGCAAAACACAATGTCAGTGAACAGAGTGGCAGCATGAAGTGTCTGGCAAAGACGAAGGCCAGATCGAGACAACCCCCGACGCTCCGCCGCTCGACGGAAACAATGCAGTCCTCAACCTTCATTCGGCGGTCTCCGCCGTGGACGCCGCTGCGAATCTGCGGCGATGGCCGTCCATTGTTGTGCCAGCGTCCGTCGTCTCACGTCCACCGTGAACCAGATAAACGAACACCAGACCCCATAACATTGTGCCGACGACGTACTTCAGGCTGTGGGGCAGCGCCATGGGAGAAAAATAGCCTTCAATCAGGGCGGCGATGACTAACATAAATCCGGCCCCTGATGCCAGTTTGATCGCGTCGATGCCATGTACCCGAAGAGATTCGCGGCGGCTCAGATCGCCAGGATGAATCATGCCCCAGCCCAGCAATAATCCGGCGGCTCCGGAAACGACAATCGCGGTCAGTTCAAATGACCCGTGTGAGATCGCAAAGCTGAAAAAGTTGTCGGCAAATCCCTGATTGATGATGTAGCCGGTGACTGCCCCCAGCATGATGCCGTTGAACAACAGCGTGACCACTGTGCCAACGCCGAAGAAGACACCTAACGCGAAGCATCGAAATGCGATTCCCACATTATTCCACACATAGAAGCCCGTCATAAAGGACCGTTCTTCTGCAAACGTTGCGTCAATGTCCCGGTACAGGTCCTGGGAATAATTCTCACCCGCCTGTTCCAGGTGAGTTCTGTCGATGATGCGTTCGGCCATCACGGGATCGATGGCTGCAATCACCATGGCGATCAGAAACGGCACGGCAAACAGTGCCAGCGATACAAAGAAAAAGTGCCGGCGGGCTCGCAACAACTGCGGGAATCCATGTGATAGAAACTTCAAAGCCGTATCGAGTGATCTTGGTGGCGAGCGATAAAGACAGTTGTGCCCCTGAGCCACAAGGTCATTCAGGTACTGTTCCAGTCGTGCTCCCCATTCGCGCGACTGAACCAGTGACAGGTCGTAGCACACAGAACGGTAAAGACCCGACAGGCGAGTGATGTCATTGCCCGACCACCGACTCAGCCGACGGTTCTTCATCCCCGTCAGCAGTGTTTCAAACTGCTGCCAGTCGCCGCGGCGCTGGCGGATGAAGCGTTCGCGGTTCACGAGGGCCTCCCGTCAAGAGAGGCCGGATTTTGCGGAATCACGTCGGACATGGAACCTGCCACGTCAGGCGATGGGGCGGATGCCAGTCCCAACGGGTTTTCAGACTGACTTTCGGACATGCCAGTGGTTGTGGTTGTTGCATCGATGACGTCCATCTCCGGTTCTTCAATGTCGTCTTCAGATGCGGCCGCCCTTCCGTTCTGATCATCGGCGAACGTCTTCAGCACGCGTTTCAGGAACGTCGTGTGCTTCAATGGCGTTTGGACGAAATACGAGTTGGGATTCGTAGGGTCCGGTCCCGGTTCCTGGAAGTCCAGACGAGATCTCAGGGCCAGGGATAGCGTGCGGGCAATTTCCTCCCGGCGTCCATCGGAAATCAAACGGTCACCTTCGAACAATCGTTCCACCACGGCCAGCGTCCGTTCGGGAACGTGGAAACGTCCGTTGCATTCGCTGCGGCGAATTCGGTCCACGCCGTACGTGATCCCTGCGGCCCGACTGATGAATTCGCGTGCCTCATCGATCACCATCGTATCGAACACCAAATCGCCCAGACGCTGCATTCGCCGCGTGGCGGCCATCGACAACAGGCCGACGGTGTTCAATGCCAGTGGGCCGAGCACCGGCATGCCATCGGCGACCAGCAGCAGATTTCGCCCGAACGCCTCAAACCAGCCAATCGGAGTGCCATTGGTCCGCACAACTCGCAGGTTCTGAGATCTCTTGCCCGGGGTCTGACCGTTCCAGAACGCTTCGAAGCACGATCCATACAGCCACGACATGGCAAACCACGTCACCAGAAAAATGCCCACGCCGATTCCGGAAACCTGTCCGGAAAGCCCCGACACTGTTGTGACAATGATCAGGCAGACAACGATGACACCCAGTTTCAGAATCGTATCGATCAGAAATGACATGCCACGCTTGCCGGGACCGGCAATCATGAACTGAAAATCCACACCTTCCGGTGTTTCTACAGTCACTCGCGTGTCAACTATCAGCTTTTCAGACATAGAAATGATCTACAACGCGTCAACCTGCGGACAGGACTACCAAAAGTGACGACCAGATCAGGAATTCGCTGAATCGAGCGGTCGGAGGTGACTATGCCAGGAGAATTTGCCATCACATTCTGAATCATAATGCCGCGGTTGAAAACGGCCATGGCGGGCGAAGAGGCTATTCCGGGGATATGTGTCAGTCTCTTCCTCCCCAAGATGACAGAAGCAGCGGCGGCTTGCAAGTTGTGCAAAAGATTGACAAAAACGTGCGCAATAAGTCATTTCTGTACAGACGAGATGGAATCCTGATTCGGGTGGCGGATTCGGCGTAGCCATTCGGTGTTCTGTCGTTCAGCGGTGAGAACGCCTCAGCGACAACGTTTTGGTCTTCGCGAACGACGTGATATGCTGACAACAGAAATTGACGACGACGTTGTTCGTCGATGGATACGGCTCTCATACTTGCAACGAAACAGTCAGAATGCAGATAAGCATGCTTCAACTCGCCTGCGCGGTCGGTCTGCTGCCCTCCACGCATACCTTGGCCGCAGAACGTCCAAACATAATCGTTATCCTGGCCGACGACATGGGCTATTCGGACATCGGTTGTTACGGCAGCGAGGTCCACACGCCGGTGCTGGACGGGCTTGCTGACAAAGGACTCAGATTCACTCAGTTCTACAATACAGCTCGCTGCTGCCCCACGCGGGCGTCGCTGCTGAGTGGGCTGTACCCGCATCAGGCGGGCGTCGGTCACATGATGAGCGATTCCGGCTTTGACGGGTATCGCGGCGAACTGAATCGCAATTGCCGGACGATGGCGGAAGTGCTGAAGACGGCCGGATACGGTACGTATATGTCCGGAAAATGGCATGTGACCAGTGATGTGAAGCCTGAAGGTCTGAAGGAAAACTGGCCGCTGCAACGAGGTTTCGATCGCTTCTACGGCACAATTCACGGAGCGGGCAGTTTCTTCGACCCCAATTCACTCACGCGCGATAACACGCAGGTTTCGCCCGTTACCGATGCCGAATACCAGCCGGAAACCTATTACTACACCGACGCCATCAGCGACCATGCGGTCCGGTTCATCGCTGAACACGACGAACAGCAAGCCGACAAGCCGTTCTTCATGTACGTCGCGTACACGGCCGCCCACTGGCCGATGCATGCTTTGCCGGAAGATATCGCCAAATATAGGGGCTTCTACGATGAAGGCTACGGCGCGATTCGTCAGGCACGGTTACAGCGGATGAAAGAACTGGGCGTCGTTCCGTCCGACATCGAACTTTCTCCGCAGGCCGAAGACTGGAGCAAAGTGCAACATCGTGAATGGGAGATTCGATGCATGGAAGTTTATGCGGCCATGATTGACCGCATGGACCAGGGCATCGGGAAAATTGTGCAGAGCCTCAAAGACGCTGATCGTTTCGACAACACTCTGGTTCTGTTTATGCAGGACAACGGCGGATGTGCAGAGGGTCTGGGGCGGCGTGCACAGGCCAACTTGCCACGTCGACCGGAGAAACCGGAAGCTGCCATGGCCCCGGACGAGTTGCAGTTTGACATGATTCCGAAAAAAACACGCGACGGCTGGCCGCTGATTCAGGGGCCGGAAGTCATGCCGGGCCCGGCCGACACCTACATTGCCTACGGTCGAGGCTGGGCGAATGCTTCCGACACGCCGTTCCGCGAGTACAAGCACTGGGTTCACGAAGGCGGTATCAGTACGCCGTTGATTGCTCATTGGCCGGCCAGCATCAAACGCCACGGTGAACTGGAACATCAACCCGGCCACCTGATTGACATCATGGCGACCTGCGTAGACGTTGCCGGTGCAACCTATCCGGTCAACCACGGCGGTCGGCCGATCACACCGCTGGAAGGTCGCAGTCTGGCGCCCGCGTTCGCCGGAAAGAAAATTGAACGAGAAGCCATTTTCTGGGAACACGAAGGCAATCGTGCTATTCGAGTGGGCGACTGGAAGCTGGTTGCCAAAGGCGGAACAGGGCCATGGGAGCTATACAATATCCGCGATGATCGAGCCGAATTGAACAACCTGGCCACGGCCGAACCCACGCGCGTTCGTGTTCTATCCGCGCAGTGGCAGCAGTACGCAGAACGAGCTCACGTGCTTCCGCTGACTCCGTACTACAAGAACAAGAATAAAGAGAACTTATCGAAGAAAAAGAACTTCAAATTGAAGGCGGACGCCGACCTTCCGCAGAACAAATCTCCCATGATCAGGGACAAGGCCTTCACAATCACAATCAAACTTGCCTCAGCCGGCTCGGAAGGTGTACTGGTCGCTCAGGGTGGCAGTGCAGCCGGCTATGCCTTGTACGTGAAGGACGGGAAACTGTGGTTTGCTCAGCGTCGACAGGGAAAGATATTCAGTATCAGCGGCCAGTTGCCGGTGAGCTCAGAGCGTCTGGTCTGTCAGCTGACGCGAAAGGGAGCCGTCACCGTCAGGTCCGGCGGTCGACTGCTGCTGAGCGGAGATGTCCCGGGTACGCAGGATACCATGCCGCTGGACGGTCTGCAGGTCGGTCGCGACGTCGCAGGCCATGTCGGTGATTACGGTGTGACTGACGAATTTCCGTACGACGGAAAGATCGAGCAGGTACAGATCCGAATCGAGTAACGGCAACGTTGCTTAGTGTGGCAAGGCGTGTGGGCAGGCCCATCTGTGATAGAACCCTGGCGACCGTCGCGGGCACTGGCGGAGCCATTTCCTCTACGCGCAACTAACGCGTCTGCGAAGGACCATCCGTGATTGAGTTATGCCGTCGGGTCCAACACAGGCGTATGATACTGGCAATACATCCCAGGAAGACGGCCCCATAGACGATTCGGGAGACCCAGTTGTCTGCACCCGGCTCGAAGGTTGCGGCGAAGCCGAAAAAGGTAAAGGGTAGTGGTGCCAACAGCATCAGGACCAGCAGAACTCGGCCCCATCGCGGCAAGGGATCCGTACTGATGGCGGCGGCGAAACCAAGAAGCAATGCGCCGAGTAAGCCTGTGACCGCGGCAAGAAAGATATATTCCATCACGGCTCCAATCGAATTCAATGAATCCGGGGCAGGAAGAGGCGGCCTGTTGTCGCATCGTCCACAGACTGCATTCTGAGCTTCGCAGTCCACCGTGTCATGTCCGACGTTGCCATTTTCTGGTTGCAGACACCGAATTGACGATGTGGAAAATCCTGTGGGATTACCCATCGTCGCCTTCAGACTATAGGAATTTTCACAAATCCGAAGACTGCAGGGGGAAGTAACGGCTCGATCACCGATGCTCAGCACAGAGCCGATACACCGATCCATCTGTGGCGGCCGGAGTTCTTTGACAGGCCGGGTGGGCCTGTTGTGTGGTGCCACTGCTTCGTCTGCTTCGCAGAAGCAGTGCTGTTCTCGCAAGGGGCACAGATCATTGAGTTTGATCAACAACTGTCGAACGACAGGCAGATTCCCCTTGTCAGTTGCTGCGCCCACATTTTCACTGCTTGCAAGCAAGCAGTGGCACGGATAAACGAATTGCGATCTATGAGTCGGCATTCCTGCCGCGAATGATTGTGCTGACATCAAATCAGCGCCCACAGTGCGGGCGGACAACATGGCGTTGCACATGGTCGGTGTGCGAC
>JBDONA010000405.1:0-31362 GCA_039831575.1 Fuerstiella sp. | reverse complement strand
TGTCCACACCAGTCGTTCCAGTGCAAATGGTTTGGTGCCACGGGATCCCCAGCCTCGATTTGTTCCCCCGACGAACATGGATCCGTCATCCGTCAACCGCACCGACAGAGTGCCGGAGCCAAAGCCTTCGCGAAACGGAAAACATGCGCCCTGGTAATGTCCGTCAACTTTCTCCAGAAAACATCTCATCACAGTACTGAAGGTCTGGTCGCCGACGAACATCTGTTCCCGAAAGGGACCAAACCGGCCATCCGTGATGTCGCAGGCAACTCCACTGGCGGACTGCCCCATCTTCTTGTACGGAAACAGAATGGCGGGTGGCTCGTATTCAGGAATTCTATCCGCTTCAGTCATGATGCGGCTGCCACTTACGGGTTCTGTCGGACGTGAACCCAGCGAAGCCGCTGCGGCCGGTTCATCGAACCACTTGAAACCGCCCGGGTGACCCTGGAAGGAAGACGGTCGAAGCCATTTGAGACTGCATGTGCCATTCCACGGCCCCTGATTGTCCGTGTAAAAAACATCCTTGACGGAATTGAAACCAATACCACCTGGCGAACGGATTCCGCTGCACGTGGGCACCGACTTTCCATCGCTATTGATGCGCAGGCACCAGCCACGATACTTCGAGTCGCTGTTGAAAGAACCGGTCAGGCACAGAACGGTCCACATGTTGCCTTCGTCGTCAAATGGTGAGCCGAAAGTGTATTCGTGGTAATCACCGTTGATGCCCCAGTCATCATTGAATGTCTCGAATTCGTCAGCCACGCCGTCTTCGTCCGAATCCCTTAAGCGGGTCACTTCGCATCGCTGAGTTGCGTACAACCAGCCATCGTTCCATGACAGTCCCAGCACTTCATGCAGGCCGGACGCGTACAGTTCAAACTCGGCGCCGGACGGATCATCGCTCCATGCGTTGTGCACGGCGTAGATGTCTCCGCGGCGTGTTCCCACGGCCAGAGTTCCATTGGGCATCACCTCGATCGCTCCGGCTTCGAGGTTCATCGTTTTGGGAATCTCAAAACGCAGCAACCTGTAGTAATCGTCCTCCGTCGGCGGAACGGGAGCTTCATTTGGTTCCTGAGCGGGAACCGCGGAACAGCAGACGGCGATGCAGACCGCTGTCAGAACGCGTAGATGTGCAGGCATGGGGGGGGTCGCGTGGGTGGGCTTGAATTGAAGACGTACGTTTTGGGGGCCGACGTCAGATCAGTCTGCGATCGGCAACAGCCAGATGTTGCGAAAGCGAATGGGATTGCCGTGGTTCTGAAGATAGATTGGACCATCCTCAGGGCCCTCTTTCACAGGAGCCGCGCGTGTGCCTCTGGGTAAATCCAACTTGTCGTGAACCACGACGCCGTTGTGCTTCACGGTCATCGATGCATTCTTTTGCTTCTTGCCGTCGTCATCAAAGTTGGCGACATGGTATTCAATGTCGTAGGTCTGCCATGAAAGTGGCGGGAAGCACATGTTGACCGTTGGATCCGCGATTTCGTAGACGCCACCACATTCGTTGTTTTTGCCCTCCAGACCAAACGAATCCAGAATCTGCACTTCGTAGCGTCCCTGCTGGTAGCACCCACTGTTGGCTCGCCCCTGCCCGCTGGCGTGCGGCATAAAAGACAGCATGAACTCAATGTGCAGTTTGTAGCTGCCGAACTTCTGTTTGCTGGTGACGCCCTCCATCAGCAGCTTGTCTTCCGACATGCGGCCGCCCTGGAAATGGTCAGCGGTTGTTCCGTCGAACAGCACGATGGCTGCCTTAGGCGCCGCTTTGCCGAGGGTCGTGCTTTCTCGCAGCACCTTGGGGAACTCCGCGAGTTTGACATTCTCCCCGCTGTACAGAGTCAGGTTGCCTTCCTTGATTTCGCCGCGTCCTTTGCTGTCCTCCTTGTCGGCCTTGACGATGCACACGTCGCCTTCCATTTGCCCGGAACCCGGAATTCGTTTCTCCGGAGTTCCGTCCCAGCCGTCGCCCGGCAGACCACCGATGTATCCCACCGTGCGAAATTTTCCGCCACCCAGCGCAATGACCTGAATGCCGATCTTTGTTGGATTGTCGTCCCGATCAACCGTGCCGGAGTATTCGCCCTGGATATCAAAATCCGGACCAGCAGCCTCCGGTGTCAGGAATGCTTCTCTCTTGTCCTGAGCGATTGACAGACAGGGTAGTGACAGAGCCAGGAGACCATAAAAGATACGTTTCATTGGTGTTGCCTTTGCGCCACGGACTCACGGGATGAGGATATTTTAAACTGGCAAATGTGAGCGCATCGCACTGCGTTCATTCGATTGATTGATGACCAATGGACACTGCGAAGTGCTTCGCTTGGGTGTGCCCATTTCCCGTTGCGGGATTCAACGTTTTTCTAATCGGTAATCGCTCGGCGCGTGCACGCCGGAGCGGATTCCAAATTAACCTTCCCAGCGACTCTTCATGAAGTTCAGGCCGTCTTCGGCCAGCTTCAGTTCCGTATCGAACATCTTTCGCCAGATACGAGTCGCCGCTGCGAGGTCCGGCAACGCCAGGCCGAACGCCTCAATCATTAGATAGCCATCGCTGTACCCGACTTCTTTCAACGCCGCAAATGATTCGTCCCAGTTAACGCCGCCCAGTCCAGGCGTCGAACGGTCGTTTTCTGAGATGTGAACGTGAACCATCTGATCAGCACATGCCTTCACCGCGTTGGTGATGGATTTCTCTTCGATGTTACCGTGAAAAGTGTCATACATCGTCTTCAAATGGGAATGTCCGACTTCTCGACAAAAGCGACCGGCGTCTTCGGCACAGTTCAGAAAGTAACATTCAAATCGATTCAGATATTCAACAACCAGAGTGACGTTGTTCGCCTTGCCATAATCCGCTGCTTTCTCCAGCGTTTCTTTGCCCCAATTCCATTCGTCGTCAGTACGTCCAGCCCCGGAAAATTCACCGAGTGCCGAATGAATCGGGCCGCACAGATGAGTGGCTCCGGCCAGCGCGCACATGTCGATGGCCTGTTTCAGATGGTTCAGACCGGCTTCGCGAACGGCTGCGTCCGGATCGATGGGATTGGTTTCCGGCGTGCAGACGGTGACTGCGGTGGCGCCGAGTTCCAATTCAGCCAGCTTCGTCCCGAGCTTCTTGAAATTGTCACCGTCAAGATTGAACATTGGCAATTCGACACCATCGAATCCGATTGCCTTAAGCTGCTCGATCACAGGAAAGTGTTCCTCAGTAATCTCAGAATTCCAGAGCAGCAGGTTCATTCCATATTTCACGGGCGGATTCTCCAGGAGTTCGTTTTTTCAATGTTTCTGTGGCAAATAGTTCGGTGGGGCCAACAGAAGCATGAATGATCTGTCGCGTGGATGCAACCGTTTGACGATCGCCTTCGACAGACGGAATCGTGCTGCCCGTTGGACCGAGAATTTCCACGGCTTCGATGCTGTCCGACGACTATGGCCGACTTTCGCTGTGATTCGTACAAATTTCTGTCTGTGGCGAAGTCCCTTACGTCTCACTATTGCGCTGGCTTGCGAGCGTCTACAGTATTGAAGTTGAGGCGCTGGCCGGACGGCGACCATGACAATGACTGCTGGAATCGGCAGCCTTGGTTGCTAAAGTTCAGGATGAACGACTTGTCGCTGATGATCGGTCGTCGCGAGAATTCGACAGGGCGTCTGGAATCAAGACCGCGTGCAGGACAACAGAACAGCCCACAGTCGCAGGTTGGCCCCCAAATCCTGCCTGGCGGACAGTCAAATTGCATATCCGGAGTTTCATTGATGGCGAAGAACGTTTTTGGTGGTGACCTGATCAGCTGCTCAATGGATCCGGTGACTGGGTTCTTCAGAACCGGAACATGTGATACCTGCGGCGACGACATGGGAATGCACACTGTCTGCGCGGAAATGACGGCCGAGTTTCTGGAATTCTCCCGGCTCGCGGGAAACGACCTGTCAACGCCCCAACCGGCATCTCAGTTTCCAGGCCTGCAACCGGGAGACCGCTGGTGCTTGTGTTTGCCTCGATGGCTGGAGGCGTTGGAGGCTTCCGCAGCTCCCAAGCTGTTGCTTGAAGCGACCCACATGTCTGCGATCGAGCACATTTCGATGGAAACACTATTGGAGTACGGTTTGGACGCTGACAAGGCACCGCGACGGGATACGGGTCAGGAAGAGTAGGCATTTCATACCTATCCGGAGTCGGTGGAAGCCGCGGCAAGCTGCGAATTCCGCGTCGAAACGGTCGAGAACCAACGCGTTGCGCGGTATGCTTCCGTGGCTCTGTGGTCGCGGCAGCGCGGTGACAACGTCACGGGCCTGGACACCCCTCGATTCATTCCTCTGATCTGGTCTGCCGCCCCCGTTGAGCGGCGGTGCCTGCGCCGGATTTCAACAGGGGCAGGATTTGGTGCAGTGCCCTCCCAATTTACAACCATGTCTGGTTGCCCCGATCAATATCCACTTTTTCACTGATTCAATTTCGCAAGATGACAGAACTCAATAAATACAGCAGCCGCGTCACACAACCTCGTTCGCAGGGAGCCTCTCAGGCGATGCTGTACGCGACCGGTATGACGACGGAGGACATGAACAAGGCTCAAATCGGTATTTCCAGCGTCTGGTACGAAGGCAACAGCTGCAATATGCACCTGCTGGATCTGGCAGCAAAAGTCAAAGAGGGCGTTGAGGCGGCCGGCTTGATCGGAATGCGGTTCAACACGATCGGTGTCAGCGACGGCATTTCGATGGGCACGGACGGAATGTCGTATTCACTGCAGTCGCGGGATTTGATCGCAGACAGCATCGAAACGGTGATGGGCGGACAATGGTACGACGCCAACATTTCACTGCCGGGGTGCGACAAGAACATGCCTGGCTGCATCATGGCAATGGGACGACTGAATCGACCGTCAATCATGGTCTACGGCGGCACAATTCGGGCGGGCTGCAGTGCCAAGGGTGACAAGCTGGACATCGTTTCCGCATTTCAGTCTTACGGTGAGTACCTGGCAGAAACCATCAGCGACGAAGAGCGAAGTGATATCGTGCGCAACAGCTGTCCGGGAGCCGGTGCCTGCGGCGGGATGTACACGGCGAACACCATGTCCTCTGCGATCGAAGCGTTGGGTATGAGTCTGCCCTACAGTTCATCCATACCTGCTGAGGATCCCGGAAAGCTTCAGGAATGTTACGACGCCGGAGCGGCAATTCGCGTGCTGCTGGAGAAGGACATTAAGCCGCGTGACATCATGACCCGCGCCGCTTTTGAGAACGCGATGGTGGTGGTGATGGCGCTGGGCGGGTCGACCAACGCCGTTCTGCATCTGATTGCCATGGCCCGTTCCGTTGATCTCGATCTCACGATCGACGACTTTCAGTCCGTCAGCGACCGGGTTCCGTTTATTGCCGATCTGAAACCAAGCGGTCGGTTTGTGATGGAAGATCTGCACGGCATCGGTGGCACGCCGGCCGTCCTGAAGTATCTGCTGGAAAAAGGGTTTCTGGACGGCGACTGCATTACCGTGACCAGCCGGACACTGGCCGAAAACGTGGCCGATCTACCCGGACTGAGCGAAGGGCAGGAAATTATTCAGCCGGTCGAAAAGCCGATCAAATCCAGCGGTCACCTGCGAGTTCTGCGTGGTAACGTGGCCCCGGACGGTGCAGTGGCCAAGATCACGGGAAAAGAGGGCCTGCAGTTTTCCGGTCCGGCACGTTGTTATGATTGCGAAGAAGATATGTTGCAGGGGCTGGAGGACAAGGAAATTCAAAAGGGTGATGTCATCATCATTCGTTACGAAGGGCCTAAGGGTGGACCGGGAATGCCGGAAATGTTGACGCCAACGTCGGCAATCATGGGGGCCGGCCTGGGGGCCGATGTCGCTCTGATGACGGATGGACGGTTTAGTGGTGGTTCGCACGGATTCATTACGGGACACATTACTCCGGAGGCTCAGGTTGGCGGACCAATCGCCTTGATTCAGAATGGAGATGCGATCACTGTTGATGCGGAAACAAATGAAATCAACGTCGATCTGTCGGAGGCGGAACTGCAGCAGCGTCGTGACGCATGGCAGGCTCCTCCGCTCAAGGCAAGGCGTGGGACTTTGTATAAATATATCAAGAACGTCAAATCTGCATCTGAGGGATGTGTCACCGATGAGTAATGGTGTCTCTCTGTTGACGTCGCTGCGTGGGGCTCACGCGGCGTCGTTGAATATCGCATTATTCAGACAGAAAAATTGCTGAGCATGACATCGAAGGAAAAATCAAAAGCCGTCAACAACTCGCAGGGCGGCCTGTTGATCTGGCACGGGATGACTTGCTCCGGTGTATGGCGATTGTTTCGCTTC
Organism: Fuerstiella sp.; assembly: GCA_039831575.1. Classification (GTDB taxonomy): domain Bacteria; phylum Planctomycetota; class Planctomycetia; order Planctomycetales; family Planctomycetaceae; genus Fuerstiella. The sequence goes on along the minus strand of JBDONA010000405.1, from coordinate 25,021 downwards.
AGGCCGTTGTTGCACTGGAGTCGGCTGCACCGAATTCTGAGTCTGCCGTTCTTTGGCGTCTATAACTCAGTGATGAAGCGTGTTGAGTCCGCTGTTTACGGTCGCCGCATTCGGAACACAAAAATCGAACATCCGCCGTTGTTCGTTCTGGGCTACTGGCGCAGTGGAACCACACTGCTGCAGACGCTGCTGTCACGCGATCCTCAGTTTCAGCACCTGGGCCTGTACCGCGCTCTGTTTCCGTGGCACTTTCTACTGACCGAAAAAGTTGTGACGACTCTGACGGCTCCCTTCGTTCCTGAGAAGCGGCCGATGGACAATATCAAGGTTTCGTGGGACGCGCCCCAGGAAGATGATATGTCGCTGTGCATTATGGCACAGGTGTCGTCATGCATGTTGTTGTCACACCCGCACGATCCATCACAGTTCTGGCGTGCGCTCAAACTTGATGAGCTACCTCCCGAAGAACTGCAGCGTTGGAAAGACAGTTTGATGCTGCTGGTGAAGAAGCAGACATTCGCGTCATCCAAACGTATCATGATGAAGTCGCCAATTCACACCTATCACATCCCAACCCTGCTGGAAATGTTCCCCGACGCTCGTTTTCTCTACATCCACCGCGATCCCTACAACGTGTTCCGATCGTCCTGTCATCTGCGACGTCGCATGATCGACGAAAATACGCTTGGCCGCAGCATCTATCAGGACGTCGAGGAAGAGATTATCAGTACGTATCGGTACGGGTTTGAGAAGTACGAAAAGGATCGGGAACTGATTCCAAAAGGTCGGCTCCATGAGATCTCGTTTGAAGAAATGGAGAAGGATCCTGTCCGCGAATTGCGTACTGCCTACGAAGAACTTGATCTCCCGGGATTTGATGAGCTGGAAAAGGCACTGCAGCCTGAACTGGAATCCCTGAAGCAATATAAGAAGAATGAATTCCAGGACGATCCGTATTGGGTGACCCGTGTTTACGACGACCTGCGACCGGCTTTTGAACGGTTCGGTTATCAGAAGCCCGGGACAGTTGCGAACGAGCAATCGAACGAACAGACGAACGAGCCAACGAATGTGTGACACGACGGTATCCTGCGGTTGGAACGACACGCTGCAGGTCGCCTGAGTCTGTGTTGTTTTCATCAGAACGCTTTGGTCGCGTGCGCATTCGAGCGGATTCCGCATTAAAACCGTAACGAGTCAACCTTATGAAACGCTGCGTTCTGATCCTTCCGCTGTTGCTCTTCTTCACGGACACAGAAACCACCAGCGTGGCGGGACCCGATGAAGCAGCGCCAGCGACGAATTCGTCGGCCACGGCAGCAACGGACGAGTCCACGCAGGATGAAAAACCTGCTCCGCAGAATCCGTTCCCCGATGGGGTGGTGGTGCCACCAGGCATTCTGGACGGCGGTTCCGAATGGCTGAACACCTCCACGCCGATTGACCTGAAGGCGCTGCGGGGAAAAGTCGTATTGCTCGATTTCTGGACGTACTGCTGCATCAACTGCATGCACGTTCTGCCCGACCTGAAGTATCTGGAGGAGAAATATCCCAACGAACTTGTGGTGATCGGCGTCCACTCGGCAAAGTTTGACAACGAAAAACTGTCGCAGAATATTCGTGATGCGATTCTTCGTTACGAAATCAAACACCCGGTGGTCAACGACAGCGAAATGCTGATCTGGCGCAAGTTCGGCACTCGTGCATGGCCGACTTTGGCGTTGATTGACCCGGAAGGCAGGTTTGCCGGTTCGCAGGGCGGTGAAGGCAACCGGGAATTGTTTGATACCGTTATCCAGAAGGTGATTGAATATCATCGCTGGAAGGGAACGCTGGACGAGACTCCCGTCGTCTTTGATCTGGAGACTAATGATGTAAAGCCGACAGCCCTCCGGTATCCAGGGAAAATTATTGCTGATGCCGCATCGAACCGACTGTTCATCTCAGACAGCAATCACAATCGGATTGTCGTCACTGACCTTGACGGCAAGCTGCTGCACACAATTGGTTCCGGACAACCAGGACGGTACGATGGTTCATTTTCAGCAGCCGAGTTCGACCATCCTCAGGGGATGGCCCTTGTTGGTGAGGTTCTTTACGTCGCTGACACGGAAAACCATCTGCTGCGGGCCGTGGACCTGCAGACCGAATCCGTCATCACGCTGGCTGGAACTGGCGTACAGGGCCGCCCGCGTAATGTTCACGGCGAGCTGTTGAAGACGGCCCTGAACAGCCCCTGGGCGCTAAGCCACATAAATGGGACCCTGTACATCGCCATGGCCGGGCCGCACCAGATCTGGTCTCATGCCATTGGCACAAACGTAATCAGAGTTCATGCTGGTAGCGCTCGCGAAGATGTCATCAACGGCTCATTGAACGAGTCGGCGTTTGCCCAGCCTTCCGGACTGTCGCCGAACGCGGACGGGACGTTTTTCTACGTCGCCGACAGCGAAGGATCGGCGATTCGCAGCGTGCCGATCGATGAAACCGGAAAGGTGACAACGATTGCCGGGACTTCGGAACTGCCTCGTGGCCAGTCGCTGTTCGCGTTTGGGGACGTTGATGCCAAGGGGGCGAATGCTCGGTTTCAGCATCCACTGGGTGTTGCATGGCACGACAACCATATCTTTGTTGCGGATTCTTATAATCACAAGATTCGCCGAGTAGATCTGACGTCAGGTGAAGTGACGACATGGCTTGGCACTGGAACTGCCGGGGCCTCTGTTGCGTCCGCGGAGATGAACGAACCGTCCGGTCTCAGCATCGCTGCCGGACAGCTGTACATTGCGGATACGAATAATCACCGAATCTGTCGTGCCGACCTGTCGACGAAAGAGTTCTCCATCATTGAGATTCCGGGACTGCAGCCTCCCGGCCGCAAGCCGCGTCGATCGGCACCGGATCCCGAAGACGCTATTGAGATTCCGGAACAAGCGGTCAAGCTGGATACGTCGTTCAACGTCGTGATCGATCTGAACGTTCCTGAAGGATACAAGCTGAATTCGATCGCCCCCGTCACCTGGGAAGTCTTTCAGATCGATGGCGATCCGATTCTCGCTACGGAAGCGACAGAAGGTCGTGATGAAGCTGGTGTCACCGACGCCAGTGCGTCTTTTGAAATACCGCTGGCCGAGACCGCCGGTACAGCAACGATCATGGTGCAGGTCAGTTACGCCTATTGCAGCACTGAACTGGGCAGCGTATGCCGCTTGGCGACCGCGACGTGGAAGACCTCTTTGAACATTGCTGAGGATGCCACCGCAACCGAGTTGGAGCTGAGCTTTCCGGGTGCTGCCACTCGGTCTGTTCGCTGACGAGCAGTGTGGAGTTAAGACTCAATCAACAGGACGCCAGTCCGTCGACGATGTGTTGCATGGCGATTGGGGCCATGTGGTTGAAGTATTCCCAAGTGTGTCCCCCCGCTGACGTTTCCAGATCTCGTTCGTGCAGGATACCGGACGAAGAAAGTTTCATTCCCAGGCGGGTGCAGCCGTCGAACCATTCAGTGTCGTTGGGGTCACAGCAGTACCACTGTTTTCGTGGCCATGCGAGTGGATGCAGGTTCAGTACGACGGTCGCCTGGCGGGCATCTTCGGCGTCGCTATACATTTCATCCAGTGGCAGTCCCTGTCCGCACAGTTGATAGAAGTCGACGGCGGGTGAGATGGCAGCGACCACGGGAAACTGCGCGGCAGATCGATAGCTCAGTTGCAGGGCTCCCTGCCCCCCCATGCTGACTCCCAGCAACGCGATTTTCGGTGGTTCGATGTTCCACCGTTCCTTGACGAATGGCAGCATTCGGTCCAGCAGCCACTGTTGAGAACTGATGTCGGGGGAGAATTCCGTGCAGATGCGGTCCATCCACCATGAGCGCTGTCCGTCAGGGCACACGGCCGCCAGATTGTGCTGACGGAACAACGCACTAAACGTCTGGTTGCCGTCCAACATCACTCGACCGTGGCCATGCAAGAATAGCACACAGCCGGCAGGGTTTTCCCCCATTGCCGGGTCGAACACGTCGACACGATGTCCGTCGATTTCGGTGTTGGACCACTGATTCAGTGCGTCATCGGTGACGGATTCCGTCGAATTCACATCAGTCACGCTCTCAACAGCAGCGTTTTTCCCGCCTGGGAACATCCTCCCCAACTTACCGAGCATTCGTGAGCCTTATCAATACGCGCCGCAGGTCGGTGATTTCCCGATATTGCCCCACAGAATGAAGCTGCGGCTTGGTCAATGTTCAGATGGGATGAAATAATCCTCAGCGGAAATTCATCCTGTTTTCAGTGTTTTGTCGATCGGAGCTTCGTCGTTGCCCCATGATGTCGAAATTCGCAGACTTGTCGAGCAGGCATGCGTGGAATTCGAGCGGGATCTGCGAGCATTCCTGATAGGTGTGCTGCGCGATCCGCATCTTGTGGACGACGTTTTTCAAAAGACTGTGGTTAAGGCGATCGAAGCGTCTTCGACGGTCAATCCGGAAACGGTCCGCGGCTGGTTGTTCCAGATCGCCTTGAACGAGGCAAGGGAGCAGAAACGGGGTGTGTCGCGGCAGGGTCGGCTTCAAAGAACAGTTTGGGAGTCGTTTTCGTCGGGAGCAGAACTGGATAGAGAAGACGGTCTGTTTTATGCCATGTCGGCGGAAGAAGAAGAAGCGGTACGAAGTGCGTTGGCGAGGTTGGACGAGAATTATCGCGAAGTGGTGATGAGACGAGTTCAAAAGGGACAAACGTTTGTCATGATCGCGGCAGAAATGAACAAACCGCTCGGCACCGTCCTGACATGGATGCGTCGGGCGCTTATCGAGTTACGAGAGATGGATGAGCTCCGACGGTTGTCGGACGACTGAATAGGTTCGAAATTTGAAATGTCGATGAGCAGTCAAAAAAACCAGTTTAGTGACGAACAACTCTGGCAGGCGTTTCAGTACGTCGGTGCTGAATTGTCTACGGCCGAGGCGGAGGCCTTGGAACAACAGATGCTGCGGGATGTCAGTCTGTGCGAAGCTGTCGCAGAAGCAACAATGCTGACATCTTCCGTCGCAGCCAGCGGGCGTCCTCGCCACACGATCGTTCCGACATCGGTCAGTTCGTCACAGAACGCCGGTCCCGCTGGACGAAACCAGGTAGTAGCCCTGATGGCCGCGCTGTGTGGTTGTCTGGCGCTGGTCGTCGTGTCGTCAGGATTTCCGGACGTCCCAAACGGTCTGGCAGGTGTTGTCGCCCAGGCGGATTCGATAGATGCGGAATTTCTGGTGGCTGCCTGGGCAGACAATTTTGCTGCACAGACGGATGAAGAATCAGAATACGACGAGTTCGTTCAGCAGGAACTGGCCGTGCCGGACTGGATGCTGGCAGCCGTCACGTTGGCGGATCTTGGAGCGGTGGAGCATTCCGACATGCCTGTGGATGGCCTGATGCCTGACGATATGGAATTGTTTTAGAGGTCCGTCTTGCAACGGTCCGAAGGCGATTTGGAAATGGCAAAAGCGAGGTTCTGAGTGTTTTCAGAAATCACACAAACCCGATTGCGACTATTGGCGGCGATGTCGTTGGCATTGTTCGCCCTTACCGTGTCTGCTCAGGACGACAAAGGAAATGGAAAGCCGAAGCCGTCTTCAAAGAAGCCGCCGGCACAGGCAGCTCCGGCACATCGGCCAATTGTGACGAAACTGTCTGTTGATCAGGAAGATGTTGCCCTGAAATTTGCTCGGATGCATCATCCGGAATTGGCCAAACTGCTGGAACGATTACGCGGCAGTTCGCCAGTTGGATTTTCTCGTGGTATCCGTGAAATGCATTTGACGGTTCAGCGGCTGGACCGATTTCGAGAGAAACAGCCGGCTCGGTTTGAGGCCGAATTGGAGAATTGGAAGAGCGCTTCTGAAATTCGGCTGCTGACGGCGAAATGGGCGATGTCGCAGAATCCAGCGCTGGAAAAGCGGATTCGTGCATTGCTGAGGTCTCGACAGCAGTCACGGCTTGATCGTCTTCGGGAAGATCGGACAAAGGTGGCCGCTCGACTGAAACAGCTGGACGACCAGATTGGCATGGGTACGGAAGAACTGGAACTTGACCTTGTCAAAGAGTGGGATCGCCTGGCCAAACAGGCGACGGCATCGGCGAAGGCTCAGCGTCGTTCCGCGAAAAGAAAGCCCACAGCGAAGGGAAAACCGAAACCCGAAACAAAGAAGCAAGGTGAACGCAAGGCAGTGACCAGGTAGGCCGGAATTGGACCTGTCTGCACAAGCTGAAAAGCTACTTCAAAAACATACCCCCACCGTCCGATGATCGTCGCTGTTCCCACAGTGTCCACCGGTCGAATTCCTACGAAACAACTGTTTATCCAACCACTGGATTTGAGAAAGTATCAGGCATGAAGGCACCTGGAACTATGTTGGCCGTGCTGCTGTTGACCGGGACGGTCGCGGGCAGCGATGCAGCGATTGACACCGTCGCCAAACGCTTTGCGACAGTGGACACCGCAGAGACGCCTGACTTTCAGCGTCACGTGGTTCCGTTGCTGGGCAAGCTGGGCTGTAACGGTCGAGCATGTCACGGTTCGTTTCAGGGACGCGGCGGATTCCGTCTGTCGTTGTTCGGCTACGACTTCCAGGCGGATCACGATGAAGTGTCCGGTCGAGTTGACCCGGAGACGCCTTCTGAGAGCCTGGTGCTGCAGAAGCCTTTGATGGAAATTCCACACGAAGGCGGTCAGCGACTGAAACCAGGCTCATGGCAGCACCGGTTGTTGCTGAACTGGGTCAAGGGAGATTCACCAGCTCGCTCGGAAGACGCGGCGAAGTTGACAGAACTGCAGGTGACACCCGCCGAGGTTCAGTTCAGTAATGACGGGCAAAGCGTTCAGATGAAAGCCGTCGCTGTCTGGGCCGACGGAACTCGGGAAGACGTCACAGAGCTGTGTCGCTTTCAGACCAACGATGATCAGGTGGCCGATGTCACCAGCGGCGGATTTCTGGAAGCGTCCACTCCGGGCGACACTCATATCGTTGTTTCCTACGACAGCGCTGTTGTGGCCATTCCCGTGATGCGTCCCGTATCCGACAGGACTGGCGACAACTACCCGGCCACTCCGACTCCGACAAGGATCGACGAACTTGTCGTTGCAAAGCTGAAGAAACTGGGCGTGGTTCAGTCAGATCGGTGCGCGGATGAAGAGTTTCTGCGTCGCGTGAGTCTTGACGTTACGGGCGCTCTGCCAACCGTTGCAGAAATTCGTGAATTCACTGGCGACAGCGGTTCCAATAAGCGGTCCCGCAAAATTGATGAACTCCTGGAACGCCCTGGTTATACGGCTTGGTGGACCACAAGACTTTGTGACTACACCGGCAATAGTGATGACCAGTTGAACAACGTGACGCCAGTGCGTCAGGCAGCTTCGCAGCATTGGTACGAGTGGATTCATGCTCGTGTTGAGAAAAACGTGCCTTATGACCAAATCGTCGAAGGTCTCGTGATGGCGGTCAGTCGCGATCCGGGCGAATCTTACGAAGATTACTGCAGCAACATGAGTCAGCTGTATCACAAGAATAGTGACTATTCCTTTGCCGACCGCGAGCATATGCCGCATTACTGGGCACGCCGCAACTTTCAGCAAATGGAAGACCGTGTGATCGGTTTCGCCTACACATTTCTGGGCGTGCGGATCCAGTGTGCTCAGTGCCACAAGCACCCGTTCGACAAGTGGACTCAGGATGACTTCAAAGGCTTCCAGGGCTTCTTTACGGGCGTCACCGGTCGAGCTACAAATCCGCGTCCGGAGAATCGAAACGATTACAAAAAGATGCTGGCGAAGTTCGATACGGGTGACCTGAAGGGTGGCCAGTTACGTAACGAACTTCGCAAGATTGTGCAGCAGGGGAAAACCATTCCGTTCGGTGAAGTTTACTCAACGCCTCCACCAGAGGTGGTCGTCGTCGAACGCAAGGGCAGGAAACAGACGGTCCGGAGAGGCGGGGGGCGCACCGCGACGGAAGCTCGGCTGCTGGGTCAGGAGCCTATCGATCTGACGGAATACGAAGACGTCCGCGAGCCGCTGATGGCGTGGCTGCGTTCACCTGAGAATCCATTGTTCGCAAAGGCATTTGTGAATCGGGTGTGGGCCAGCTATTTCAATGTGGGCATCGTCAATCCTCCGGACGACATGAATCTGGCCAACCCAGCCAGCAACGCTCCGCTGCTGGATCACCTGGCAACCGGCTTCATTGCGAATGGTTTTGACATGAAGTGGCTGCACCGGGAGATTCTTAACAGCCGTACTTATCAACTCGGTTGGCAACCCAACTCCACCAATCGAATGGACGAACGAAACTTTGCCCGCGCCGTCCCTCGACGGTTGTCGGCCGAAATCGCATGGGACATGATTTCTCAGGCCGTCAGCAATGACGAAAAGTTCGCACAGTTCACGACCAGCGTCGAAGGCCGAGCAATCGCGATCACAGGAGCCGGAACGCGTTATCGCGGCAACGGTGACGCGAGTTACGCTATGACAATCTTCGGGCGGTCCATTCGGGAAAGTAACTGCGACTGTGACCGTTCAGAAGAACCCAGTTTGCTGCAGACCATCTTCCTGCGAAACGACAGTCAGATTCTGCAGATGCTGGACAGGAAGGATGGCTGGCTGGCTCAGGTGGCCAAAGAAAACGACGTGAGGTTTACGTCAAAAACACCGTCCACCGCTGACAAGGCTAAGCTCGCCAAAATGGCTCAGCTTCGAAGGACGTACGGAAATCGACTGAAAACTCAGCAGGCGGCCCTGACAAAGCTGAAGAAGAAAGGCGGCAGTGAAAAACAGATCGCCAGGCTGGAAGCTCAGGTTAAGAATTTACGCAAGAAGTGGAAGCAGTACCTGGAACCCAGCGCAGATGCGAATAACGGCCCAGCTTCCAATGGCTCCGTCGACGTGGCGAAAGCGATCGACGATGCCTATCTGCGAACACTCAGTCGCAGGCCGACGGAAACTGAAGCGGCGGCTGCGTCGGAGTTTGTTGCCGAGGCAGAAGACCAAATCGACGGGCTTCGCGGTGTCATGTGGGCTTTGCTGAACACGAAAGAGTTCATCGTCAATCACTAGGATCTACTTACCGGATTCGATGGCTCCAACGTGTTGCGGCTGAATTACTCCACTGTTTCCCTCGAACAAAACAATCCACCGGCAACTGCCGAACTTCCCACCTAAAGGATTATGAACATGGCTTTCTTTCGTACCTGTGATGGTGTTGGTCGACGTGACTTTCTGCGAGCGGGCGTGGCTGGCGGAGCAGGTCTGTCGCTGGCCAGCTACATGCAGATGGCTCAGGCTGATCAGCTGAACAAGGGGGCCAAGGCGAAGTCGGCTATCTTTATCAACCTGAATGGTGGTCCGTCACACATGGACACCTTCGACCTGAAACCGGATGCTCCGGACGAGTATCGTGGCGAATTCAGCCCGATCCAGACCAACATCCCGGGCATCTACATTTCAGAACACCTGCCCAAGCTGGCTCAGGTGATGGACAAGTTCTGTATTCTTCGAGGCGTTTCGCACAGCGTGGCGGCTCACCAGTTGGGGACGGAATATGTGAATAGCGGCAATCGACCGTTGCCGTCGCTGGAGTACCCTGGCTACGGTGCCGTCGTCAGCAAAGAACTATCCGGTGATCCGGAACTCCCCAAATTTGTTGCGATTCCCAAGAGCCAGCAGCGACCCGGCTACCTGGGCGTTCGCTACGCTCCCATGAACACCAGTGCGACGCCTGCGATTGGCAGTCCGTTTCGAGTTCGGGGCATGTCACTGGGGAGCGGACTGACCGTTGAAGATGTCGAAAAACGAAACAACCTGCTGACAAAACTGGATCGTACCTTTGGCGAGTTCGAAGCAGAAAGCCAGTTGCTGGACGGTCTGGATCAGTTTGGCCAGCAGGCTCACGCCATGATCACCAGTGCAAAATCTCGGAACGCCTTCGACATTTCGAAAGAGTCACCGGAGTTCGCCGAGCCGTTCGGTAAGTCGGGGCTGGGGGCCAGCTGCCTGCTGGCATTGCGACTAGTGGAATCCGGAGTCCGCTTCATCACAGTTACCAATGGCGGTTGGGACACCCACCGCGAAAACTGGGACACCCTGTCGACTCGGCAATTGCCACCACTGGATGAATCATTGTCCGCTCTGTTTACCGGGCTGGAAACGCGCGGGCTGCTGGATTCGACCGTTGTTTATGTCACGGGCGAGTTTGGTCGGACGCCCAAGATCAACACGGAACGCAATGGTCGCGACCATTATCCTCGCAACATGTTCATGCTGATGGCGGGCGGCGGTGTCAAAGGGGGCCAGGTGCTCGGCGAAAGTGACGAAAAGGGAACGCTGCCGAAGAACGAAGGCTTCAGCCCCGACGATGTGGCCGCTTCGTTCTACCACGCGCTCGGCATTAATCACGAAAAGGAATACAACACCACCACCGGTCGACCCGTCATGATCGTCCGCAATGGCAACGTCATTCCGGATCTGTTTGCTTAGAACAGTCTCAGTCGATCGCAGTGTCAGCGATGTCCTGATGTGTGCCACTTGGCTCTGCAAGTGGTTTCGTGAGCCTGAAGGCACTGGCGGAGCCAGTGGCACACACACCGTTAATCATCAACCACTCACACAGTATTGGCGATTCTATGACGCCGTGCTGACCTGGCGGTATGCTGGTATCGGGCTGATATACGTCGTCCGCGGCCACGTATCCGTTTCATGTGCTGTGGACTATCTGCCGTTTCAGCTAATGGCTTTGAGTGCCTCCGCCGCAGCCTTGATGCGGGGGTGAGCCGAATCAGCGACACCGGACAACAGTGGCAGATGTGGTCCCGCTGCTGCAATGTCGGACAGGGTAATGGCTTCGTGCAGCACCCGTATGGGATGGATTCCGTTGCGAAGATTTTCCAGCGGCAGAAATTGTTTGCGGATATCCTCTGCGGCGTCATAGTCCCGATCAACGATGGCGGCCAGCATCCTTTGTGATAATCCGGGATTAACGCAGACGCAGCCGGACGTGTACCCGGAGCAGCGAAACTTCGTCATGTGAACGAGGGCCGGTTGCTCGCCAATACCGCTGCAGATACTGCTGGGGTCGACTTTGTCGACAAGGCGTTCCAGAAAGTCATCCTGTGCGGGGTCGTCGCGAACGATGGCATATTTGATAAAGGCGACCAGACTATCGGCAACAAGTTCGGCGGCGCCTTCAGGGCTGATATAGCCTTCCTCTTTGATGTACAGAACGGCCGGGCGATTGATGGCCTCCACAAAGTGGCGAAACCCCGTCATTAACCCCGGTTCGGTCATCACGACCTTTGTCGGCAGGACCATGGCGGTCGGAAAATCTGTCCCCTTCAGCACATCCGCCTGATCCATCATCGTGCCGTAGGCTGGTCCCACCGCCGGAATCATAAGTGTGTCTGCCGCCGCGACTTCCTGGAGCATGTCCAGCAGTTCCGCGTATTCGCTCACTCGCGAGTGGTACAGATTGGCGTTGCCGCCGTACAACAGCATCGAAACGCCACCCGCCTCGATGTGCCGAATGATTTTTTCGTTGTTACTTCGACAGAGCTTCAGTTCGCGATCTCTGGCGAGTGGAGGAACGGCGAGAACAGACCTTGAGAATTGTTCAGAGGTAACGGGAGATGTTTGCATCGTCTGGTCCGCCGGTCGAGAAAATAACGCCGCAAAGATACTGTCATATCCGGGCGCGTTGCGTGCACCGCGTGTTGTAATGCCCTCAGGGCAGCTTGCCCAGTGATCACACCGGACGGTAGCGCCGGACGTTCAATCCTCGCCGTAAAGGTCGTTGAACCGTTTGGCGATGTCTGCTGGCGTCACGTTTTCGATGCGTGACGCAATCGTCCAGCGGTGGCCAAATGGATCGTCCAGTGTGCCGGATCGGTCGCCGTAGAACTGGTCACACATGGGTTTAAACTGTTTTGCCCCGGCATCGATGGCGGCGTTAAACACAGCGTCCGCGTCTTCCACGTACATCATCAGGCCCACAGAACTTCCGCCGATCGTCGGTGGTGCGTTGATTTCCATATCCGGGACTTCGTCGGCCAGCATTAGCACGCCGCCCGCCACTCTGAGTTCGGCATGACCAATCGAACCATCGGGCGCTGCCAAACGAAGGATTTCTTCTGCGCTGAATGCCGTCTTATAGAAGTCAATGGCGTCTGCTGCACCGCGTATTACCAGATACGCGGTCACTCCCGGATACTCCTGCGGAACGGCGTTCACTTGTTCAGACATAGTTGCGTTGGCCTTTATGGTACGGAAGCGGGGGAACTGATAGCTTCCTGGACACAGCGATGTTTCGCAACCGACCGGGTTCTGTGAATCTGCACGAGCGTCCATGATGTCATGGCGTGACCACCATAATCGTTATTCTTAACCCTGGCTGTCCAGGGTAAAGTCACCGCCATCGGAAACGCAGCTGTGTGCGGTGGTTTCGCCGAAGGTGTTGGCAGTGCTCAATTGTCGATGTCAGATGCTCGAGACTTCAGCCGGTCAGCAATCCACGTGTCAATGAACAGTTGAGACATGTGATACATCAACATTGGCAGAATGGAAAACGGCAACCCGGTCGCCTGAGAAACCAGAATTCCGATTGGCAACGTTTTCTGACTGCCGGCAAAGACGCACGCACGACGGTCCTCTTCTGCGAACCCTGCCAGTCGTGTGATTTGCCAGACGATGCACATGGCCACAAGATGCAGAACAATGCAGCACACCCATACGGTTACGAACTCCTGGTGTCGCAGGTTGCTGGCCATCCCCGTCGTCTCGAACTGAACCCCGCCTCGAAACGCGGACACGAACACCAGCATCAGAATGATGCCCTGCGCGATGTTGCTGAAGATTGGCTTATTGTTATCCACAAATGTCTCTACCGGCTTTGACAGGCGAACCATTTGACCGATGAAGGCTGGCAACAGAGCGGCCAGTATTAACCTCCAGACCATCGAGCTGAATTGCAGACTGCCGGATGCATCTGCTGTTCCGAACCATGTGCTGCCGGCCAACAGCCACAACGGAGTGATCAGGAAGCAAAGACCATTGGTGATGAGCGTCACTAACAGAGACACAGCGTCGTTTCCTGCCGCGCGGCGAGTCCACACGGACGACGCAGCCATTGTGCAGGGCACGCTGGCTGCAATCAGCAGTCCGACCCTCAGGTCTGCTGATTTCTGCAGCGGCAGCAGCGGAAGACACAGCAGGGGAATAACAATTTGATTCACGCCGCACGCGGTCAGGACTGGCAACGGCTTGCGCAGGGAATCGAACAGACGCCTGCTGTTAAGAGTGACCGACATCAGAAACAGAATGGTGGCCGTGCAGACCGACGTTGGGACAGATTGAGCAATGTTCACAAACCCAGCTGGCGGTTGCGAAGACGCCAGGAACAGGGCCAGAGGGATTAATGCCACCAGCCCCACCAGAAACCAGTTCTTCTTGACGACCGAGAACATTGAAGTTGCCCTGAGCTGACGCGTTGTGGGGATAGGTGTTGGCGAGTGGACGGAAGTGTTTTGGAACGAATATTATTTGACCTGAGCCGGCGGCGACCGAAAACACTCACGACCGTTGGCCGATGCCCGCCGTCCCCTACTGCAATGTGTGTGGCGAGGCACACAAGCGGAAGTACACTTCAGCGGCTTTCTCGAGTTGATCGATTTCGAGGAACTCGTCTTTGGTGTGTGCCTGATCGATGGAGCCCGGTCCGAAAACGATCGAAGGTACTCCAGCGGCGCAGGTGCGCGAGGCGTGCGTGCCGTAGGGTACGCCGATGGCTGAGTGATCGCCATCAACGCGTTCGATACAGCTTAGTACGGCCGCTGCCAGTTGTGCGTTATCGGCGTTCGTCAACGCCGGACTTTCGATCCACGGCGGTTCAAATTCAATGTCGAAGTCCAGACGCTCGGTCAGATATGTTCGAATGTCCGCTTTCACTCTGTCATGGTCTTCACCTGGAATGACACGGCGGTCGACTTCGATGATGCATTCGTCGGGTAAGATGTTCACGCTTGTCCCACCCTGAATTCGTCCGACGCTCAATGTGGCACCGCCGCACAGCGGATGTGGTTCCACCGTGCTCGGTAGCAATCGGGCATATTCCTGCAGCACAGTGACGACACGAGCCATTCGATAAATCGCATTCACGCCCTGCGTCGGATCCGAGCTATGGCACGCGCGACCGGCGGTCCGAATTCGAAAGCGGGTCACCCCTCGATGTGCGACAACAACATCCAGCAGCGTCGGCTCGGCGATCACCGCGACGTCTGGTGGATTGGCCAGTAATTTTGACTTGCCGCGTTCTGGACTCTTCCAATACGTGATCAGGTCAGTGATTCCGGTCGTCGTGGATTCTTCGTCGCACGTACAGCTGAGCACGACGCTGGCGGCCTGGGCTGGCTGTTCCAGCACCAGACGTCGGAAAGCAAACAGCATCGCCGCCATGCCGCCCTTCACATCACATGAGCCCCGCCCGGTGATTCTGCCGTTCGCGACCTGAGGTTCAAACGGCGCGATGGTCATACCGTCCACTGGCACTGTGTCCTGGTGAGCGTCCAGCAGAATCGTGAGGTCAGATCCTGGCGAATCGAATCGGGCAACAATGTTGTCGCGTCCGGGGGTGACTTCGATCCGCTCATACTTCGCCCCAATCGAGCGAAAAAAATCGACCAACCAGTCGCTCATGCGGCCTTCAAAATAGATTGGGCCGTTGACGTTCTGCCCCATTGGGTTGACACTGGGAATAGAAATCAAAGTCGAGAGAATGTCGACAACGGTTTCCGTTGCTGTCGGTGATACCACGATTTGGGCCTTTCATTGATGCCTTAATGACGGCGAATGCTGAGATGTCGGTTGCTCGACGTCAACGGACTTCCTAAGTTTGATCCCCGAATCATGGCACACAACACATGACTGTGCGTGGCGGTCCGCCGCGATATAGCCGTCGGCGACGGTCTGTGCGTGCTGCCACTGGGGAACTGTTGGCCCGTTCCGGTCAGCGTTCCCGAACGCTGCGAGTAAAACGATCAATATCTGTTCGACCTGCATTCAGGAGTCCCTGTTGCGATATCTTACGATTTACCTTGTTCTTCTCTGCACTTCCATCAGCCGCGCAGACGAAAAACCCAACCTGCTGTTTTTGTTCGCTGACGATCAGGCGTATCACACGATTCACGCGATGGGTAACGACGAGATCAGAACGCCCAATCTGGATCGGCTGTTCAAACGCGGGACCACGTTTACCCATGCACACAACCAGGGCGGCTGGAACGGGGCAGTCTGTATTGCCAGTCGTACGATGTTGAATACCGGTCTGTATCTGTGGCACGCACAGGCTGTCGATACAAAGCTGACGGAAGAATGGGTGCCTCAGAAGAAACTCTGGGCTCAGCAACTGGCGACGGCGGGCTATCAGACGTTTTTCTCTGGAAAATGGCACGTCAAAGCGGACGCGGAGACTGTATTTGAGGTTGCTCGAAACGTTCGCGGCGGAATGCCGAACCAGACGGACGCGGGCTACAATCGACCGCAATCACGGGATGATGACACCTGGAAACCGTGGGATACGTCGTTCGAGGGATTCTGGAAGGGCGGGAGACACTGGAGTGAAGTACTGGGCGATGACGGCGTTGATTACTTGAATATCGCGGCGAAAGATGAACGCCCGTTCTTCATGTATCTGGCGTTCAACGCGCCGCACGATCCGCGGCAGTCGCCGAAGGAATTCGTCGACCTGTATCCTGTCGACGACATTTCGGTGCCGGCCTCATTTCTGCCGGAATATCCCTACAACATCGGCAGCAACAGAATCCGGGATGAGAAGCTGGCACCGTTTCCTCGGACACACTATGCCGTCCAGGTCAATCGCCAGGAATATTACGCCATCATCACGCACATGGATCAGCAGATCGGCCGGATTCTGGACGCCCTCGAAGAAACCGGGCAGGCGGACAACACGTGGATCTTCTTTACTGCGGACCACGGCCTGGGTTGTGGCAATCACGGGCTGTTGGGCAAACAGAACATGTTTGATCACAGCATGCGAGTGCCATTCACCGTCGCCGGGCCGGGGGTAGATGCTGGCCGCAGAATTGGCACGCGAATCTATCTTCAGGATGTCATGGCGACGACGCTTGAGTTAGCGGGAGCAGCCATTCCGGATCACGTTGAGTTTCAAAGCCTGCTGCCCGCATTGAAAGACAATTCGACCGCGGTTGCCGGTACCGTTTACGGTGCGTATACGCAGACTCAACGCAGCGTCACGGTTGGTCACGAGAAATTAATGTTGTACCCAAAAATTGGTGTGTCGTTGTTGTTCGACCTGAACGAAGACCCGGAAGAAATACGAGATCTGTCCAGCCGCGACGGCTCTTACGCTCGCAAGAAGGCGCTGTTCCAGGAGTTTCTTACGCAGCAAAAAGTCGTTGGCGACAGTCTGGATGTCACCGTCGCGTTCCCGGAATTGACGGCAAAGTAGTATCGTCGGGAAAGACTTCCCGCAATTCTGCGAGCGTCCTTTTGTTTCCGGGCTCTAGCTCAGATCGCACTGCGGTCCTTTGACTGCCGGACCGGGCACGACCCAGTCCGGTTCAACGTCGTCCGGGACGTATTCAGCCAGCAACTGGTGGGGGGCATACCGGTTCTTGTAATTCATGGAATCGCAGTCGCGTATGTAATAGCCCATGTACAGCAGACGGTGACCCGTTCGCCGGCCTTCTTCGACCTCCCGCAGCACCGACATCGTCCCGGGGGCCTTGTGACGAATCGCCGGGTCGTGAATGAAATAGATGCTGGACATGACTGTGCCCGTCATATCCACGATTCCAACTGCCACCAGTTCTCCGCGCAGCCGATATTGAAACTCACGGGCAAACGGAAAGTCGCCGTCGAGAAATGATTCGTGATAATCCTCTTCGGTAATCTCGCGAATCGGCCACTGCCGTCGCTCATGCATATCCCGATGATACGCGTTGTACAGCGCTACATGCTCGTCTGTGACCGTTACCGGGCCAACGGTCAGATCAATTGTGGCGTTGCGATTTCTGGCCCGCCGCTGGCTTTTTGTAGGCTTGAAGGCAGCGATATCGACTCGCAGACTTTGGCATTCAACACACCTGTCGCATTGTGGCCGGAACAATGTTCTGCCAAAACGTCTCCAGCCGCGAGACAGCAGTTGCTCGTACCTTGCCGATGTGAGTGATAACGCGATTCGATAAATCATCCTTGAGTTGCGATTTGGCAGATACGAACAGGCGGACTCCGAACCGAGTATCTCGATTTCGTCAGCGGTTCGGTTGGATCTGTTTTCTCTTGTCATTGGCAGGCATTGACTGAAAGAACTTTGGTGGACCCCGGCCGAGCGTATGGGCGACATGCCCGGTGTTGAAGTACTGACGAGACGTTTTCGAGAGACTAACACAACCGCAGTGAATTCGACGAATGATGAGATGTCGCAGGAAGCGATTCCTCACGGTCTGATAGTGTCCCAGTCTACTTCATTTCGGTATTCCTTGACAGAAATTTCACACCCGTTGTGCTCACCATAGGGCGTGGCCCAAAGTAAAGAACGTTTGGCCCTGGAGTACTGCGATTCATCAGAGATACCCCGTGCGATATTATCGCTTCCCCGATTGCCAGGGGGCATCACCTCGCAATTCTGTGCGGATGCGAATCACGTCGCTGCCGAGACTTTCGCGCCGTCTACAGAATCTGCCCGTGACCGATGACGCGTGGAACGCGATGATGACGTATCATGTGCGCAGAACGAACTTCCGCTCCAGGAACAACTGACTGAACTTCATGGATCATTCTGAAGAAGACTCACAGGATAACGAAGCGTCTGCTCAGTCATCTCCGGCGGAATCTGACGATTCAACGGTGCCTCGGGACAAGGTGCGCCAGTTTCCGACTGGACCTGGTGTCTATCTGATGAAGGACAAGCAGGCGAGAGTCATCTATGTCGGCAAGGCCGTCGATCTGCGAAGTCGTGCGGGCAGCTACTTTACCAAAGCGGCAACGACCGATCGACGCACGGCCGAACTGGTCACCGAGATCGTCGACATCGACTACATCGAGACCGACAGTGAAGTTGACGCTCTATTGATGGAGGCCCGGCTGATCAAGGACATTCAGCCGAAGTTCAACAACCTTCTGAAGGACGACAAGACGTTTCCGTACCTTCAGATCACCACCCGCGAAGACTTCCCTCGCATCGAATTCACCCGCCAGCCGGAAACGAAAGGCGTTCGCCTGTACGGTCCGTTTACCAATGCCGGCCAGCTGCGGGGCACGATTGCTGTATTGCAGAAGATCTTTCGTTTTCGGACATGCAGTCTGGATATCGAAGACGGTGACGAACGATGGCGCTGGTTTCGGCCGTGCCTGCTGGCCAGCATCAATCAATGCACAGCACCGTGCAATCTTCGCGTCAGCAAGGAAGACTACAAAGAAGATGTCCGACGGCTGCGGCTATTTCTGGACGGAAAGAAGGACCGTCTGTTGAAGGATCTGGAGAAACAAATGCTGGCTGCTTCCCAGGATCAGCGGTTTGAACGAGCCGCCCGACTTCGTGATGATATTCAGGCTTTGAACACGCTTAATCTTCGCGGCAATCTGGAGGATCATGCGCAGCCCGAAGTTTTTTACGTCGACCCCCGGAAGGGACTGGCCGGTCTGAAGCAGATTTTGAAGCTCAGCGAACTTCCCCGAAGAATCGAAGGCATTGATATTGCTCACCTGCAGGGCGGAGAAACGGTGGCCAGCCTTGTGCAGTTCATCGACGGTCTGCCGTTCAAGCACGGCTACAAGCGATACAAAATCAAGTCCGTCGAAGGCATCGATGACTTCGCTTCCATGCGAGAAGTTGTGACCCGCCGTTTCCGGCGATTGACTCAGGAGGGTGAGTCCTTTCCCGATTTGCTGTTGATCGACGGTGGCAAAGGACAATTGAATGCTGTGACTGAAACATTTGAGGCGCTGAACATTAATCCTCCGATGACAATTTCCCTGGCCAAGCGAGAAGAAGAAATCTACGTTCCCGGGCAGTCAGAACCACATCGACTCAGTCGTCACTCGTATGCCCTGCGGTTGTTGCAGTATGTTCGTGATGAGTCACATCGTTTTGCTCAGCACTATCACCACATGTTGCGTCAAAAAGCGACCTTCGGAGAAGCGAAGAAGGCCCAACGTCGGCGGAAATCGTAGTCTCTGGTTTCGTTCGCCCACCGGAAACGTAAGCGTAATATGGCAACTTCAGATCAGTCCTCACATGCTGTGCCCCATGACCATCCGGCCTGTCTGGCAGTTGAAGAACTGCTTAAGGACTGTGAAATCCGGCGCACACGAGCCAGCGGTCCGGGGGGACAGCATCGCAACAAAGTGGAAACAGCCATTGAAATCACTCACCGGCCAACTGGTGCTGTCGCGTCGGCTTCAGAACGTCGTAGTCAGGAACAAAACCGCCAGG
Organism: Fuerstiella sp.; assembly: GCA_039831575.1. Classification (GTDB taxonomy): domain Bacteria; phylum Planctomycetota; class Planctomycetia; order Planctomycetales; family Planctomycetaceae; genus Fuerstiella. The sequence continues at coordinate 5,520 of JBDONA010000405.1, read as the reverse complement.
TTGCCGTGAAACGCCTGCGACTGACGCTGGCCGTCCAGCACCGCACGGCAAGGTCCGACTTTGTCGAACCGTCCGCATTGTGGGTGTCAAGATGTGTGGCTGCGCGAATTCAGTGCAACGACCACCATCAGGATTTCGCTTCGCTGATCGCCGAGGCGCTGAATGCCGTCCATGCGAAGGCGTATGACCTTCGCAAAGCCGCCGCCGCACTGGGGTGTTCGTCATCTCAATTGATCCGATTTCTGGCCAGGACACCGGAAGCACTGAACGCCGTAAACCGTGAACGACAGGCGCGTAGCCTCGGAAAACTACATGGCTGAACGGCTGACCGAGAGTTCGACAGCTTGAAATGTGATCTCCTGGGTGCCCTGCGGACAACGCCTTCCGTCCGGCAACAGATGTCAGGTTCCGCCTGAGACTGCCGTGTTCGCACATTCTGCTGGCCGCCGATTCAAGTCTTCTTCGGTTGCCCGCTTGCCGCGACTTCTATCTCACCGCAAGACGTAAGTCACTGCGTGCTGCCATCAGTAACGCACCTGCGTACTCCTTCTGCAGACGTTAAGTACATGAACGCGAATCGGCTCGCGACGGATCACTTGAAATTCAGGAATTGGTCGTGATGAGGAGTCGTACAGCGGGACTGAGCTAAGCAACTCGGCGCTGCGTCGAATAACAGGTAGGCAAAATTCGTCGTGATGTGAGTCTATTGAATCGGACGTGCAAGGCCAATTTCGCTCTGAGTTTTCAGAGACGGATTGACGTGAGAGGAAGGTGTCACCGCGCAACCACGTGTCCACATAGTAATTCGTTTTTTTCCCGCACTGTGTGGCCTGATGCGAGATGCGTAAAAGAAAATATTTTTTTTGCGGGTTTCAGTCGCCGCGGCCGACTAACCCCCGTCACGTTGCGTGGCGAGCACATTTATTCTTCGCGTCCAGTCCAGCGGTTGTGGTGGGAAGCCAGCCTGTGGCAATGATCTTGTAAGAAAATTGTGATCCGTGCCGGTGGGAATGGCGTAATACGGTATTGGACGTAGAGAGTACCCCTCCCGACGCGTATGGAACGAGTTTGGCATATTGCCGGTGGCACACAATGGACCGACTGAACTACGGTTCATCTCTCGTATTTCGGAGTTGGCAAAGTGAATAGACAAAACATCATCGCGTTTCTCGCCGAAGTATTTCAGCGACCAAAACGAAAGTCACGTCCGTATCGCTCTCAACATGGTCGCCGTGTTTCGCATTCCTACCGGTCCGAATCACTGGAAGACCGTTGTCTGCTGGCTCTTGTCGGGATTGACCTGGGCGTCGGCGGATCCACACCGACGAATTGGACTCCATACGCCGGAACGGGGAGTGCAAGTCTAACCGGTCTGATCGACGAAACCGGATCCACGACACTCATCAATGTCGCTATCGCTGTGGATATCCAGCCGGGCCGAACGTCGGATTTTCGGCCGCCCGCAAATGAGCTTCCACTTCACAATCAATCGCTGGCTGGCATCGATGGTGCATATGCCAACTCGGGCAACATTGAATTCACGTTCACTGGATTGACAGCCAGTGCGCTATATGAAATCTACGTTTTTGGCGGAGACACGAATCCCGCGGCCGCCAGCAATCGGGTGACAATATCCGGTGGCGGGACGAGTTTCAGCTTTGAGCAACCGCACGATGAACAGCAACTCATCGTCAATCGCAAACGAGGTGATTCGACTCTTCCTCTTGATTCCTATGCCGAATTTATGACCGCGGATGCGAGCGGAGAAATCCTGGTTCGAGTTGATAACGGAGGCGCACAACCCACCCAGTTCTTTGGAGTGGCGGGAATTGCAATTCAGCAGGCCACTCTGGGTGAGGTGCGAATAGACGATTTGACTGTTGATGAGGGGACGACGGTCGCCAACACAACACACATAAGCACCGGCAGCGGGGCCGACTCAATCGTCGTGAACCGCAGCCTGTTTTCCCGCAACGTTCTGATTCACAGCCGTAACGGCAACGACCTTATCGCTTTGCTCAATACAGATTTTCAGGGACCCGTTCATCTGTATGCCGGCAATCAGGATGACGTTTTTGGAAACACGTCTGGTAACCGTTTTGCATTCGACACCGGATTCTTTGCCGGGCCCGGCAAAGACACCTCCGCGGATGACGGTACAGCCACGTATGGCCGCACGGGTGACGTCAGCAGCTTTGAGATTGAAGACGAATCAAGTCTGACTGATTTGATCGACATTGCCCTCAGCAACTTTGACGATCTGTTGTTGCATTAGAACAGTTGACATTCGCACACGTGATCAACTAAGCCCGTCCCGAGGGCCGCACGAATTTTCGAAGCGGCCTGCTCTGTCCCGTCGTCCTGTCTTTTCGCATTCTGATCTGGTCACAGCTGACCATTGGGCCACCGACAGAATTTCGTCTGGTCGCAGCAGGTGGCAAACGCCTGTAATCACAGTAATTCGCGAGCCAAACTCTGTCGCCGTTCCGGACAACCGTTCCGTTCTCAGATCTTTTTGGGCGTCACCTGGTGATGGGCCGATATAATTTGTCACAACCGCCCCATTAGTAGACAATTGACGGACGCAACCATTCTCTGGTGTTTTTGACGGGGATCCGCCTGTTGTTGGCGTTTTGGGGTATGTCAATGCCTCGTGAAACGCATTTTGAGAGATGAACATGTCAACAGCAGCCAGTCCTTCCAGCGAATACGCGGAATGCGATGAGTTCATCGACTATCAGATTCAGACCGCTCGTGAACGCATTCGCTGGACTGATCTGCTGACCGCACTGCTGCTGGCCGGTGTCCTGCTCATCGGTTACGTCCTGATTTTTACAATCTGCGACCACTGGGTGGTGACCGGCGGTTTCGCTCCCACCACTCGGGCGATCATGCTGAGCGTGGTTGTCGCCGTGTGTGGCGTGATCGTGTATCGGTATGTCATTCGACCATGGACACGGGAGATTCACCCGTTGTACGCCGCTCGAATGCTCGACAAATCAGACGCGCAGATGGACGGTGCGCTGATGAGTCTGATCGATGTTTCCTCTTCCGGCACGCCGCCGACTGAGGCGATCAAACGGGCTATGGAGAAACGAGCGGCCGTTCGGTTGTCAGAAGTCAATCTCGATCAGGCGATTGAACGTCACTGGTTGATGCGACTTGGCGGCACGCTGTTTGCGCTGGTGGTCTTGATGTGTCTGTATGTCGTCATCAGCCCCAAGTCCATCAACCTGCTGCGACCTCTGTCCCTTTCGAGTGCTGCCGTCGCAACGCGAACGCGCATCCTGAAGGTGGCACCAGGTGATGTGGCTATTCCTGCCGGTACCGAACTGGAAGTTGTGGTTGATATCAGTGGTAAATCTCCGGACAACGTGATCGTTGTGTATTCCACTCATGATCAACGATTTGTTGATGAGCAGCTTGCGATGCAGGCCACTGAAGACCACGGACGCTATCGAATCACGATGTTGGGCGACGTGGATCGCGGTTTAAGACAGGATTTGACGTATCACATCATCGCAGGTGATGCGACGTCTGAGGTTTTTCACGTTTCCGTTGACCAGCCGCCCACGGTCAACGTGACACAGCTTGCCTACACGTATCCGGACTACATGGTCTTGCCTCCCCGCAGGACAGAGAATGGGAACATCGAAGTCTGGGAGGGCACTGACATTGAACTGCAGGCCCAGGCGAATGTGCCCATTGCTTCCGCCAGACTGGTCTTCAGTGACGACCCGACCTTCGAAACTCCGGCTGAAGAAGTTCGATTGACGGTGGCGGGCAAAGATCTGTCTGGACGTTTCAGAATGGACCTGCGGGAAGACGGAACATCACCAAAGTTCTATCGCATTCAGCTGGAAGATCAGGAAGGCCGTACCGACCCCGCGCCCACCGTCTACTCAGTCAATGTGCGCCCGGATCAGGCGCCAATCGTACAACTACTGGACCCGATCCGGGACCTGAGAGTGCCGGCGAATGCCGTGGTTTCGTTGCTGGCGAGAGCGGAGGATCCGGATTTTCTGCTGCGCTCGGTGAAACTGATGATTGAAGTTAACGGAGAACCACGAAGTTCTGAGCTGCTGTTTGATGCCAGCCGGAACGGACTGAAGAAGTCCTGGTACGGCCAGTGGGAGTTTCGCCTGGAACCGCTGGGACTGCGGGAAGGTGACGTTGTGCGTTATCACATTGCCGCAATTGATAATAACCCGCCACTGGGAAGTCAGTCGCGAACCGGGACGTTGCAGTTCGATATTGGGCTGCCGGCCACACAGGAGGAAATTGATGAACGTCTGCAGCTGGACAAAGAGCTGCAGGATCAGCAACGGCGTGAAATGGAACAGGAAGAAAGACTTGCCGATGAGTCTGAAATGAATGATCCGGACGCCATGGAGTCCGGATCTGAAGCGGACACATCGGACGATTCCGCTGAGGGAATGACGTCCGATGGCGCGACAGACAGCGAGACGACGGATGGCGGAACAGAGGGTGGTCGCGGCGCTGAAGGCGGGAACGATGAAGACGATCCCGCGGGCCAGTCGCCGTCTGATGCACGGGAAGAGGGTGACCCAGGCTTGTCTGAACCATCAGAAGCGGGGAAAGAGAAGTCGTCCGACAGCCAGCAGGGCGATAGTGAGGGTCCGGAAAGGAATACGCCCGCTTCCGACGACGAGGCACTGCAAAAGCTGTTGGAGCGATACCAGGAGAAGTCTGCGCAGGAACAGCAACCAATAGGCGAGGAAGACGATCCGCAAGGTACCGACGGAGGATCGGACGATGGCGATCAATCGAGTGATCGCGGCGCTGCCGGCAGCAATGACGCCGAATCTGACAAGCCAGACGATCAGAAACCCTTCGACGACGCCAGCACGGGAATTGAGCAGAATATGGATCCTGACGGCGGCGATGCAGTTTCTGAGGAAGGGGATTTGCCGCCCACACCAGACTCTGGTGCGTCCGAGGCGAACGATGCCGGACCGGCCACGAGGACTGAGGATGGCGCGTTACCGGACCCATCGTCTGGCGACACACCATCGACCGACAAGTCAGCGGATACACCGCAAAATGGCGATGATTCGAAGCCTGAAAAGGACGGAACGGGCACAGAACAATCCGCTGATGGTGTCGATGAAAAGGATCCCAATGGTGCGCAGCAATCGCCGAATGATGGTCACGAAGAAAAGTCGAGTGATCCGAATGGCCCACAGGAAGAAGGCGTGACGGATCAGCAGGCAACTTCGTCGGAACAGGGTGACGAATCGCAAGGCAAAGAAGATGAGCAGGATGGTCAGCAGAGTAAGCAGGATGGTCAGCAGAGTAAGCAAGGTGACCAGCAGGGTAAGCAAGGTGGTCAGGACGGCAAGCAAGGTGGCCAGGACGGCAAGCAAGGTGGTCAGGACGGCAAGCAAGGTGGCCAGGACGGCAAGCAAGGTGGCCAGGACGGCAAGCAAGGTGGCCAGGACGGCAAGCAAGGTGGCCAGGACGGCAAGCAAGGTGGCCAGGACGGCAAGCAAGGTGGCC
>JBDONA010000286.1:0-7617 GCA_039831575.1 Fuerstiella sp. | reverse complement strand
CTGCACGGAGATCTGAGTGGCGATCGTCGTCGCCACCAGCGGAAGGTCAAACAGGTTTTCGAAAGTATCGTTTTCGGTCATCGTCGATCGGGCGTTCGGGTGTGGGCTGTCCGGATACGTCTGTTCCAGTGAGCGGTACGGCGCTAGCCGCCGGTTAATGGCGTGTTTTCACCCGCGGCTAGCGCTGCATCCACATTAAGCTTACTAATGCTGACGGTAGCGGAAGTCGCCAGGACTTTGGGCGTTTCCCCTCGTTGGCCGAAACTCCTGGCGCGTTCCACTACTAGCGCCTTGCGGCTCTCTGTTTCATGTATCCCGACAGCCTCGTAGATTCGAGACAGTGGTGGCCGCATATTATCCCAATCGGCCAGAGCCGCCAACGGCCTTGGCAGAGTTCTGAGCGATAGAGTCATGTTGCTTCGTCGTGGCACGGGCCGAGCAACTCTCCAACGATGGAAGTTCCTGCCCTATTCCGTAACTGATTTTGGCAGGCATCTGCGCAAAATTCTTAAGGTGTCTTTGATCTCGCTGGGTAACGAACTGCCAGCGGGCTTTCGGCTTGCGAGAAACTGCCATACCGTCTGGTAGCTGTTCAGCAGCTCTGCTGCCTGTGATGCTGACAGCCCCTCTGTCAGTCGTTCCAGTGGTGTTGTCGTCAGCTGTCGCTGCAATGCCGCGATAACCACGGACGTCTCACCTGCGGCCTCCTGGGCAGCATCGATCGCCTGCAGGAACGCAGCCATAATGGCGGCCCGACTGGACCGCAGCTTGACGTTAATCTCCATTGATTTGTCGACCTCGTCTGCATGCAGCCAATACGCTCTGGACCAGATACTGCGCCAGTAGCGTTGTACATCCTGACGCAACCAGCCAAACGGCCCGGCTTCTTCGAACAGATCCGACACCCGCGTCTCGACATACCAATTCAGCAGTTCCGTCTGCAGTTCGCCGAACGATTGGCGATGCAGCACAGGCTGGGCGTCCAGAAGCAGTTGCATGCGTTGCCCAAACGTGGTGACGTCTTCATTGACGATGCCTCGAACGGCTGAATCTGTCAACGCTCGCCAGGAAACGCATTGTGAGAACACGCCGCCCGGTTTTGGACGAGCGGCGTCCAGGCCGGCCGCGTCGATCCGTTGCCAAACATCGTTGAACAGAGTTTTCGCGGCCTCGTCACTGACCGTTGTCTGGCGATCGTCTAGGACGACCAGCAGATCCAGATCTGAGGCGGCGTGATATTCCATGCGACAAAGTGATCCGGAGATCGCCACACAGGCCAGATGTTCCGGCAACGGTTCAGAAAGCAGTGCCTGCCGCAGTCGTGCAATCGTCTTTTGGGAAAGCTGCCACGCGTCAGACAGATCCGGCAGTTGGGCAACGGCTGAAAACGGAAAACTGCGTTGTTGGGGACACGGATTCATAGTGTTTCAGTGAACGGAAGTGCGGCCTGCGACAGCGTGTGACACATAGTACTGCGGCAGGACTTTGGGCGAATTCTAAGCCATTACGAACTGCAGGCCACTCGGGCGGGGACACTCCATGATTTTGGAATTCGAGACGACTGATGGCGGATTTTCGTCTTGTTTTTCTGCCGGACGTGGACAAAAACGTATCACCATCAGGCTGAAGATTGTCAAAATGACAATATCTTGGCAGTTCTATCAGCGTTGTTTGCAATCTCTTCCTTACCTGGTTGCCTCTATCCGAAAGTCCTGGCCAATCGGCACATCCTTCCAGGCGACGTAACATAGTACTGATAAGTGTGTTGTGGTCAAATCGTGGGCGTGATGATATGCGGAATCAGTTTTGGCACACTATTGGCATTGGTAATGTCACAGTGATCACACGCAGTTCTGTTCAATGCGAATCGAATTGTACTTCCGTACCCAATACCATTTCAGAAGGTGATGAATCATGCTCGTACTGACACGTAAACCGGCAGAAATGATCCACATCGGTGACGACATTGTCATCAAAGTGATAAAGACCGCTCGCGGTACTGTCAAGATCGGTATTGAGGCGCCAAGTGATGTTCGAGTCATTCGCGGTGAGTTGTTGGAAGAGACGGTTGCCACGGTTCAGCCGGATGCGGTCGTCAACCAGTTGGCGGATCACTTCAACGTTCTGTCCGACCAATACCCACACGTCGCCTGAAGCAGGCGCATTCCAACACAACATTTTCCACGCAGGGCCTGCTCAGAGAGCCAGGCAAAACAAACTCAAGAAGGAGTAATGGACATGATGACCCCAACCCGAATCCTGTTGACCATCGGTGCTCTGGTGCTGACCGCACCCGTCACGATGGCTCAGTACTCAAGTAACAGCGGCGTCTGCGCTAACGGCGGGTGCAGCCTTGATGACCGGTCGAAATCTGATGACCTCGCCAGCCGGGATGATTTTTCCGCGGTGAGAACGTATCCGAGGGGCAAATACAATTTTCCGTTGGTGGATCGGTGGCCGAATGGCGACTATTCGTCGTCGCGTTACATCGACACAAACGACTCCAACCCGAGAAGTCGATTCGACCATGAAAGAAATCGGCTGCGACAGGGCTACGACTATCGTGCACCGTTGAATAGCGCCGTCGAGGAGAATTTTCGGATACCGCTTTGGGATGACTACCGCCAGCGTGACCGGAACTATGGTCACGACTATTCAGATCGTGGTCGCGATTCTGACTACGGCTGCAGCATTCGGGGGCGACTGGCGAATCCTTTTCGCCTGCCTTCAGCGAACGATTTCGACGATCGTCAACGATATCGAACGGCTCCGCTCAGTCGAACGCCACTGTCAGACACCAGCTATGAGCGTCGTCACCGCATTCCGCTGGAACAGGTTGACTACTCGAATTTTGACCGCAACTACCGGCCATCGCCGCTGAATCGCGATCACCTGAACTACCCCTCGGTCAGGGACAACTACGATTTCGCCCCCCCCGTACCATCGCGGGATAACCGTGTTCAGCCTGGCCTGGATCCGTTCACGCCGCCGCTACCCAGACGGGAAACGGGAAATGAAGCAGAAGCGATCTATAAGGCGATTTCAGCTCGCTACGGGAATCCCGTGACTGTTCGGGCGGCTGGTTCCATGACGTCCAGTCAGGCTCTGGCAATGTATCGGGAGGTCTCTCTGCAAACTGATCAGCGTCATCTTGAACCCAGCAGCTACGATCTGAGAATCCGACGCGGATTGCGAAACCTCGGACTGGCTCTGGAGAATCCAACGTTCGCTCGTGCTTTGGGGGTGCAAGCCGACTCCTTCCGAGCTGACGGTTTTCGCAGCACGCTGTCGCGACTGGAGGCTTCGCTGCGAGTTGCCAATTACAACGATGCTGAAAACGTCGTGCAGGCGGTCATGCGTGAAGCTCAGGCTGTGCCGGGCCTGACGGCTAGTGTTGTGGCTTTCGAGTTCGCTAACGCCACCATCGATACTCTGGATAAGTTTTCTGCCCTTGAGCCCAGTGAGCCTGGTCGAGGTGCGTCGCTGGATCTGGAGCGAGCGGAACAGGTCCGCAGTGCGTTGCTGGAGGGTGAAATCGTCGGTGTCGGTGTGGAAGTCAAGGTGCATGATGACGGATTGCTGGTCGTGAGGGCTCTGCGAGGTGGCCCTGCTGTGGAAGCGGGTCTGCAGTCTGGAGACATCATCACGGCTATCAATGGTCGACGAATCAGCGGTATGCCCATGGCCAATAGTGTGGACCTGATGAAAGGCAGTTCCGGCAGCCGAATTCAGATGCAAATTGTGCGGAACGGTTCACGTGGCAGCAACGTCACTCTGGTTCGCCGGAGAATTCGGATCTACACGGTGAACGATGCCAGGCTTCTGCCAGGTACGGAGAAAGTGGCTTACATGAGCCTTAGCCAATTCGGTCAAAAGTCTACTCAGGAGGTCGATCAGGCCCTGCAGCAGTTGTACAGCAGCGGAATGAAGTCGTTGATTCTGGACCTGCGAGGCAACCCCGGCGGTCTGCTGAACGTCTGTGTCGACATCACGAATCGTTTTCTGCCATGCGGCACGATTGTGTCCACGAAGGGCCGCCTGTCGGCTGACAACATGCTGGAAACGGCAACCTACAGCCGAACGTGGAGTACTCCACTGGTCGTTTTGGTTGACAAAGACAGTGCGAGTGCCAGTGAGATCTTTGCGGCAGCGGTGCAGGACAACCGACGTGGCCTCGTGGTCGGTGAAAAGAGCTACGGGAAAGGCACGGTTCAGACACACTTTCCACTGAGTTCTGTGAACGCCAATCTGCGACTGACGACGGCACGGTTTTACAGCCCGAACGGTCGACCAATGTCCGGGCAGGGAGTCACTCCTGATGTCCGCATCGTCGACGAAGATGGACCGGCCAACGGTGACCGTGTTCTGGCAGAAGCAATGAAAATTGCTCAAAGCCAGCGACTGCGGGATATTGCTCAGGCAGCAAAGAAGTGTCGACCATCATCAGGTCAGCCATTGCGACGGAACAGTTTCAACGGTAGTGACATCTACGACATTGTCGCTCCCAAAACAGTATTGCGATAGTGGGATGGACAATGTTTCAAGCGGCCCTGTTCACATGAACCACGATGGTTCAAAGGGCATCTTCAATAACCTGGTACTCACGAGGAGACCGTAAGACGTGATGAAACCCAAACCTGCTGAGCAGACTGAAAATTCCTAACCGGTTGGTTTTCGAAAGAGAATCAACCGGTTTTGCATTTCCGCCGCGAGTCGCTCTCCGTTCGGCCTGTTTTCTATGAAGGGTGAACGTGATCACAGCGGTGACCGGATGTCTGACGCCGGCACTGTGGCACGTTGCGGATACGTCACGCGATGTGTTGATCCGATTGCAACGGACGCAGCGGTACTCCGGAATAGAAAGACGGGCAAGGCGTGGTCATCGCGAATGGCGGATCTGGTGAGGCAGAGTTGTGAAGTTGGTGAAGTGACGTGGCCGATGAGAGTTGTGCTGGCAGTCGCATCCTGACTGGCCGGTTCACGACCGTTTCACGACAGTAGCGAGTTCCGTCAGAGACAAGATCTATATCGCCGCGAAACATGTTTTTTGCGCGTCAGACGTCTTTGGTGACACAAGAGCCCTTTCAAGACCGAACTCTACAGCAGGCCTATTCTTTATGCGACGCTCCGCTCAGGCGAAAGGTATTCGACATGACAACACGACAACTACTAAAGGCTGCACGGAACATTGGCTGTTTGACCCGGATCAACTGATGAACTGGCAGGGCGAACTCGTTAACAGCTGCCACGCCATCAACGAGCAACTGGGTCAGATTAAGGACGATCTGCGCGTCAATTCAGCGGACGACGTAGCGCAGAACCTGCGGGTCGTCGGACGCACATAGGCCAGGATCCCTGCAGAGAATCCGGAGCACAGCCGTGGCAATGTTTGCCACGAGATTGTACGGGCCGATGATTGCAGGTCCCCAACAGGCAGTGGTATCTACACTAGTCACTTCACCCTCCCGGGGGGCGAGTGAAGTTAAGTTCTGGTCAATCAGCAACGTCACAGCGGCGTTCCGGCGCAGGCGGTGGAAAACTGTCGCCGCGATCTGTGTCGATACCAATGCCCTGCGGGCACTTCAGTTTGTGGCATTCCACTCGTCCAGCATCGCCTGAACCCGTGCGCGGTTGAACCTGCCGGAAACGTCGTAATCCTGATTGGCCATCAAGTCGTCCATCGTCAGTGCTTTTGATGGAACACCGTCGGCAGGAATATTGGCGTGGGCCGTCCATGCGATCGCGTTCAGGACCAGCTTGCGAAAGTTGTCGTTACCCCAGTTCCAGTGGTAGTGTCCACCGGTGAAACCGAAGCCGCGACCGCGATCGTTGCGCACCCTGGTCCACGCCACATGCTGGGGCTCCTTGCGTTCCAGAACGGCCGCCCGCACGTGTGGGTTGTTGCTGTGCGGTCCGTCTTTTCTTGTCAGCGAACCATCGGCTTTGACAAGAGTGTTGGTTGGCGGCAGCTCCGACAGGATCGGAGTCACTCCGTCCATGCCCTCCGCAAATCGCATGTGGTAATACCATTCATCGTTGACGGTAAATGGTTTCACTCCCCGGGAAATCGGGTGATCAGGGAATTCGTCAAACGTGCCTGTCCAGTGCGGGTTAACGGACCAGTCCGGTTCGAAGTATCCGCCTGTCCACTTGATGAATGCCTGACCGGAGGGCCCTTTGGGGACTTCAACTCCGTAATGGATACACGCCATACCGACGCCACGTTTTTGAATCTGTTGCAGCCGATCAAGATGATCGTTGAACGGATGTCGACCGCCGCCATCGCAATAGATCACTATGGAATCTGCATAATCCAGCACGCTGTCGTCTTTGGGCCAGCCGTTTGTATAAACAGTCGCTTCAATGCCCAGGTCACTGCTGTTGAGTGCATCAGCCAGCAGGATGCATCCAGCCTTGTGTTCGTGAGCTCCATAGCCGTGACTGGGAGTGCCCGCGATCAGTGCTACTTTCTTGGGTGCCGGTAGCTTCTTGATGCGAACATTTCGAAACTGAACGGTCATCGGCGGACCAACGTGAATCTGCAGCGCCAGCAGTCCCGTCGCGCGGCGGTTGGCCAGGTCGTTGTCGACACATTCGATGGTCTTTGTGCCATTGATGAAGTGTTGAAAACGGTATCCGCTGGCGACGATGCGGTACTTGTTCCAGTCTTCCTTTTTGATTTTCGCCTGAATCTCCTTCGTGTCCCCGATCTTCTCGACGACGGTCTTCCTGAGTTTGCCGTTGTCGCCTACCGTCAGTTCGGTCATCTCGCCCCGCAAAGCCAGAATGCCTCGGAACTGTTCGCCATAAAGAATTCCTGAGTACGTATCACCGGCCTCGAAGTCCGCCTGGTAGCCACCGATGCCCCATTTACGATTGGGCAGTTCGAAGCTGCGATACTGTATTCCGGAGTTGCCGTTGACAATTTTGTATTCCAGCTGCAACTCGAAATTGTCGAACTCTTCGCCCCGATAAATCAGGAAATTGTTCGACTTCAGCTTGGTCTCGGCCGTCGTTTTTCCGGTAATGACTCCATCTTCGACGCTCCAGAGTTTTGGATCGCCATCCCAGTTTTCCAGCGTCTTACCGTCGAAGAGTGTTTGCCATTCCTCGTCCGCCAGACCCTGTCCGGCATTAACCAGTACCATCAATGCAAAAAGCGTTTGCCAGATTCGAACCATTGTTGTTGTGTCTCCAGAAAAATGAAGGGAGACGCCCGTGTTGGCGGTTCCCGAATGGTGAGTGAAATTGAAAGGCAACCTTCGTCCTAAGGCTTCTTTCTGATGTCAAGGCAGACCAGCCAGTCTTCGCTTCGCAGATACAGCCGCCCGTTGGAAAGGACGGGGGCCGCCCACACGGGATAATGAATTTCATCGAACGATGCCCGGCAATATTCTTTGAACCCCTTGTGGCTGACGAGTGCGACGGCCAGCGTGCCGCGCTCTCCCAGAACGATGAATCTGTTGCCCACCTTTATCAGTGAGCCCCGTCCATAGTACGGAAACGGAACTGGTTTTCCGGTCGCGGTGTTCACGATTTTTCCCGTCTCGCGATTTCGACCGAAGTCGCTGATGTTGCCAGTGAACCCGGATGTCGTCCAGACAACTTCGCCGCTTG
>JBDONA010000518.1:0-7628 GCA_039831575.1 Fuerstiella sp. | reverse complement strand
TAGTAGCGGAACTCGCCACGTGTTTCGGCAAACGAGGGGAAACGCCGAAAGTCCTGGCGACTTCCGCTACCGTCAGCATTAGTAATCTTAATGTGGATGCTGACTAGTGCGTGGTCACGTCTAAGAATTGGGTTTGTTCCGTAGCCGAATTCAAGACTTGACGACGCACTAGTGCCTAACGATCGGAGCCCCGGTATTGCACTTCGACGTCCAGTGATTCCGTCCCGTCCTGCCCCGGCACGATGTCCTGGTCCCGCAGTTTTGCTGCCAGCGTTTTGTACTCGTCCGCTTCATGCAGCCGTCGTTCGCGGTCGAAGGGCCGAAAATCTGAATATCGGTTAAGCACGTCGACTGTCGTTTCGTAGGCCTTGGCCAGGACGTCAGCATCGATGTTGTGCGCCTGCATGGATTCGGGAAAACTCAGCCGGTGCGGAGAACTCGGTGTGCCGTGGCGATGGAACACATCTGCCGCCATGGCCGCATCCGTGACAGCCCGGCCAATCAGGTAGGTGGACCTGAGATTGGGATGAACTCCGTCCAGAAAGGATTCCGTACTTAACAGCCCGTGTTCTGCATGCCGACGGATGACGTCTTCAGTATCGATCCGCGTCACACCGTTCTGCATGGCAGTCTGAAGTCCGGCCTCCCGATACGAATCAAGTGCTCGGATGGGAAACTGGTCCATGTTAATGGCGTTCTCGAAGTGCGAACGGGCGGCCTCCACCTCAGATAATTTCACACAGCATTTACCCGCGCGAAAACGGAACTCGGCGACGTCCGGGTATTCCTGAATCAGCCGGGAACAAAGATCCAGCGCGGCCGCCCATTCCTGGTTCTGCTGCAACGATCGAACCTGCGACCACTGTTTTTCGATGGCGGCCATTGTTGGCAAATCTCCTGGATCGCCCAAGGAGAGATTTGGCTCAAAATCAGACTCCCCGGCGACTGGAGAACAGAACACAACCGCAATGCCGTTCTGGTTTGCCCAGCGGAAGAAGTCTTCCAGTTGCCTGGCATAACGTGTCAATCTCGTCTTCAATAAATGTTCCGGACAGATACTGTTGCCGCAGAGGCGTCGGTCACCTGCGGGCGATTCCGTCACCAGCATCTGCTGAGCCAGCAGCGGATTGACGATTCGGAAGACCGCAGACAGAGACATCCAGTCGTCGATGGCTCCCCATGAAGTCGAACGGGCCAGGCTCAGTTCTTCCAGTCGGTGGAAGAATTGATTGTGTCCGGAATAGACCAGGATCACATCCGGCTTCTGTGTGAGATCGCCCAGTTTCGCCAGAGCCTGTTCCAGATTCGCTCCTGTGACGGCCAGATTCTCAAGCAGCACTTCGTGTTCCGGGTACATCTGCCGCAACTGCCATGCAAGAACATGACCAATGCTGTAATGCGGTTCATACGGAAATCCAAGCATCGTGGATCCGCCAACCGCAGCGATACGAATTTCACCTGCGGCTGCTGCCGGCAGAGTCCCCGGCATGGGCAACGGCTGAAACTTGCTGCGTTCAATCAGCAGTGCGGTGAATTCCAGAACCGGAACCGTCAGCAGCACGGCGAATCCTATTCTCAGCAGGCCGGGAACCCAGGGCCGCCACCGCAGTTTTCCACGTCGGATGGTTTCACACAAAAGCAAAATTACGCCGCCACAGAATACGGCACTCACGGCGATGATCATGCGCAGGGAAACGCCCGCCGCCAGTAGCAGGGCATAGTGATACAGGCCGAACCAGCAGAGTACGGGCACAGCAGCCGCTGCGAAATTAGCCGTGATGGTCAGGCTGATTCGCCACCACCCCTTCGGCCGGCCCCATCGATTCCAGATCAGCGTGATTCCGATGACATGCAGCAAAGGCATGACCAGAACCAGGTCTGCGGTCGCGTCTGTCGCATTGGGCAGAAGGAATGGAAGCAGGATCAGTCCACCGGGCAGCAACAGCCACGGTGTCAGCAGATTTCTATGACGATGTCGTCGGGACATATTCTTTTGAGTTACAGGGGCGTTGAGGACCTTCTCCGCGTCTTCGATACTTTCTGTTCCCATTCTTAGAGTAGTTTACCTATTCTCGTGCACGGTTCTGGCTTGTGGGCAGTCTGTTTTCTCAGGCGGGAACACGTTTTTCGCGGCCAAGAGTCAGCGAAATACGCTGTATATTGACAATCGGGAGTGGGCCGAAGATTCCCGAGCGGTCGTGTGAATGTGGCGGTGACCACGCTGCACGAAAGCGTCAATCCTCCGGAAAAGCTGACTATTCATCCTCGTCCATCCCCAGAGTCTTAAGACGTCGGTAGAGTTTGGGCCGCGTTATGCCCAGGCGACGAGCTGCTTCTGCCTTATTTCCGTCGCAGGCGGCCAGTGTTTTTAGCAGGACTTCTACCTCAAATCGCTCAAGAATCGATTCCAGTGAGCTCATTCCTTCGAGGGGAGTCGCTGGCATTTCCTGGGCGCTCATTCCGGCACGAAAAGCGAACGGCAGATCTTCCGGACGCAACTGCACGGCAAAGCAGTTCTGGCAGGCGTCATACATCACCTGCTGAAGTTCGCGAACATTGCCCGGCCAGCGATAGAACAGAAGTTCGGTTTGAGTTTCTGCGGTGATACTTTCTGCCGACGTCTGCATGGTCTGACGATATTCTTCAATGAAAAACTGTGCCAGCAGACTGACATCGTTGCCGCGTTCATGCAACGCAGGCAACTCGATCTGAAGTGTGGAAAACAGATCACGAAACTCCGGGATCAGCCAGTCTGTGGTTTCGGCCGCAATGAGAGACTTCAGACTTGTGGCAGCCAGCCGAACGCCCGTCGCTTCGTCCGCCAGGTTCTCCAGGAGCCATTGCTGTACCTCGCGAGGACAGTGATCTGCGTCGACCAGCAGCAACGTTCCCGTTCGTCGATGTGCCGCGCTGCCTTTTTCATCGACCAGACTTCGCAGCCGTCGAAGATTGTCCAGCACCTGCACTTCTGTCAGCAATCGGCAATCCAACGCGACGAAGCTGTATTCCTGATGTTCGCCGGCGACATGGATCATCTTCGACAGATGTCGGCGTCCGCTGCCCGACGGGCCGACGATGCTGTAGCCGCATGTCGAATTCTTCAGCAGTTCGGCCTGATCCACGGCTTTACGAATCGCCGGCGACTGTCCGACGAAGGACTGATCGGAGAAACGTTTTCGAAACTCCAATCGCAACGCCGTTACCTCGGCGTGCAGCTGCAACGAGAACGACTTGTTCGACGTTTCCGATTTCGTATCCGCGTCCCCGCAGGCGACAATGATTCGCGTGACGGTCCCTGTCTCGTCCTGGATGGGCACAAAGTTCAACCAGGTTTTCGATGATGTACCGCTGCTGTGCGGCAGGACGGCCCGAACTGTTTGCCCCATCCCGTTCAGGACGTCACTGGACGGCGCAAGTGTCGAGATCAACAGGTCTAACGGCGTGGCAGATTCCGTGGCGAATTCGCAGACCAGGCCTTCCACTTCGTCTGCCGTCCAACCGGTTTGCTGTTGCATTCCCGGGCTGAAAAAGCGAATCCGACGTTCGGCATCCAGAACACAGATTGCTGACGCTGACCCCGAGAGAGTCGCATCCAGCAAGTTGCGTTTTCTGCGGGCTGCCATGACGATTGATCCGTGGTTTTGGAGTCCCTGGGAAAGACTTTTCAGCAACCTGTGGAGGACGTTACACTTCCCAGTCGCAGGTTGAACCGAGTTGTGGTCTTCCCGCATGGGGCTGAGGGACAGGCCTGGTCAACTGTTGAGAGAGGCAACGATATCTTCTCGTTCCGCTTCGGTCTCGGCATCGGAAGGATCGTCACGGCCCAAACTGGAGATCATCGGCCCGGGAATGGCCCGCACAGCAAAGATCCCGACAACAAACATCAGGCTGTTCAGCATAACAAGAGTTTCCTCCGACTGCAGCAATGGCCGAAGGAAGCCGATGACGATCATCAGCACCGCACTGGCGAACAGCGATACGGTGATGACTCGACTGCGTGCGGCGTCATCCGGACAGTCGGAGAATAACTCACCGATCATCGCACCGGTGCCGCATGCAACTCCTCCGGCCAGCATTCCGCACAGCAGACAGGTGGCCACAAAGAAGGCGCTTGTCGGCGGAACATGCCCACAGGCAATCGTCGCGGCGCCAGCGAGGACCAGGAATGGCAGGATCACAACAATATAGCCAACCCGAGGTGCCACAGAGAACAACAACCACGTTCCACCCGTCAAACCCACCGCGACGGCGACCGCCGCAGCGTAGGCTCCATGCCGCAAGGCAAGCTGCAGAATGTCGAATGTGCAGCCCCAGACTGCAAATAGTCCGACAACACTGATCACCACGCCGTGTTGAAACGGTGTCGGCTGAAAATCCCGAGTACCTCCGCAACATTTGACCGCATCGCAATCGGTCTGTGCGGAATTTTCGTCGAGTGTTCCACTGACGGCGACTTCAGTCGCCATGACCACGGCCGGCGGCGTCTTGCTGGAGGACGCGGACGCTGGTTTATCCTGCGGTTCCGTGACCTCGGCCGTCGCTGATTTGGGTCCCAGCAGAAACCAGGCCGGCACACTCAACAGGGAGAGTATGGCCCCCACTGCCGCCGCTCCACTGGAAACATGCGCTGCAGCAACTCCGGCAAGGATGCCGACTGGAAATGTGAGCGACAGAAAACGGACTCCGGGCCAGCGATGCTGACTGGAAAGCAGTCGTCGAAAACAGTCGGTCATCGGTGACCATTCCGTTCCCACACCGGCACCGATCAGCGCGGCCGCGGCAAGATCAGCTTCACTTCCCTGGTTTCCCCACAGAAGAAACAGCCCACCGGCCACGCAACAACTACGGAACTGCAACAGGATGCGAAGTCCGACACAGGCCACAGCCGTTTTTTGAATGGCAGCGATGAGAGCCATGCCGCACAGAGCGGCCGAGATCCACAATGACGTTGTGGCGATCGGTGCCAGCTCAGACCTTGTCGGCGAGATTACCACGACCATGGCCACCGCGAAGCCCTGGAGTGTTCGGGCAGCAGCCACCATCGCCAGTTGGAGGCGGTATGTGTTTTGTGAACTCGATGATGCCACGTGGTTCAGACAGTACGCGATAGTGCAAAATTGCCGCCGAAACTGGATCAGCGGGCCTACGTAGCGTACCTGTGATTCAGCAAATCGAAAGATGATCAGCGGAGGAAGATGTCAATCTCTTACCGTTGAGAACCGACAGCGGCCAGGATTCTCCTTGAGGATTGTCTCGATGGGCATCGTCAGCAGCCTGCCGCGACAGCCGTCAGATCACGGCCAACGTTTACAATAATGACAAGCAGTGATTGTGCGCTGCCACACAAAAGGGGACAGATCGCGTCCAATGATACGCTGCCGCGGCGCTATGCTCACGGAAGTTCGCGGTGAGTCGTGTGTACAGGGACAAGCTGGGATCGTCGTTAGAGGTGCGAAACATTCTTGCGGCCGATGCCCGTGCATCTTTGCGATTTCGTCGTGTGACAAGTCCACAGCGTCCCACAGCAGCCTCAGGGATGACAATGACTGCATTTTCGGTACGATAGGATTTCTGAGCAACAGTCTTCGGCCACACGCTGCTACTGGAGGAATTCGCCATGCACACTGCCATGACCAGGTTGTCAGCACTGCTTCTTATGTTGGTGGCGACTGTTTCATCCGCCGCCGCGAAAGATGTCGAACGCCTTGAAATCGGAGCGCCGTGTCCGGAGTTCAGCCTGCCTGGCGTTGATGACAGGACACACAAGCTGAGTGACTTCGCAGACGCCAGGCTGCTGGTTGTCGTGTTCACGTGCAATCACTGTCCGACCGCGCAGGCTTACGAGGACCGCATCATCAAGCTTGAGGCCGACTATCGGTCGCGGGGCGTGCGGCTGATCGCGATTTCGCCGAACGATCCGCTGGCTGTCCGTCTTGATGAATTGGGGTACACAGACGTCGGTGACACCCTGGACGATATGAAATACCATGCCAAGCGAGTGGGCTTTCGCTTTCCGTATCTGTACGACGGTGAAACTCAAAGCGTGTCAACGGCCTTCGGTGTACTGGCCACACCTCAGGTCTTCATTTTTGACGAAAAACGAACATTGCGGTACAACGGTCGGATCGACGACGCGGACATCAAGGCACCGACGTCCCATGACGCTCGCAACGCCATCGATGAATTGCTGGCTGGCAAACCGGTGTCGGTTGCAACCACGCGAGTTTTCGGGTGTTCCACCAAATGGGCCGAAAAACGGGCCTCCGCGAAAAAGTCGCGCGCGAAGTGGGATGCCGAAGCGGTCAGTCTTAAAGAGATCGAAGCCGGTCCTCTTAAAGAATTGATTGCGAACAAGACCGAGAATTATCGCCTTGTCAATCTGTGGTCGATCACATGCATTCCCTGCATCGACGAGCAACCGGAGTTCGTTACGATCAATCGCATGTACCGCAAACGCCATTTTGAACTCATCACGATCCTGACCGACGATGTCGCACGCAAGGACAATGCTTTAAAGGCGCTACGGTTGAACAAGGTGTCCTGCCGGAATCTCGTGTTCACCGGCGGAGACCGCGACGAGCTTGCAGAAATCGTCGACGGCAACTGGCAGGGACCGTTGCCGTACACAATGCTGATTGCTCCGGGCGGGAAGATCGTAAAACGCTGGAGTGACGAGATTGATCCTCAGGAGGTCAAAACGACCCTGGCAAACACTCTCGGCCGAACGTACGCCAGCCGAAAGTGACAGGCCATTGTTGTGCACGAGTCTCCCGACACCGCACATTCCGTGACCGCAGGTTTCCAGTCGGCACATTGACAGCGTGCCTGGATACACGCGGAGCACGCGTCAGAGACAAGTGCTCGAGGTGGCAGCGGTCAAGGTCTGCCTGCCGGATCGATTTTTCCCGCCGGGCGAATACCAGGCCCTTTCATCCGGGCGTCTCCCAGATCCTGGCGCATCGCGTTGGCGAGTTTCGTTAAGCGTTTTACGACTTCAGGATGGCTGTTGGCCACATCCTTTGTTTCGCCAATGTCGGCTTCGAGATCGAACAGCTCCGTGCCGATCTTAGCCTGAGAATAGGAGGTCGGAATGCCGCCTGTGCCGCCAGGTTTTCCAGCCATCGTGCGATACCCATGCGGAAAATGCAGCTTCCATTTGCCGCTGCGGATAGCCTGTAGTTGTTTGCCGTAGTACATAAAATAGGCTTCATGCGGGGACGTCGCTCCCTCTTCGCCGGCCATTAATGGCCAGATGTTTTTTCCGTCAATCTTATGGTCTGGTAATTCAGCACCGATCAACTCAGCAATCGTCGGCAGGATATCGATGGTCATGGCCGGAACGCTGCAGCTGGTGTCGGCAGGAATTTTTCCTGGCCACCACATCACACAGCTTTCGCGGCAGCCGCCGTCGAACATTGTGCCCTTGCCTTCTCGCAGTGGTCCGGCACTGCCGCAGTGATCACCGTAACTTAGCCATGGCCCGTTGTCTGCGGTGAAGATCACAAGTGTGTCATTCTGCAGGTCGTGCTCGCGGATCGCATCCAGAATCTGGCCCACCGACCAGTCGACTTCCATCATCACGTCGCCGAACAGGCCTCGTTCGCTCTTACCTTTAAACTTTTCGGAAA
>JBDONA010000770.1:0-31479 GCA_039831575.1 Fuerstiella sp. | reverse complement strand
ACCCCTCCATCACGAGCCGCTTACGCAGATTCTCCACCGTCTGCACGCGACAGGAAAACGCTTCGGCAATCCGAGCATCCGTCCAGTTTTGTCCGCGAACATCCGCCTTCAACAGAATCTGAGCGCGACTGACTTTTTGCGTTATTCCGGGATCTCTTCAAACGTGAGATTACCAATGCGGTACTTCTTCCAGTCCTGATAGTCGAAGTGCCACCACTCAAATTCGTAGATTGTAAAATTCTCTGCCTCCATCGTGCGACGCAGAAATTCTCGATACCAATGCTGTCGAGAGGTACCACCGGGATACAGAGGAAAGGATCTCGGTGAAAACTCGTCGTAGCCCGCAACCATTTGAATCGGTTTGCCGGTCCTGAGATCGTACAGCGTCAAGTCCACAGCACAGCCGCGATTATGCCGAGAACCGCGGGCCGGATTCGCGACGAAATCCTTCAGAGTGTCCGGTGTCGCGTCCCAGAACATTTTTGTAACGTGCCATGGCCGGTAGGCATCGTGAATCAGCAGACCGAGGCCCTGTTCCTTCAGCCGTTGATGCGCTCGCACGACCGCCTCTGCAGCAGGTCGCTGCATAAACGCTCGCGGCTGCTTGTAGAAAACGGCACCAGTGAAGTTATTGGTCGAGGCATAACGGATGTCCAGCTTGATCGATGGATCCAGAGATGTCAGTTCCACCAGATCAGGGTCACGATAGTCACCAGGTTCAGGAGGAGGGCTTGCCGCCAGCGCCGCCTCGCGGAGATCTTCGATCGGTTGTACGGGAACGATCCGAAATGTCTCACCATCCTTCGTGCCGACTTCGCGCCGTAGAAATTCGACTTCCGCGGCAACAACCTGACTGGCCGTGCCATCCGCATTTCGAGTGAACTTCAGTCCTTCGCCGTGGTATAGACCATAATCCGGGAAGGCGAACACGTTGTCACTGAGTTCCTTCAGAGGATAGTAGTAGAACCATTCGATCAACGCATACAGCTGGCCACCATCTTCCAGAATGTACAGCGTGTTGTGGTCCCAGCCGTATTCCCCGATGAGCCCTTTCCATCGCTTCGGAGTTTCAGCTGGCGGTGATTCCGGCAATCGCTCAAAGGCCGTATCGCCGACCAGCAATGCCCCGGCATCCTGCAGCCGCACCTCAGTCACAACGCCGGCGGCATCGTCGGTCAGCAGCGTCCCATCGTCGGCCGCTGTGCGAAGATCGTACCGAAACGTGCCGCGGTGCATGGTCACGTGCCCGTTCAGTTCACTGATGCGTGCCAGACGTGTGCCGTCGACTTCGCGATAGCTGCCGATCAGTTCCGCAATTCGTCCCGCAGGAACGGGCCCCGTTGTGCGATACGACGGAAGCGATATTCCGTCCTGGGCGGCCATCATCAGTCTCAATGCGTAGTCCGTCAGGCGACGCACCAGGCCGTTACTACCGTCCAGCGACGACACCGCGGCCACGCCCAGTTTTCGTTCAGGAAGTGCCTCCAGCTGTGTGGAAAATCCGTACACAGCACCGCCGTGGCCGATCTTTCTGAATCCGTCCAGCTGCTTAACATGAAAGCCCAGCCCGAAGCCAAGCGGCTGGCCAGCGGAATCCTTCAGCGGCGACGTCATGGAACGGTATGTTTCCGGCTGCAGAATCTGTCCATCGGCTGTTCCTCCTTCGTTGAACATGCAGACCAGAAACTTCGACAAATCCAGAACACTTGAATACAGGTTTCCCGCCGGACCTGTCCCCAACAGATATGTCGGCGCTTCGAACCGTCGGCCGTCATACGTCCGCATCCATCCCGTGGCCAGCTTCTGCCTGACAGTCGGAGTGACAACAAACCCACTGCTTCCCATGTTGAGTGGATCGAGGATCATCTTTCGCACTCGGGCGGCGTGAGATGAGTCAAGCTGCTTCTCCAGCACTGCACCGACAACTGCGATTGCGGCGTTGGAATACTTTGTTCTGGTATTAGGCTTATAGACCAGTGCTGTGTTGTTCAGGCTGGCAACGGTCGCGGCCAGACCTGGTTCAGTGGGATCGAAGTAGTTGCCGACCGGTGATTCGCGCACCAGACCGGATCGATGAGTCATCATCTGACGCAGCGTGAGCGGTATGTCGAACGGATTGGTCGGTTGAAAATCCGGCAGGTACGATTCAATGGGCGCGTCCAGATCCAGCTGGCCGTTTTCCACCAGTTGCATCACAGCAATGTCGGTGAACAGTTTTGAGACTGAGCCAACTCGATAAACAGTGTCCGCGGTCGCGGGAGTTTTTTTCTCCGCATCCTGAAACCCGAACCCGTCGCTCCAGACGACGCGGTCATGGTCGACCAGTGAAACGGAAAACGCGGGCAGCTGTTTCTGCTCAACTTCGTGGCGAATGGCCGACTTCAGCTTCGCAATAGCGGCCTCGTAACCCGTGAATGCAGCAGCGACCGCAGGCGGCGACACCACATCCACGATGGATTGAGCAAGTTTCTGCAAGCTAACATGCTGCAGATTGCACATGATGGCGACAGACGTGCCTGTCTCAGGAAGCAACAGCAGAATGGTCGACGTTCCCGACTGACCGCCTGTGTGTGAGACCACCTTCTGACCGGAACGCGACTGCACCTTCCAGCCGAGGCCGTAGCCGGTATCTTTCCCGTCCAGTGTCGTCTGGCTGCTCCACATCTGCTGCAACATCTCATTTCCCAATAGCTTCCCCGTGTTCACAGCAATCGCAAACCGCACCAGGTCGGAAGCCGTGGACAACAGACCACCACCCGGAATCTTCATACTGGTATCGTGCAGCGAGGCATTGCGAAGTTTGCCGAAAGGTGCCGCGTCGTCACCAGACGACGCGTTCCCCGGCGCATTCTTTGCTCGAATATAGCCGCGTACTCGGTCGGGAATAATCTCGTAGTGGTCATCAACCACAGTCTGGGACATTTTCGCTGGCAGCAGCACTTTCTGGCTCAGTAAATCGGCAAACGATTCCTTCGTCGCCCCTTCGACCACGTTGCCAAGCAGATTGAAACCAAAGGTCGTATAAGAAAACTTTGTGCCCGGCTGGTGCTGCAGGGGATCGTCACGAAAGGTCTGCAGCGCCGCACTGAGGTTGTCAAAATGCCGAGTGGAAAGAGCCTCCGCCCCGCTCTTGTAATGCCGCACTCCACCCAGATGGCCAAGCAACTGCCGCACGGTAACGGGCCATCGTTTTGTGGGATATTCCGGCCTGTACTGCTGGACTTCCGCGTTCAGATCGATGACACCCTGCTGGGCAAGTGACAGTACCAGAACAGCCGTCATCGACTTGGCGATGGATGCCGTGCGATAGCGAGTGTCGGCCGTGGCCATCACCGAGTTTTCGACGTCGGCCTGCCCAAATCCCCTGGCGTAGGCAAGCCGGTTGTCCGTGGCCACAGCAACCGACAGCCCCGGAATGCCGCGATCCGCAACCAGCTGCGATATCAATTGCTCGACTTCCGCGGCCGTCGTTGCCTTTAGCTCGTCGGCGCAGGCGGAATGAAGGGATGCTGTCGTCGCGACAGCCAGAATGCAGATACGTGCCAATTTCATAGTGCGCCCTCAGACTTCAGTGTGCGGGATTAAGGAACAGCAATCGTTGACGAGCCGGTCCGGGATAACACGTAACCGGACAGACTGCCAATCCATTGCTCGCGATCGACGGCCAGTTTTCCGTTGACCAGGACAAACTCAATTCCCTCGGAATACTGATGTGGCTGAAATGCGTCGGCCTTGTCCCTGATTCGCTCCGGGTCAAAAATGACCAGGTCGGCGCACGCGCCTTTTCGAATCACGCCCCGGTTCGACAGTTTCAGTATACTCGCCGGCAACGAAGTCGAAACACGCACCGCTTCCTCAATACTCATCAAACCACGGTCGATCGCGTAGTGTCGGATCTTTCGAGGAAAAGCTCCGTAGAAGCGAGGATGCACCGGACCATCGCCCGGCAAGGCAATGCCGGCGTCGCTGGACGTCGCTGTCCATGGTGTGCGGGCGAACGATTCCACGTCGTCCTCTGACATCGAAAAAGCGAGCAGTCGAGCTCCGCCCCGCCGTTCACGATCGCCGTTCAACTGCAGAGAAATTGCAGCTTCGACGACGGTCGATCCGGCTAACGCGGAAAATTCAGCCAGAGATGCCCCGACAAACTGCGAGTCCGGGTGCTCCACAATGAGAATTTTTTCACCGCCGCCGCGGCGAGTGATCTCGTATTCGATGTCGCGACGTAAATCTGCCGCCCGCGATTCGTCAGTGAGAATCTTCTCAAGCACTGTCGCAGGATCGGGTGTGTCATCCGCGTCGGAATTATCATCGACCGGATGCGACGATGCCCAGGACGGAATCAGAACAATACGTCCATCAGAGCCACTGGTATTGTACGGATACTGATCGGCGTAGAAAGGCAGGCCCTCGTGCCGCGCGTGGCGAATCAATTCGTTCATCCGTCGACTTGAGCCCCAGAAGTCCGTGCCCCGCGCCTTGATGTGCGTGGCAACCGTCGTCACGTTCGTAGCGGCGGCAATCTGAATCAACTCCTCAAGATTGTCCAGCATCGACGGCTGATCCTCCAAATCGCGACTCGGCAGAAACCACATCGGGCGGCTGCCGGAACTACGTTCGTGAACAATGTACACACCATCAACGGCAGCGATCGTCTGTGCCAGAGCCTCCATCTCGCGCGGCGTGCTCCATCGACCTGGCACGTATTCCAGGCCGGCCGACATGCCGAATGCACCCTGCTGCAGGGCCGTGCGCAAATGACGCTGCATCTGTTCCAATTCGTCGGCGCTGGTCGGTCGTTGGTGATCCTGACCCATGACTTCCCGGCGAATGGTCCCGTGTCCAATAACCGGAACAACGTTCATGCCCACTCCAAGTCGCTGCATCGTCTGCCGTTGAGCGGCGATGTCCAGCGGGCCGCCTCCGTCCTGATTCACCACGACAGTGGTGATGCCCTGCGTGATCAGATTCGGCGCGCTGCGTCGCGCCGGATCATCGGCGACGAGTCCTTTTTCGGCGTGGCTGTGCAAGTCAATAAATCCGGGTGCGAGCAACCTGCCCCTGGCATCGATCACGTCCTTAGCGGTCGTCTTCGCCAGCGTGCCAATCTCCGCGATGACGCCATCCAGCACGGCCACGTCAGCCTTGTATCGCTGCCGACCGGTGCCGTCGATCACTTCAGCGTTTCGGATAATCAAATCGAACGTGACGTCAGTCCTGCCGGCCGGCTGATGCTCACCAGCTATCGGACTCAACTTTGCGTTGTCGACGGCAGTGGTCGGCCGCGCAGCGATGATTCGCGAAAGCAGATGCCCAAATTCGGTTTTCGAAACGGACGTGCCCTGCTGGAACGAATTGACACGATGACAGATCAGCAGATCCCACTCCGGTATCACCAGCAAACACTGACCTCGGTAACCACGTGCCGAAAAAGTACCGTCCGGCAACGAAACGCCTGGATAGTGCCTGCCATCGAGAGCGACCCACCACATGTAGCCGTAACCGCCGGAGGACCCGACGTCTGAATACGAAGTCGTGCTTTCGCGAACCCACTTTTCGGGGATGATCCGGCGATCCGCCCACTGGCCTCCACGCAGGAACAGCAGACCGATACGCGCAAGGTCACGAGTACTGAGTTCAAAAGGATAGGCGGCGTGAACGGAATCGTCACCCGTGACATACTGCGTGTGTCGGTCACGTTGAAAGTCTTCCAGACCAATCGGAAGAGCAATTCGATCTTCAAATTCCTCGAAGATGCTGCGACCGGTGAGTTTTTCGAAGATGGAACACGACGCATTGAAGTCCCAGTTGTTGTAGTACCAAAACGAGTCGGGGTTGTGGGCAGCTCGTTGCGGACGAGCGGCCGCCATTGCCGCGGTTTCGTACAACGCCGGGTGATAGATACCGGACCGTGCTGCCAGCAGGTCGCGAATGCGCGCCTGACGTTCGGCGTCGGTGAGTGACGGCGCGTTGTCGTTGACACCAAGTTCCTGCAGCGTCAGGTCCAGGTCAATGCGACCACTCTGGACGTGTGGCCCATAGAGTGCGCTTAGCAGGCTCTTCCTGACCGAATGACATTTCAACGGAAGCGCAACCGATCCCCATTGATCAATGACACGCCCACCTTCCACGATCATGACGGCGGCCGTATCAAGCGAATCCGAAAACACTCTGGCCTCAGCCAGCGCATCAACTGACCAACCGGCATCGGCTGGAGAATTCAGCCGTTCCCAACTGCGCCCTGGAAAGTCGCCGCCGCACACGGATGACGCAGTACAGCCCCAGACGAGCCAAAGCATGAGCAGTTTAGCAGAGACAGCTTCTTGCATGGAGTTTCTCATATGCCGAGTGGGAAGTTTCAGACCGTCAGCTTGTCGACTTGCTTTTGCACCAGTTCTGCACCGTTCCCGTACCGGTCACTCAGGCAAACCCGTCCGTTGATCACCGAAACGCCATCGGCAGGATCCTCCGCCAGCAACACGGCACCGTCCAGGTCGGCGTAGTCAAGAAGAGGCAAAAGTTGTGCAGCGGCCGAGATACCCACGGTGCTTTCCACCATGCAGCCGACCATCGTTTTCATGCCAAGGGCACGCGCTCGTTGCAGCATTCGCACGGCCGGGGTGAGTCCACCGCACTTGCAGAGTTTGACATTAACGCCATGGAACCGACCAACACATCTCGCCACGTCGGATTCAACAAGGCAGCTTTCATCAGCGATCACCGGGAGCGCAGACTCACCAAAAACACGCCGATGATCTGCGTCAGATGCCGTAGCAGGCAGTGGCTGTTCGATAAATTCGACGCCTAATTGCTGCAACGCATGCGAGTTTGAAACGGTCTCATCGGCCGTCCATCCGCAATTTGCGTCCACCCGAAACACGGCGGACGTGTGTTCCCGCAACTGACGAACAATGTCAACGTCCTGGGACGTGCCCAATTTGATCTTATAAATGCTCCAATCGGGCTTCTCGCGCAGCTTGGCAATCATCGCGTCGATGCTGTCGATTCCGATCGTGTAGCTGCTGTGCGGAACCTGCCCCCACTCAAGCTCAAGCAATTCATACGTCTGCTGATGCTGAAGTTTGCCGTACAGGTCGTGCGCCGCAAGGTCGATGGCTGACAGTGCAAACGAGTCGTCCGGCAGATGTGGCTGCAAGTGGTCCCACAGGTCCTCCGGATCTCCGAACGTATAGGATTCCAGAACGGGATCACAACGGTGAATCGAAGCTGACATTGAATCCAGCGAATGACCGTAAAAAGCGTTTTCTGTCACCTCGCCAAGTCCCCGGACACCGTCGTATTCAAGCTGCACGACCAGTGATCGCTGCATCGTTGTCGTTGCGCGAGCAATCGTGAATTTGTGTTCCAGAGGCAGAGCGAAGCGATACAGCTCAACATCCATTATCGTCGCTCCCTGCTTAGTGCAAGCACAGCATCAGCCAGCACATCGGCTCCGTCACGATAGACGTCACACGCTGGCAACCCGAGCTCCGCACTGACGCGTTCCCGTTCCACGGCAGCCTCGTCAGCCGACAGCTTTCGGCCATTCATTGCGATACCGATCACACGACACGGATTACGCAGCGACGCAAGGCTCTCGTAGGCAGTGACCAGTGTCTGCAACGGCGGAATCGGAATTTCATCAAGTCCCTTGACCATTTCCCGACCAGCTTCGTAACACAAGATCAGGCCGTCCGGAGCACAGCCATGCAGCAGACCCAGCGTCACCGCCGAGAAGCTCGGATGAGAAATACTGCCCTGACCTTCAATCAGCAGGATGTCATGCTGTTCATGTCGCTGGACAAGGGTCTCTGCTGCCCCGTTGATAAAATCCGCCACCACGCAATCAATCGGGACGCCATCGCCAGCGATCATAATACCCGTCTGCCCGGTGGCAACAAATTGTGCGTCTTGACCGCGTTCTGTCAGAACACGTTGGATTTCGAGCGCTGTGACCATCTTGCCCACACTGCAATCGTGACCGACCGTGTGAATCCGCAGGCAGCCTTCACGAAAATCAACATGTTTGGCGGTGTGCCGCTGATCGTTCAGGCGAACGTCAATCAAGCGACATCCATGCTCGTCGGCCACGCGCCGAAATTCACTGTCGTTGCACAGGAAATCATGCAGTCCGGAAACGACGTCAATTCCACGAGCCAAAGCGCTAAGAACAATCGCACGCCACGCACCAGGTAGTTCCCCGCCTGGAGGTGCGATGCCGATGAAAAGGGCGTCCGCATCCACGTCGTCCAGAGACCCCACGACGGGAGTAGCACCACCGGCCCCAAACAGTGAGTCCGACGTACGCCCTACACCGGTCGCTTCCAGCACGGCTACAATGTCGTTCTGCCGGTATCTCAACAGGCTGATTGCCGTCTTGGCCAGAAACGGAGTCGAGAAGCCGTCCGTAAGTAAGATAATTCGGCGATAACGTTTTAACTCCGATTCAATTTCGTCTGGTGCTGCCACAATCCGTCCAACCCCGAAAATGTCATGTCGTCCAAGGGTGCCCCACAACGGCCCCCCGAAATCTCGTAGCATTAGAGCAAAACCCCCACCGAATCGCACACGTTACGGCAGAACCACAGTCTCGCCGCCCGACTGGAGCCGGAACATCCGGCATGAAATGCCGGTCCCCGTACGATGTGGACGACGTTGTCATCGTGGCAGCCTGACGAGGGAAAAACAGGGCACGTGGTGCCAAATCGCCTTTATGGTGTCACACCGGTTATGACGATCAGATCAGTAATCCGGTTCCCTCCGCCAAAGCTTCCTTTGTGCGCGGAAACGGCTATCTGAGTATTCACCTGTCACGCCATACGGCGTCTTGTCTCGGATGAATCAGGCCAGTGGCATCTGAAAGTCAATCTCCCCCGGGAATGTTTTCCCGATGCGTCGGCAGCATCGTCGGTCAGTCCGCGCGCCGACCGCGAATTGTGCTGTGGCTGATGGTTTTCATTGGCTGCGCCGCTGTTGGCGTTACCGTGTCGGATCTAAAACTTAAGAACAGTCGTTCCGACCTGCTGGGCCCCGATCAGGCATGGCAGGATTACCATCAGGCCTTCGGCGGCGAATTGGATCTGGTAGTCGTCGTTGAAACTGACGGCCCCAAACCACAGCTTATCCAAACCGTGCTGAGTGAGCTTGGCGCTCGTCTGGAACGCGAACCCGAACTGTTCTCCGACGTCCTTTATCGAATTGACCAATCCGCACTGCGGCGGAAGGGCTTGCAATATCTCAGCACCGAACAGTTGCAGTCAGCCATTCGAAGAGTCCGCAGCTTTGATCCCATCCTTCGGGAAGAACAATGGAACCTGCTGCGTATCGAGAAACTCGCCGATCAGCTGCAGCGCAGCGTGCAATCCGCAAACAATGAGGGAAAAACGGCGGCCGCCACCCGATACGCAGAACGGTTTGCATCCAGTCTGAATCACTTCCTGCCCGCAGATGCCGGGGAATCCCTGGTCAATAGCGGCAGCTTCAAATCACCATGGCCCGAAATCGTCGACACCGAGATCGAGCATTCCGCCGAAGACAGCGACGTGGCATTCCTGATGAATGATGATCGCAGCGTCGGCATGCTGCACGTCATTCCGGTGTCGGACCAGGCCGCCACCAACGGAAGTTCGGCCGCCATCAAACGCCTGCGCCAACACCTGGCAGAGTTATCGAATGAGTACGGCCAACTGGCACCGGACCTGCAGTTGTCTGCCACCGGCATACCCGCCCTGGAACATGACGAGCTACAGCGTTCCGGTCGCGACATGATCAACGCTTCGTTGATCGCCTTCATTGCTGTCGGCTTGCTTCTGGCATTTGGCCTGCGAGGATTGCGTCACCCAGTGCTGGTGCTGATTATGCTCGTTCTGGCATTGGCGCTGACATTCGGACTGGCAACCCTTACTGTCGGCCATCTGAATATTCTCAGCATCTGTTTTGCGGCGATCATGATCGGCCTGGGCGTCGACTTCGGCATACACTTTGTGACCCGATACCTGTTCCTGCGCCAGGAACTGTATGAAATGGACGAGTCGCTGGTGCTGACGGGCTCTTCGGTCGGTAGTGGCATCCTGACATCCGCCGCAACCACCGCAATCGCCTTCGGCAGTGCCGCGCTGACAGGATACCCCGGACTTGCGGAACTGGGCATCATTTCGGCGGGCGGAATACTGATCTGTGCGCTGCTGACATTTACGTTTCTGCCCGCCCTGATCGCATTGTCTGATGAACGCGTTGACGTAGAAGATTTACCCGAACCACGATCGGGTAAAATGTGGCGAATGGCCGTTACAGGCTATCCGGTGACCGCCATCGTTGTTGCTGTCATCGGAATAGGAGCGGTCGCATGGCAGGCCGGCACTTATCAGGACGGGACTCTGAACTGGAAGGTCCACTACGACGCAAATCTAATGCGGCTGCAGGACAATAACCTGCCGTCCGTGCGGGCCGAAAAGACGCTCGCAGATTCCGACGACTCGCTGCTTTATGCCGTCGCTCTGGCCGATTCAAAACAGGCAGTGGACAAACTCCGGGCTCAGTTCATCGCTCTACCCTCCGTAGCCCGTGTAACGGATCTATCCAGCAAACTTCCCGATCCGCCGGACGCTCAACAACAGGAACTGATTCGAACCCTGGCGGCGCAGTTGAAGAACCTGCCGACGAAGACGCCCACATTTACCACAACAAACCCAATCCCCGTCGGGAGCAGCATCGACGGCTTGTACAAAGCGCTGAAGGCCTCACCAAGCCTGGAATCGCAACACGCGGCCGCAACTCTGGACGAGTTTCTGGATCGACTGGCAGCTCTGTCATCCGGACAGCAGGCAGCCGTAATCGAAGCGTACCAGAATCTGATGGTCAGCTCGCTGCTAAAGGAATTCCAACAGGTTGCACAAGCCACCTCATTGGAACCTGTGAGTCACCAGGACCTTCCCGCCGTCTGGCGTAATCGCTACCTGCGAGCCGACGGTGAACGAGAATTGTGGTTGATGAAGATCTACCCAAAACAGGGCATCTGGGATCATGACGCACTCGGTGCCTTCGTCACCGACCTGCGTTCTGTCGAACCAGCCGTCACCGGAGTGCCGATACAGAACTTCGATTCGGCCGGCAAGATGAAGGATAGTTACACAACGATCGCCATTTACTCTGTTGCGGCCATCGCGTTGTTCCTGCTGTTTGATTTCCTGCGACCTGGCCAAAAACTGTTAACCATTGTCCCGCCGATGCTGGTTGTCGGCTTTGTGGGCTACACCGCGATGCAACGAGCGACCAGCCTGAATCCGCACATGCTGGTCGCCATCTATCTGTCTATGGTCGCGTTCATCGCGACTGTATTTGACGTCCGAAATCTGCGTGACACGCTGCTGGCCCTGGTCCCCCCTGTCGGAGGCGGTCTGATTCTACTGGGCCTGATGGCGTTGCTGAACGTCGATTTCAACCCTGTCAATCTAATCGTTCTGCCACTGGTGCTTGGCATTGGAGTGGACGACGGAATTCACATGGTGCATGACTACCGACGCCAGTTGGCCGATGGTGCCAAGGAATACAAGCCTTCCGGTGACACGGTGAATGGAGTTCTGCTGACTTCGTTGACCTCCATCGTCGGATTTGGCAGCCTGATGATCGCAGCACATCAGGGTCTCAAGAGCGTAGGCATTGTTCTGGCGTTGGGCATCGCATCATGCCTTGCAGTCGCTCTGATTCTGCTGCCGCCTCTGCTAGTGCTGGTCGCCCGCTATCAGCCTGCTTCGTTAGAGCCTGTCCGACCTCCAAAGGCCAGGAAGCCTCCGCTCGCCGCCGCTCCCGGTGGCAGCACCGGAAACGACTCTTCAGCGCCTGATGCGGCCGACAACCATAAACGGTTGTCCCGCAAAGAGCGACGGCGGCAGGCGGCTTGAGGAAAGAATCATTCGGGTTGCGATCCCGTACTTCGATTCCGCTCGGCACGAAGCGACTTAAGCATCTGTATCGTCGTTTCTGTGATGATGTTGGATGCCTCTGTCTCCAGATAGCTCCAGCCGGATCGCCATGTCTCGTAGCCGCCCAGAGCATGCTGCTGCGGCGTTGGCAGGTATCCATTGTATCCGTTCGCCAGTGCGATCACGAAGGTTGTTCGGAATGGGCTGCGATGCTTGATCTCCACACCGATCTCCGCAAACACTTCACACGGAATGGCTACGATTGCCAGATCCCCCACAGTAATCGTCTGCAGCTTCAGCCGCACTGTCGGATCGGCGTCGTGTAGTCGGATCGATTCCTGAGCATACAGCTCTTCCATATTCAGCCGCTGAGGATCAGCGGCATTGACAAATAGCCGGCGGGCCCGTTTCAGTTCCACCGCATCAGGTTTCCGTACGTCCAGTTCGATTTCGCGCTCACAGGTACGCAGCACAGCTTCGCTCCTGAACTGCACGGCCCCATGCACACCGTGAACTCGATTCGCCACGATCTCCGCGACACCTTCCATGCGTTCATAGGATGCGGCCCGCGGGCGAGGATTTAGGAAGTCATAGTTATTGACGTCGCCACTGGCCCCATTGGACATGATGCCGACAAAATCCATTCCGCCTTTGAGCCGAGTTCCGATCTGTCGCGCGAACGCGCCAAAATAATCTGCAGACAACTGCCCGGGAGCAATTCCGCCAACGTAATGCAGCCCGTAGTTCGCCAGCAGCGACATGGCCGAACCATCTGTCGAACGGACGCTCAGGAAAGTCACATCCGGATCAACGGGTCCAGCCGGTCGAATCAGGACTCCGGTTCCGCGAGGTGGATTCATACGCACCAGATCGTCCGTGCGACCGAATGGATTCGCCGTCATGGCCTCCGGTTTGATGAACCAGCGTCGGTTGTTGATCTGATCAGGGGCCGCGGCGACGCCCCATCCGATTTCAGCCGGCTGCAATCGACTATTGGCGACGACAACCGCTTCTGCAATTTGCGTTGTAAGGTACTCAAGATACTGCGGATCGGGAGTACACTGTGCCGCCTTTAACGCCGTCGGCGCGGTGTGAGTATGAGTTGCTGCGGTCAGGATGCAGGACGTTGGAATGCCGGTCCGCACGGACGCGATGTCCTTCGCTTTGTCATGGATGGCACGTGGAATCAGACAGCTGTCGATGATCACCAAAGCAATGCGCGTCTTGCCATCGGCCAGGACAAGCCCTCGGGCATGCAGACGGTCGTGCACTCCTGTGGCCTTGCGGTCCTGAAAACTGCCGGTCATCGAAACGGGCAAGCTTAACGGAGTAATATCAATCGCTGCGGCGCCGGCCCGCAGGCCGCCGGCCTCACAGTGGTGGCCCACAAGAACAACCAGCACGAACACTAAACATCGCATTGCAATTCTCCCCGGTTGCAGGCAGAAAAATCGTATATCTGAAACGTCGACGTGGAAACCATTGTGGTCCTCGTGGCGTCGGCGTCAACGCTGTGGGACGATGATGTCCGGACTGCCCATGACGTTTCAGGCACACAGCGGTCAGAAGAAGGCGGATCGTGATGTCACTGCAGCGTGAGTCGCTGACGTCCCGCATCCTGATCAGTGGCGCAATCGGTGCAAACCGTTAAAGCCGGCACTGAGAACAGCACTTCCTGCCCATAAGTCAGGTGGAATACTCGATCCTGTACGCTAGAATAGCTGAAACGACTCCGTTCTCGCCAATCCGTCGCAGCTTGAAGCTGCACCAGCGATTATGCGACCGTTCTGCACCAAACTGCCATTGGTCTATTTTGCCCGCCACGTCTTCCTTTCAATGTTCCGCCTGCGGATTTCGTTTCCGAGTTGAGGATCGATTTCTCGGGCGCGTTGTGCGCTGTCCTTCGGAGGATTGCCAGACACAAATCCGACTCTCGAAAACAAACGCCGCCGCTTCAGCTCCGCCACGGGTATCGACAACAGTGGCCTCCGGGCAGGCGTTGAATAGGGCCAAAGACACCACGAGAGCATCATCCGGTAATCGGCCTGGCTCGACGACTGCTGAATCAAGTGGACGATCTGCGTTGAATCAGGAATCGGCCGTGCCAGTGATGCCGCAATCGAACGTCACAACGAAGTTTTCGAACGGGCACAAACCGGCGAACGCGGCATGGAGTTGGCGACCGGCACTGATTGGCTTTGGCGGCGTAATGACGGTCAGCGTTGTACTGATGGGACTCTGGTTTGTGCTGAAGGCAGAGACCATCGCCGGAATTCCAATGAGATATGGAGAAGGTGAAGGAACATCCAATACGATCCTTGCGAGTCTGAGAAATCCAGTGGCGGCAGACTCAGCAGCCGAAATTCTGGCACAGGAAAAGGCCGCACGCACTGACACGCTGCAACACCTGGTACTGCCGTTTCTGAACAGCTATTGCACAGACTGCCACGGGGCGGACACTCAGGAGGGCGGCATTTCGGTTCACCGGTTGCAGTCCGTGGACCAATTGCTGTCCGAACGGAAAACCTGGCAACGCGTTTATCGCATGATCAATGCTGGTGCGATGCCACCGGCCGATCATGACCCCCGTCCTTCGACCGACGAACAGCAGAAGGTCGCCGAGTTCCTGAACGAAGAGTTGAATAACTTTGATTGCAACCTGGTGTATGACCCGGGTCGACCAACCGTGCAGCGTCTGAATCGAACGGAATACAACAACACCGTCCAGGATCTGTTCGGTATCGACCTGACACCCGCCGCCGACTTTCCCGCTGACGACGTTGGCGAAGGATTTGACAACATCGGTGACGTATTGTCGCTGCCACCATTGTTGCTGGAAAAATATATGAATGCGTCCGAACAGGTCGCCGCTGCTGTCATTGACACGACAGACTATTCAAAACCTCTGTCGCTCACGACGCTGGCCGACGATCTGCAGGGTGGCAGCATGTCAGGATCTTCTCGGTGGTTGTCGACGAACGGCGAGATCTACGGTACGTTTAAACTGCCGGCCACGGGCGACTATGAGATTCGCGTCGTCGCCAGCGCCACACAGATGGAAAAAGAAAGGGCCAGATTTGCACTTCGGCACGGGGAGGATGTGCTGGATGAATTTGACGTACAGGCAGACAGGAAGGACGAAACATTTCGACATCGCGTTCGGCTGAAAGCGGGCAACATCCGACTTTCAACCGCTTTCCTGAATGATGCGTATGATCCCAAGGCCGGCAAAGATCGCAATTTTGCTGTGCGGAGTATTACGGTCCACGGCCCTATCGGCGGCGGAATTGTCAACTACCCTGAGATTCACAAACGATTTGTCACTGCCAGCCCAAAGAACGATCTGGACGTCACGGCAGCCGCACGCATCGTTCTGCGGCCGGTTCTTAACCGGGCATTTCGACGACCTGTGACGGATCATCAGTTGAACCGATACGCAGGCCTGGTCCGGATGGCTGTCGACGAAATGGGAGAATCCTATGAGGTGGGACTGTCGATCGCTTTGCAGGCGATGCTGGTCGCTCCGGATTTTCTGTTTCGTCTGGAACGTGAGCCTGAACCTGGTCAGACAGAACGGCGGCTGGATGACTTCGAGTTGGCGTCACGATTGTCGTACTTTCTCTGGAGCAGTATGCCGGACGATGAACTGTTCGCATTGGCTGGGCGAAACGAGCTGAGAAAACCGGAAACGTTGCGGCAGCAGATACACAGAATGCTGCAGGCCGATCGCGCCGAGGCATTGGTCGACAACTTTGCGGCGCAGTGGCTCAATTTGCGAAATCTGGAGGAAGTCAGTCCGAACACCGACATTTTCAAGTCGTTCAACAGCCAGCTGAAGGACGACATGCGAAGGGAGACAGAACTGCTGTTTCGGACAATCATGCAGGAGGACCGCAGCATCGAAGATCTGCTGTCCGCTGACTTTACCTTTGTCAACGCACGTCTGGCGGAACACTATGGAATTAAGGGTGTCAAGACGGACGAATTTGAACGAGTGTCACTTGCCGGCACCAACCGCTCCGGCGTACTGACTCATGCCAGTATTCTGACGCTGACCTCCAATCCCAGTCGCACCAGCCCGGTCAAACGGGGCAAATGGATTATGGAAAACATCTTTGGCGACGCGCCACCGCCACCTCCTCCAGGTGTCCCGGACCTGGAGAAAACAACACAGGCTGCACCGGACGCCACCTTGCGCGAACAACTTGCAAAACATCGAGAAGATCCAGGTTGCGCCGCGTGCCACAGACTGATGGATCCGCTCGGCCTGGGATTCGAGAACTTCAACGCCATCGGACAGTGGCGGACGACCGAGAACGATAACGCGATCGATGCCTCGGGAAAACTCCCGTCGGGCGAGTCCTTTGACGGACCACTGGAACTGATCTCGATCGTGCGAAACCGCCGAGAAGATTTCTTTCGCACAATGTCTGAGAAGATGTTAGTTTATGCAATCGGCCGCGGGGCCGAGTATTATGACAAATGTGCTGTCGATCAGTGCCTGGAACTGCTGCGGAAACGCGGCCATCGGTTTTCGGCATTGGTTGAGGCCATTGTTCTGTCCGATCCCTTCTTAAAGAAGCGTGCGGCGACCACGTCAATCACACAGAAGTAGCAGGTCTTCTTCGCCATAATAATTTTCAAAGTGCAGCGATATCCCACCCACAGCCACATCGGCTGGCCGAATCCCCATCGGTTTTCCAATTCAGGTCAGAAATCACCATGACTTCAGGTCACATTAATCGCAGAACTGTCCTTCGCGGTACCGGAACTGCGCTTGCTCTGCCGTTGCTCGACATCATGCAGACCGCAGCGGCGGCGCAGACCGCAGCGGCGGCGCAGGCCGCAGCGACGTCTCCCACACGCATGGCGTTCGTCTTCTTTCCCAATGGTGCGATCATGGATCGCTGGAAGCCGACTGGTGAAGGCACGAACTTTGAACTGGGTGACACCCTCAAGCCGCTGCAGTCACATAAGAACGATCTTCTGCTGATGACCGGGCTGACTCAGAACCACGCCCGTGCCAACGGCGATGGTGGCGGCGATCACGCGCGCAATGCCAGCGCGTTTCTGACCGGTGCACAACCCAGAAAAACGTCCGGTGTAGATATCGAGGTCGGAATTTCTGCCGACCAGGCCGCCGCGAAGCTGATTGGCGACCGAACGCGGCTGCCATCGCTGGAACTGGGGATCGAACGCGGGCGGAATGCCGGCAACTGCGACTCCGGCTACAGCTGTGCGTATTCGACGAATATCAGCTGGAAATCACCCAACACGCCGACAGCCAAGGAAATCAATCCACGTCTGGCATTCGAAAGAATATTTGGCAGCCGCGAAGCCGCGGCCACTCAGGAACGCCGCCAACGGTTTCGCAAAAGTATTCTGGACTTTGTCTCTGAAGATGCCAGCCGACTGCAGGGCACACTCGGTGGCAGTGACCGCCGAAAACTGGAGGAGTACTTTACCAGCGTGCGTGAAGTCGAACAGCGAATTGACCGAGCCAATCATCTTCGGCCCCAGGAGATTCCGGACGTCAACCTGCCCGCCGGTGTGCCGTCCGAGCTGTCGGAACACCTCCGCCTGATGTACGACATCATACTGCTGTCGTTTCAGACGGATTCGACACGAATCGCCACATTCATGGTGGGTGACGCAGGTTGCAATCGCACCTACCGCGAAGTCGACGTAAAAAACGGTCACCACCAGCTGTCGCATCATCGAGATGACCATGACAAGATTGAACAGATAGCCCGGATTGATCACTTCCTGGCTCAGCACTTCAGTGACTTCCTGACACGATTGAAGGCTGTGCCGGAAGGCGATGGAAACCTGCTGGACAACAGTATGATTCTGTACGGAAGTGCGATTTCAGATGGAAACCGGCACAACCACCACGACCTGCCAGTTGTTGTTGCCGGACGAGGCGGCGGAACAATTCAGACCGGCCGAGTGGTTCATCATCCTAAGGAAACTCCGCTGAACAACCTGCTGCTGGCCATGGCTCATCGCGTCGGCGCTAACATCGGCGAACTCGGCGACAGCACCGAACAAATGAGTCTCTCGTAGTGCTGTGCTGCGGTTCTCGAATTTGCGTGAACCGCTTCAACTCGCAGGCAGAACGATGCGCAGGCTGACATCAATGCGGCCATCTGCCGGTGGTAATCGGCTATGGACGTACCAGGTTGGATGGCTTCCAGCCTGTGTCGAAACGGAATGTCGAATCCACCTGTGCACGGGACGCAGCTTTCCTTTTTGCCGTGGCGGCCGCAAACGGATCCATCGCGGGACTCTTCGGCTTTCCAGACTCGACGAACGGATTACTTCCAATCGGCGATTCTGCAGTCGGTGCGTCAAAAACAGGAGGTTGGCGCGGTGACTGAATTGACATGTGAGGCTGAGGCAGCGTTCGAGCATTGTTTTCCGGCGCCGTAGTAGCGAAAGGATTTACACCGCCAATTGGCGGGTGCGTCATAGTCGCCCGAGCAGGCGATACAACATTTCGTGCCGTTGCCCGTATCAACGGAGTGGCCATGTCCGGTCCAACGGATCGAAACCTGTCGGAGTCCAAAGACGGCAGGGTTGGCAGACTGTCATCAGCCGCTGCCGGCGTCGTCAATGTCTGACTGACCTGTTGGATCCTGGCAGTGTCTGGCTGCCCTGCACGACTGTTCCATTCCTCATTCTGCGAGGCAGCCCAGACCGAAAAGTCTTCATTGGCGCCAGCGGTTGTGGGGGTTCCTGTGGCAGTTACCGAACTGTGCTCAGCGAAAGGACCAGACCCCGACCGGGTTGCACCAGCATCAGGGTACTTCAGTGACGGCAGCATGGCCGTCTGAGACGAATCAGGTCGCTGTCCGATAAAATCCGAAAGTGACGGGCCACTTTTCGCAGCGATGTCATCCCCCGCTCCACTCACTCGGATTTCGCTCAGCCTTCTGTCAGCTGCGAACGGCCCCGCTTCAGGGCTGAAGTCACCAACAGCGTCATAGTCTGCCGCTGCTGTTGCCGTATCATTGATCGAAACGCGTCCCGTTGTGCCTTCCGACGGCGCGACTGAATTCGCCAATTCGTCTTCGGCACCAAACCGACCGATAAACGGGTCTCGAAGCAGCGCGTAGTCACGACGAGTCAAGTCACGAAATCGGGTGCACCCCGTGGCGCCAGTAAGCAGCAACAGAGTAACGATCATGTACCAGCGAGAATTCATCGCCGTTTCCTCCACGATATTCCTTTGAACGAAGGCCGATAAGCTCAATTCGTTCAGTAAGTGTCAGTTGTCTATGACGGGCACTTCCGCCAGTCCGAGTTCACTTGTCGTCTCGTTTTTCTGTTCGCCGCGTTTCCACGTCGTCTCTCGTTTCTGATCCTCACTCACGACCAGACCGCTGAACATTTTGCGTTGTCGATTGATGATATCTCCGATTAAAGATGTCCGGATCAAAGTCATCATGCCTTGTCGCAACCACAGCGTCTTTAACAAACTTTTCCTTCTGCATTGCCCTGTGGCGGTCAAGTGCGTCGGCCGTTTCTTCCCCCGGCAAGCCGAACCCCGTTGTCGCCGAGACTTCCTTGACAGACCGTTCAGTCCGCGTATCGAGCGATGCGCCGGATGCCGAAGGCGATATTTCCCGAGCAACGTCGGCCACCCATTTCCTTAGAGCGTCCGCCTGACGACCGCCACTTTGCCCTGAGAATAACAAACTTCGTGAGCCTCCATGCAGCCCACGTGTGGCGTTCAAAACCGGACTCTGCGACGGGTTCCTGATGTCAACCTGATTCAGCACAGCTGCCAGATTCTGCTCCGCGATTCGCGATGTCGAACCGCCCCTGATCGAAATCACGGCAAACGTATTCTGTCTGGCTCCATGACACCGAGCATTGCCGCATTTGCTCACAACGATTGGCTGAATGGTTTGAGTAAACGTTCTGGCCAGAGACTTCGGCAGGCCGCCGAGGGATCGACGTTCGGGCATCATGCCCGGGTGCTTGAGCGCCACGTTGTCGATGGATGATCCCACGTTCGGCCGGTTCGCGGCACTCGACGT
Source organism: Fuerstiella sp. (assembly GCA_039831575.1). Lineage (GTDB taxonomy): Bacteria > Planctomycetota > Planctomycetia > Planctomycetales > Planctomycetaceae > Fuerstiella. The sequence continues at coordinate 11,513 of JBDONA010000770.1, read as the reverse complement.
GATTTTCTGCTGACGAACAAGAGCCTCCAGCATCCGTTTCGCGTCACCCCGATTGGGGTCCAGATGGAGCGCATCAAGGACCTCACTACGAGCTTTTCCCGGCATCCTGTTCGCGAGACACCATTTGGCAAGATCCATGTGAGTGTTCGGTGTGTGCTCGCGGAGAGAACCTCTCATCCGCTGATAGGCTTCGTCGATATTCCGAGCCTGAAAACGCACCTGCTCACTCGCGACAAACATGCGTCCGGCCGGCAGTTGCACATCATAACCACCAGTGCGAACCGTCAGTTGCCCACTCACCACGCGGCCGGAATTCAATACCAGCAAGGTGTGATTGTGGCCTGCATTCTTGCGCAGGGGCACAGGGTCAGACAACAGGAGGGTGTCGTTGATGGCGAAGATCGCAACAAGGATGACCAGCCGTAACATCACGTAATGGTTGTTGAAATAGGGGCGTGTGGATTCAGAAACCGCTAAAAATTGGCTCTCGGCGCGCAAAAATAGCGGGGAACGTCAATTTGGGTCAATAGAAGGTGGCGGCCACGGCTAATGCCTGGCTCAGCCTGAAGACGGCAGTGGTCGACATTGCCGCGTCATCACGGGCAGGTCAGCCCCGTTCGGCCGATTCTGCCGAACCGTAGCCATAGCTGCAGAATCTCAGTGCAGCAACGCCTCAACGGCCCTCGATCGCTTCGGCCAGGATCTCGGCGAAGTGCATCACCTTGATGTCATGTTTCCGGCGACGGATAATGCCGTCAAGATGCATCAGACAGGACATGTCGCCAGCGGTCATCACCTTCGTTCCGGACTGCAGATGATCGTTAATTCGGTCTTCACCCATCATGCAGGAGACCGCTTCTTCGGCGACCGCAAAGGTCCCACCGAACCCACAACACTCGTCTTGGCGCTGAAGTTTTGAGAACGAGATTCCATTCAGACCGCTCAGAAGGTCTGTCATCATGCCCGGAATTTCAGTCATCACTTCCGAACACGAGCCCAGACGCAGTTCCCGCAATCCGTGGCAACTTTGATGAATTCCCACCTGGTGGGCGAACCGCCCTTCGATTCGATCGACCTTCAGAACGTTGACAAGGAATTCCGACAGTTCCAGCGTACGCGAGCGGACAGCATTTTCCCGTTCCGCGGTTTTGTCGAAAAACGTTTCGTAGTGATTGCGGACCATTGAGACGCAACTGCCTGATGGCGCCACGATATAGTCATACCCGTCGAAGATATCGACAAACTTCAACGCCAGCGGTTTCGCTTCCGGCATGCAGCCGGAATTGGCCATGGGTTGCCCGCAGCACGTTTGTGCTTCCGGGAATTCGTGTTCCACGCCAAAGTGTTCCAGCAATTTCACCGTGGCCATACCGACCTGCGGATAAAATTGATCGACATAGCAGGGAATGAATAACGCAACTTTCATAGGATCATGACTTCAGTGTCTGTCAGCCGCCAATCAGGGAACGTGTGCGGACTGCTTTGTGTCGAATTCCGGCCTCATCAATGGTAATTCCCAACCCCGCCCCGTCCAGCCGCGGGGCCCGCCCACCAAAACGAACCGTCAGGTCTTCCTTCGTGACAGAACCGCGGATCAGGAAGCGATCATAACTGCCTTCAAGGTAACGAATCTGACCGATATTGCAGGCAAAGTGCCGTCCTGCCGCCGACAGAATTCCGGTTTCTCCCACCTGGCAACCAAGTTGATAGCCTAAACCGTGCTGCCGTGCCAGTGCGGCCAGTTGGACACACGGTATGATGCCCCCGCATTTGGAAATCCGCAGGTTAAACAGGTCACAGGTTCCGTCCGCCATGGCCCGCATCGCGTCTGCTTCGCAACACAATGATTCGTCCAGCATGATGGGGGTCGCGATACGGGACTTCACAACGGCCAGCCTCTGAGCCTGGGAGTGTGTTACCGGCTGCTCCAGACATGTTGGATGGAACGGTTCCAACGCTTGAATTTTGGCAACCACTTCGTCGCAGTCCCACGCTTCGTTGGCGTCCAGCCGCAGATCGACATGACGACCGAGAATTCGACGTGCACGTGCCACACTGGTGACATCATCAATACCCGTTGTCCCCACTTTGATTTTGACCTGTCGGAATCCAAATATCTTCATTTTGAGCAGTGAACGCCACTGGCGGAGCCCTGTTGCCGCAGACATCACTCCGCTGTAACAGACCTCCTCCCTGCGTTCGCGCACGTCGGCAGCCGCAGGCAAATCACAGATAACATCGCCCAGCGAGCAATCCGATGATCGGCAAACGGCGTCGAGCAACGCCAATTCCACGGCACAGCGGACTGAGTTGCCGAAACATTCCCGGGGGATGACGCCTTGATCGGCAGGCACCTCGGCCAGGCAAAACTCTGCCAGTGCCGCCACCGCGTCGGATGGGGAAGCCAGGTCAGCGTCTGCCAGTTGTCCAAAGTTCGTGGCCTCAAGATGCCGCCACACGCTGCCAATGGATTCTCCAGTGACGTATGTCCGAGGCAGGCCTTCGCCCCAGCCGACACTTCCATCGGCCAGTTCACAGCGCACGATCAACGTGTCGTTGTGCCGTCGCACGTGTGAGGCGTGACGAAATGGTGCCTTCAGCTGGATCGGCACCTCAAACGCTGTGAGGGAACGCAGTTTCACCCAAACAGCCCATCAATCACTGTCCCGGAAGAAATTGGCGTCGGGCGCGTGAGTCGGGGAAAATACGTCGTGTGAGGATCAATACCGAGAGCGTGGTAAATAGATGCACCGAAATCTTCCGGTGTCCATGGTCGAGTCATCGGCCGGGCACCTTTGGGGTCCGTGGCTCCAATCACCGCACCTCGATTAATTCCCGCACCAGCCAGCAGCACACAACCTGCCGCCGGGTAATGATCGCGCCCCGCATACTTGTTGATCTTTGGTGTCCGTCCGAATTCGCCCATGGCCACAACCAGTGTGGTGTCCAGCAGACCGCGATCATCCAGATCGTCCAGCAGCGCAGAGAGGGACATGTCCAGCTGCGGCAGGTTGCCTGGACCGTCGTAACTGTGCCATTTGTAGCTGTTTGGAATATTCTCCGGAGTGTGACGAAATGACATCATGGAATCGAACAACAGGTGATGATTGTCCCATGTCCCGTTGGTGCGGCCGTTGCCAAACAGCCCTCCCTGAACAGCATGATTGATGGTCACAAATCTCGCACCACCTTCGATCAATCGGCGAGCCAGCAGGACTCGTTGACCGTAGATATTGGCGCCATATCGTTCGCGAAGTTCGTCGGGTTCTTCGTCAAGATTAGTGGCGTTTCGCATAACGTCCGTCGTTAACAAGGCGACGGCCTCCTTTGAAAACCTGTCCATTGATGCCAATCCCGCGTTGGATGGATCCACGAAGCGTTCCAGGTTATCCAGTTGCGTCAGCATGGAACGCCGGTTTTCAAAACGCGTCGGTTCCAGATTCAACCTGCCAAACGTGTCCTTCGCCGTGGCGGGGTCGTTTTCCACGTTGAAAGCCGCATGCGACGGCCCAAGGTATCCCGGCGGATTTGTGTAGCGGGCCGCAACCGGTAAACCGAAATGCGCCGGCACACCGGGCAGTCTGTTTCCTTGCAGAGCGGATACCAGGCAACCGAAATTCGGAAAGTGCTGTCCTCCGGCGCCCGGGTAGACTCCGCTGGCGACGTGTTGAGAACCAGTACTGTGGGAACCGCTCTTCCCCTGCCACGAGCGGACAATCGCAACCTTATCCATGCGGCGAGCCATCAAGGGCAGCTTTTCGCAGATGAACGTACCGGGTACGTTGGTACTTATCGGATCCCACAATCCCCGAATCTCAGACGGCGCGTTCGGCTTGGGATCAAAGGTCTCAAAATGACTCGGACCACCGGCCAGAAACAGAAAAATGCAGGACACATCCTTTGTGCCGCCCGCCGCTGCCGCCTGCAGATACTGCGGCAGTCCCAGTCCAAACATCCCCACGCCGACCTGCAGGGCCTGGCGGCGAGTAACGTTTTGTCGTGTGGCACGGTGCAGCCGCTTCATGCAGTCATCCTCGGAACGCTGGCCCTTATGAGCACCGGATGTTTCGCCGACCCGAGCCTCACAGGAATCAAGTAACTTCGTCGGAGTCGGCCCCCTCAGTGTCTTCAATCTCAGCAGCGGCGGGGGAATCGGTTTTGTTCCTGACCGCATCTGAATCGGTCTTCGTTGTGTCACCAAGCCCAGCCGCACCCTCTTCAGCCCCGTCCGCCTGGTCACTCGTTGTCTGTGTCGCCGCAGGTTCAGCACCGGAAGATGCTTTTTTTCCGTTCTTGCCTTTGACTGATTTACTCTTTCCGGACTTCACCGACGCAGTTCTGGCAGGCCTCTCTTCGGCCTCCGTTGCAACGGCAGCATCCGGGCTGTTCTTCGCCTTTGTCGCTTTGTCGCCATTTTTCTGAGCAGCTTCATTCGCGGCGTCCTCGTCCTTCGGCTGACGTGACTTTCGCTTCGATGAATCGCTGACCTTGTCCCCTGCCGCACCGCCCTTCGCTGGCGCCGGCTTGCCGTTCGATTTTTTGTTTGCAGCGGCCTGTTTTTGTTTGATCAGGAGCTCTCGAGTTTTCCTGACCAATCTGCCTTCGACACCACGCAGACCAGCTACCATTTCATCAACCGTCTGCCAGCGATCTGCGGGGTTGGTCTCCAGCCCCTTCATGATGATGTCAGCAATCTCCGGGTCCATCGTGGGAACAAGATCGGTAATCCGCAGGGGCGGCAGATTGATGTGCTGCAGCACTGCATCCAGCGTCAGTGCTGCATCCCAGGGATGACGCTTTGTGTACATTTCAAAGCATGTCACGCCGTAACTGAACACGTCAATTCGCAGATCCGTGGGCTGTCGCTTAATCAGCTCCGGCGCCATGTAGTTGGCAGTACCCGTACGATTTCCGGGTTTGCGGAAGTCAGGCGTGTCCGGCACCGTAAGACCGAAGTCGATCACCTTAACCTGGTTGTCCTCAGTGATCAGAATATTGCGAGGACAGACGTCGCGGTGAATCCATTTGTTGTCGTGAAAGTAGCTGAGCGCCTCCCCAATCTGAATCATGTATCGCAGCCGATATCGCCGCATCTGATCGGATTGCAGGTCAACCAATAAGCCGAGCCCCGAGCCCTCCACATATTCCATCACCAAATACATCTCATCTTCGAGAGTCCAGCCGCATTCCAGCGTGCGGACGATATTGGGATGTTTCAGCGACAGGGCAATGTCAGCTTCCGTCGGTTTGTTCAAACCGGTAAATCGCCCTTCGTACCGCGCCGTCTTCTCTTTGTCCAGAATTTTGATGGCGACAAATCGCGAATTCATCGCGTCTTCGGCGCGCCAGACCCGCGACATGCTGCCCTGCCCCACGCGTGCGATCAGGTTATATCGCCTGGACAGATCGATTTTCTCGTGCTTCTCCGGCTGATCACCGAAGACTTTTTTGAACATGCTCATTGGCTGGTTCCGCTGACGATCAATTCACTGATACACAATCGACCGCTGGCGTCAATTGTGTCTGAACACAGTGTCCGTCGCCCGGCCCCGCAAAGTCAAGCCACGAGAACTGCATCGGCCAGTCCCGCCGCGACTGTAAACACGTACAGATCACGTCTCGGCTTAATGAACACAATAGTCGATGATCCGTGCCAATTCTGTGCGCATCTGCGCGCGATGGACGATTCGATCAACGAAACCATGTTTCAACAGAAATTCACTGGTCTGAAATCCGTCGGGAAGTTCAATCTTACAGGTCGCCTTAACCACCCGAGGTCCTGCGAATCCCACCAGAGCGTTCGGTTCCGCCACAACAACGTCACCCAGCGAGGCAAAGCTGGCGGCAACTCCGCCCATCGTAGGATTCGTCAGCACGGAAATGAACAGCCCTCCGGCCCGACGAAAACGTGCCAGAGCGGCCGACACCTTCCCCATCTGCATCAGCGAAATAATGCCTTCGTGCATGCGTGCCCCGCCACCGGAGCCGCTCACGATGATCAGCGGCAGCGATTTTTCTGTGGCCTGTTCCACCGCGCGACATAGCTTCTCGCCGACAACAGATCCCATACTGCCCATGATGAACGCGGAATCCGTCATGCCAAACACCAAGGGCCGCCCACGCATGTAACCTCGGCCGACCGTGCAGGCGTCCGTCATGCCGGTGCGTTTCTGCTCAGCGACAAGTCGTTCGCTGTACGGTTTTCTATCCGAAAAGTTCAGCGGATCCGACGGACGCAGGTCGGCATACCATTCCTCGAAACTGTCAAGGTCCAGCAGCTGTCGAATGCGACTGGCAGTCGGTACATAAAAGTGGTGATCACATTCCGAACAGATGTTCAGATTTTCTTCCACCTGGTTGCGAAAGACGGTGGCTCCGCAGCCATCACATCTCAACCAAAGCCCTTCGGGCACTCCGCGTTTCGGGCGTTTCATATCCTGTAACCAGGTTCTTTGTCCGGATTTGTCAGTGGTTGTCATGTTGTTGTTTCCGAGGGTGCCGTCCCGAGACTGAGTTCCGCCGAACCATTGGATTGCACGGAATCCAGAAATCGAGAGGAATCGAAGCTGTCCGTCTCGAAGAACTCGACGGACGAACGATCGTTTTCACCGCACAGACACGCGTCGACGCTGGGACACCGCGCTTCCAGCGTGCAGCGAATCACGGTTGCGATGGGATCGGACGCAATCACCGCAAAGACGTCGTACTTGCGAATCGCCTTCTTGAACACTTTCTGCATTCGTTGACACGCTTCGCTTAATGTCTCCCCCTCGGGCGGGCAGATCGTCTGAGGTTTCTCACGTCCATTCCGAAATATTTTCGGATAGCGTTTGCGAACATCCGCTTCCGGCAATCCCTGCCAGAGGCCCTGATCCACGTTTCTCAGGTCGTCCAACTCTTTGATTTTGACACCCTTCTGCGCTTCGGCAATTGCCCTGGCAGTACTGCAGCATGGATCAAACGGCGAAGCGAAAATCGCCTCAAGCTGTACGCCTTCACGCCGAAGACGCCGAACGATGTCCTCAACCTGCTCAAGGCCTTTCTCGTTCATCGGCATTTCAAGCGTGCCCAGGACCCTGGACTGCTCATCGTAATCGGTCAGGCCGGGACGTATCAGAACTACGGTCGACATTGTGTCGCCTCCTTCTGCGATGCTGTCTCCGTACATCCGTGGACCTCGGCAAGCATCCTGTCCGCCGCCTGCCGATAGTCATCGAAATCAAAGATCGAACTGCCGGCAACGAAGAGGCCGGCTCCCGCAGCGGCACATTGGCCGATTGTTCCGGCGGCAACTCCGCCATCGATCGAGATAATCAGCCGCTCTCCCGCAATTTGACGAGCTCGCTGCAGCTTCGGCAGGACCTCGGGCATGAATTTCTGGCCGCCAAATCCGGGATTGACGCTCATGATTAACAGCAGGTCGCAGTGCTCAAGAAACGGCTCGGCGGCCTCGATGGGAGTGTCCGGGTTGATCGCCAGCCCACTCACCACGTCCTGCCTGCGAATTTCCTGCAGCAACTCAGTCGGATTCGGAACTGCTTCCAGATGAAACGTGATCGCCTCACACCCCGCCTTGATGTACTCGTCCAGATACCGGCCGGGTTCGGAAATCATCAGGTGCGCGTCAAACGGAGTCTGTGTCAGCGGCCGCAGTCGCTCGATCACCATCGGTCCGTAAGACAGATTCGGAACGAAGTGTCCGTCCATCACGTCCAGGTGATAAAGTGGCAACTGTGCCGCATCAATCTTCTGAACCTCGTTGCGGAGATCGCCGAAATCGCATTTCAGCATGGATGGTGCAATCACCGGGCTGTGACGCCTTAGGTGTTGCAGCATCGCTTCACGTTGTAACATTTGGGTCGCCAAAGAAGAGGCGGAAGGGCAGGTGCCGGGAAACGACACGTTAAGGTTCGGGTAGACAGTTCCCGGTGGCCCTCCGGAAATGAAGTCAGGCATTTTCGTGACGAGATGAAATCAAGTCCAGCCGAACTGCTGCAATGCCTTGTTTTCCAACCAATGGTTGGCTGGAATTTCGTTAAAATCTGCCCCGTCGGACGTTTTTACACATGTTTGGCACGCGAGTACCTCCAGACATCGCGCTAATCCCGTAAAATCAAGGCAATTGCCACTCATGTTTGAAACAGTCATTCGCGGCGGAAATGTGGTCGATGGAACTCGATCGCGTGCTTTTCGAGCGGACGTTGGTATTTCCAAAGAACGAATCACAGCCATTGGCGACCTTTCTGCCGCAGAAACACGCCAAACCATCGACGCCTTTGGTCAGGTGGTCGCCCCAGGATTCGTTGATGTCCACAACCATTCCGATGGCTGGATGATCCGGGAACCGCTGCAAGCTGCCAAGACGATGCAGGGTTTCACAACCGAAGTCGTGCTGCTGGATGGCATCGGGTACGCACCAGTGAACGAGCAAACCTGGCGCGAATGGTTCTTTTATCTTCGTGCGCTGGACGGTCTGCGACTGGATGAATACGAGGGTTGGCAGTCAATGGAGGAGTTTGCCCGCCGGCTGGATGGGCGAACAACTCAGAATTCGATGCTGCACGTGCCCTACGCCAACGTGCGCTCGCTGGTGTGTGGTTTCAGCAGTCGACCGGTGGATGATTTTCAGATGCGGTCAATCCGTGCAGAGATTCGCAAAGGTATGGAAGCCGGAACCGTGGGCCTGTCGACCGGTCTGGACTACATCGTGCAGTGTTTCGCCTCTACGCAGGAATTGATTGAGGCGTGTAAGGTTGTGGCCGAGTTCGATGGTCTCTATGTCCCCCACATTCGCTATAAACTCGGCATGCTGCCGGCGCTCGACGAAGCTTTACATATCGCTCGTGAATCGGGAGCACGTCTGCACATCTCGCACTTGAAAGCCGGGACAGGTGAAGCTGCGGATGCCGTACTCGATTGGATTGAAGGCGCCCGCAAAGACGTCTCACTAAGCTTTGACGTGTATCCCTACATGCCGGGATCCACAATGCTCAGTTACCTGTTGCCATACGAAGTGTGGGAGAACGGACCGCTGGCCGCACTGGGGCAATTGCAAAAAAAAGAAGTGCAGGAACGTTTTCGAGACGGTTTGCGGAACTACAAGCTGGACCTGGACAGCATTCGCATCGCATGGGTCCAGAGCAAAGAGAATTCTGTTCATCAGGGACGATTACTGAGCGAATACGTCGACTACACGGGACTGCCCCCGGAAGAGGCGCTGTTGAATCTGCTGCTTGAAGAACGTTTGGCCGTCCTGTGCGTTTATCTGGAAGGAGACGATCGCCTGATTGATCCGTTTCTGCAGCACGATCTGTACATGATGGGCAGCGACGGTATCTACGCCGACGGAGGCATGATTCATCCGCGTCAGTTTGGCTCAGCCGCACGGCTGTTGGGCACGTGCGTCCGCGAGTACGGACTGATGTCAATCGAAGACGCGGTCTACAAGCTTTCGGGGCATGCCGCACATCGGTTCGGAATCAAGGATCGAGGCGTCATTCGCGAAGGCGCTGTCGCGGACATCGTGGTCTTTCAACCGGACGAAGTTCAGGACCAGGCCACCTATGACAACCCCCAGCTTACGGCGACGGGAATCTCAAACGTGTTGGTCGGCGGAACGGCCGTTGTCCGTGACGCCAAGCCGGTTCCGTTCGAAGCGAACGCGAAATTCCCGGGGCGATTTGTCAGATTCGAACAACCGAACTGATCGTGTCGTGCCAGTTCCGGCGTTCGATCAATAACACCCTCATAAAGGCGGCCTGCTTTCAGACGCCGCTGAACGACCTGGTGTTGCCGCCCTTTGTCGCGGGTCAGCCAAACCGTTCGATCGGACCTTCCTCTTGAGGCTGTCTTTCATTGATGCTGAATCCGTTGTTTGTCACGGCTTCACCAGGCAAATCGCGGGGCCAAAAATCTCGGTGTCGTCCGAGTAAAACCGTATTCCTCGGTGGGTGACTTTACGACTTTTGCCGGGTGTCAGTGCCAACCGCCAGGTTTGAGACTCTGAGGTGTCAAAGCTGACACGGTCATCAAGGCCCTGGAACTCCCGGCGACCACGTTCCCGGTAACTGCCACCGTTATCGGGAATCAGCACGCCGGCGGTAGTAACCGGGTGATACGTGCCGCTGTGGCCTGAATAAATCCTCATGAAAGACAGTTCAACCGGAAACGGAAACTTCAGATCAACATGGGCTTCGCCGTCGACAGCGTCCGAATGCCACATCGAACGGCTGTCGAAGCTGATTGTCGGGCCGGGACTTGCGTCGATGCGCACACTGATGGCGTTCTGAATATATGTACCCAACGTTTCCCCGGCATCAGTTGTGACGACAATTCTGTAGTCTGTTACTTTAGGATAGCTGCCAGCGGAATTGCTTTTTATCGTGCACTGCACATGCCGGTAGATCATCCTGGCAAGAGCGGGATCCGGTGCAGCCAGTCCCTTTGGCACGTGCAGAATCGGCAACACCGAAACCTTCTGCGGCGGGAAATAAGGCTTCCGTTCGTCCCGGTCTGCAGCAGATGTTCCCCCCATCACAAGGGAAAGCAGCAGGCAGTAAATCGAACAGGAACGCGACAGAATCTGCATTATTTATTTTTCGAGTTTTGATGCGTGTGAAGATCCGTTTTCCTGATCTTCGATCGAGTGCAGAGGGCCCGGCGGATTCTCGTCCTTCGATTGAATCCCGCAACCGCATCCAGGGCGTGAAGCTGACAGGCTGCAAACCAACAAAGCGTTTGGCAATAGAATTGCCCGACAACGAAATCAACGAGCATACCGTTCTGCCAGAATCTTGCGGCGTTCAATCAGCGGGCGTCCCCACGGCATCCACCACGGGCTGATGTCAATCAGCCAGCGGTCGTTGACCCTGACAAAATGAACATGGTAGCTGTCTTCTTCATTGGAACCGTGTCGCCTCCAGAAATTGTGAGCCTTCGCGACCGCAAAGTCACCATCAATCCTGATATCCGAAAGAAACGCATCTGCTTCAAATAACGACGCTCCTTTGGCTGCCATCACATCCCATGCGTCCACCACAAAGCTGTCTGCCTGTTTTACGTCGGTGGCATATTTGGTTTTCGGCGGCAGTTCGTGTTTTTCGAACACCGCCAGACAGTCACGAGCTCGCTGAGCCGTTTTCCGTGTACTGGCTTTCAGGCTTGGGTCTTTCTTCATCCTCTCTCGTTCGGCTACAGCCTGATACCCTGGTGCTTCGTCAGTCTTTGGAATTAGGGTTCCACAAATTGGCGTGATGAGCGAATCTTCTCTTAACTCAAGAAGGAAGTTTCGATGAAAAAGAAGTATATCGTGCGGTTGTCCAAGAAGGAGCGTGAGACGTTGCCTGGTGTGAGCAAGCGGCTGACAGGCTCTTCGCAAAAAGTCAGGCGCGCTCAGATTCTGTTGAAGGCGGATGTTCGCGGACAAAACTGGACGGATGCTCGGATTGCCGAAGCGTTTTCCTGTCGCGTGCAGACGGTGGAGAATCTGCGTAAGCGGCTCGTGATGGAGGGGT
>JBDONA010000768.1:0-7645 GCA_039831575.1 Fuerstiella sp. | reverse complement strand
GTATTTGAGGAAGGAGTGGTTGCGTAGGCCAGACGCCTGCCGAACTCCACCCAGCCATCGCGTCGCTGAATTCCAGACGTGCCGGCAACGGCACCAAACGTCGAATTGGACGTCGCAGGGCAGTTCTGCGGCAGCGGTCAATTGCCCCAGTCAACTGCCACAAATGACTGTCGCGTGTCACACCAACATCACCGCTCTGGACTCAACACAGGCCCCATTCTTCAACCACACGCAACGTCCGATAATGTCCGTTATGTTAAGTTAATCAAAAAAAACACCGGCTTTTAAAGACTCAGAAAACGCCCTGTCTGGAACCGCGGCCGTCCAAACGAGGTTATCGCAACGACTGGTTCAGGCGTTGTTGAAGGTCAAAGCTCAGGCTGTTCCATGACACGCGAGCTTTCTCCAGCTGCCGAACAATGCGTTCGTCCAGACGAGTTGAGACAGTGGTCTGCGGATCCGGATCACTCACGTCCATCCGCAGGTCAGCCGCCCAGTCTTCAATCACCGCCAGTTGCACCTGTGGTGGTATCCCCGCCAAATGCTGTTTGGTTCGCTGAGTAATCATCCGGCGATCCTGATAGATGTCGCCGATTTCGTTCAGAAGGTCAGAGAAACTTTCCTGGCCCGCCCTGCTCCTGTTCGAGACGCCACTTTCTGTGGCGACCTGATTCAGGAAGTCGGTGACCACATTCGGTACTTCAACGGGCAGAGATTGGCTGAGATCAAAGGCCAGATTCTGCTTCTGGATGGTCGTGGCAGAATTCCAGTATCGCTGCAGCTGGGGCGCCATATGCTGTCGCAGCGGCTGCGGCAATTTTCTCAGCACTTCATCAAGCGTGGGCGCATTGCCAGTGCCTGCCGGATCGACACGGTCGGGAGATCCGGACTCAGTGGTGCCTCCGATTCCGTCAAACAGGTCCGGCAGTCGGAATTCGTCCCCCGATTCCCGACTTTCACCGTCCCGTAGCATTTCCGTGTGACCGTCTCCCCATAGGTCTGACAATGGGGTTTCGTGGCCAAGGTGTTCATGGATGGGCTTCAACTCGTTCTGGTATTCCTCAAGATATTCGTGAAAGTATTCGGGCGTCAACGGTTCGATGTGGTCCAGAATGTAGCACGCGGCTTCACCGCTTCTGGATTCAAGCACGGTCCCCTTCAATGATTCCGAAAGCGTGACGGCAAAAAATGTTGCCACCAGACAGATCACCACACCTTTCACAAGGCCTAACAAGCCGCCCAGATGACGATCGAAGTCTTTGAATTTTGCTTTCTCAAGCCAGCTGTTCAGAATCCGAGCCACCATGAACGATCCCAGCGAAAAGCCGAGATACAGAATGAACATCGAAATCCAATGCTTCAGCGGCTGCTCAACGTTGATCATCGGTTCGATCGCAGGAGCCAACTGGTCAGCAAACTTAAAACACAGGACGAGCGCAGCAATCCATGCCAGCTGTGTCAACAGGCCTCGCTGAGCCCCCTGCCATGCGGTGTAAACCAGAATCGCCAGAACGACGAAGTCGTACCAACTCACCATAACCAGCACTCGACATTCAATGCAGTGTTTTTGCGAAGTTCACTTCAGTCGCATTATAGGTGGTTTGAGTGAAACACGGAAAGACGGAATTCAGAACGTCTTCCGGCTGTCCAGCAGCAGCGTCACCGGACCGTCATTGACCAATTCCACGTCCATCTGTGCCTGAAAGGTGCCGGTTTCGACGGTGATGCCCTGCCCTCGCATTTCAGCAACAAAACTCTGGTAAAGACTGTTGGCCAGTTCCGGTCGAGCCGCTCTGACGAATGAGGGCCGGCGCCCTTTGCGGCAGTTTCCCAACAATGTGAACTGACTGACGACCAGAGCGGACCCAGCGACATCCGTCAGATCAAGATTCATTTTGCCGTCGCCATCCTCGAACACACGCAGTCCCGCAACCTTGCCCGCCAGCCAGATCACGTCTTGCTGAGCATCGTCGTCGGCCACACCCAGCAGGATCAACAACCCCTGCTGTATAGCCCCAACAATTTCTCCGTCTACGGTGACGGACGCTCTGGAAACTCGCTGAACAACGGCGCGCATGGGGAAGGCTATTGAGAAATTAAAACAGGACAGCTCACGTCACGAACGGAAACGCGACAATGCTGAGGAACGTTATCTGATTTCCGCGATGCCTCAAGCGTGCCAGCAATCACGAATCACTGCCTTCAACGGACGTTTAGAATTTCCCCATCCGTCGTTCGCGCGACGGCAGAATTTCCAGGCACGTCGTCCACCAGCCAGTCAGTACCGTCTGAACAAACTCGTCCGGCAGTTTCTCCCGACGCATCTCCTCGGCCAGTAATGAGTAATCGTAAGTCACGGGTACGAAGCTGACGGATACAGACACTGCCCCACCGTTCGCAGTGCAGGGAAGGGCGTCCGAATCGGCATCGGATCCCGTGCATAGAACGGCGTACCAGACATTTGTTGTGCCGTCGTTTTCCGATCGACCAAGGACACCGACATTCACATAACGACGACCGTCTTTCAATTCCCGCTGCCAATGAATGCCGGAATGAGTGCCGATGATCAGATCTGTTGATTGTTCGTCCGCCAGTCGATTGAGAAACGCGGTGCTGGTAGTTGACTGCCAGAGGAATTCGTTGGTCCTGCGGGGACTGCCGTGACACAACAACACGGAAAGGCCGTCGACGCTCAGACGCAATTCCGTCGGCAGGTTGCGTAGCCACGCTTTGTTATCTGCGCTGGTGTTCTGCAAAGTGTAATCGTAACTGATCTGTGCGAAGAGGTTGTCTCGAGGATCCGTGTACCCGCACTGGCAGTCGTTCAGTTCGTTGCCAATGCTGTCGTCGTAGTTGCCTTGAACACAGAAAATGTCGTGCTGTCGCAGTAGAGGGAAAACACGATCCGGATGAGGTCCAAATGCTCCCAGATCTCCCAGGCAATACATCGCATCAACACCGCGATTCTGCGCATCCGCAATCGCGGCTTCCAGAGCCAGGGAGTTGCTGTACAGTCCGCCAAATAGTGCAAGTCTCATAGTTATTTTGGGACCGGATGGAAAACAGAAAATTAAACAGAAGGAAGCAAGGAACAATAGCATGTGTTTCTTTGCTTCCTTTGCGTCCTTCTGTTTAAGACAAGTGCACCTGCCCTGATTCTTCAGGCTGAAGTTTGATCAAGATTTTCCCGCGGCCGCAGCGTAGTGTTGGTGCAGATGGCTCCAAACTGATAACACGTGTAACAGGCACCATGGTTCAGAGGAAACGGATGCAATGACTCGGCCAGCGTGTCACCCATTCTTCCGTCCATCGCTTCCAACAAAATCGGACAAACGTAAACGCCTCGGTTGGTGATGATGCGGCTGTGATGACACAACAGTTGATTTCGATCAAAGCCTTCCATCATCTGATGCGTAATGCGCTCCGTGTCGGCGTATCCTTCTGTCCGGTTCTCTTCAGCACCGATCTTCAGGCGGGGCAGAATCTTCAGACGAGGGCGATCGCAGCCAACCTGTTCAAGCACCTCCCGGAATTGCTGCAGAATCTCAGCGTTCCTGGAATCGTCCCACGTCTGAGTCATTGTGATGATTGGCAGAAAGTCGTGTTTACACAGCAGCGCAACACCGTTGATCGCTCGTTCGAAAGTGCCGACACCACGCACGGGATCATTGATCTCGGCAGTCGGGCCGTCGATGGAAACACGAAACTCGAGACTGAAACCGGATGCTTCCTCGGCAACACGTAGTTCGCTCAGCCATTCGGGCTTCAGCACGGTTCCGTTCGTCAGCACCGTGACCGGACCAAAGTCCAGCGCACGCTTCAGCATGCGAACCAGGTCTTTGTTCAAAAACGGTTCGCCGCCCGTAAAATAATACTCACGAACACCGTGCTCAACAGACTCCAGCAGCGCCGTTTCGACCTGTGCAAAAGTCAGAAATTCGAAACTTTGATTGTGAGGACTGCAGCTGATAAAGCAATGATGGCACGTCAGGTTGCAGACCGTCCCGGCCACCTGAAACCAAAGTTCATCCAGCGACCGCAGTTCGATGTGTGGAACGTCGATAATCTCCAACGTACTCAAGTCGCAATTCCTTCCAGTGCCGCGATTTGATCCGTCGTCGCAATATGGTCAAACAGTGCATCAATCTGCTTGAGCCCGTTCTGCAGAAGAAACCGCGAATCGCGCCCGTAACTGGCGGCTCCAAGAATGTAGAAATTGGGTTCCGGGTTCCGCAGCAGTTCCGGGCCTCCAACACTTTGCTGCAGGCAATCGCGCGACGTTTCACCCAACAGATGAGCGGCCAGATTGATTGGGCCATCGGTCGCATAACAACGGTGAATCTGCAGCTCGTGAAAAGCTTCAGTGTTCGGCCGGAATCCGGCATTCGCGATGATGCGATCAACAACCACCTGTGCCCTGCTCTGTTCCGCGGCGGCGTCTTCTTCCGGCCAGGTCAATTCCACGCGGATTCTGGCGGCGGTTCTGCTCAGCCGTTCGATCAACGGTCCAGCCAGCCATTCCACGCACGAGTCTGATTGAATGGCCAGACGATTGGCCGTTGCGGTCAGCGTGGACCGTTCGACCAGAACGTTATTTTCAACCAGCGTTATGGGGGCGCTGCGGTTTCCCCGAGTGATCCAGGTGACTCGTGTCGTCGGCGCAGAGTTCTGAAGTTCGGCCAACAGACAAACCGACGTGGCCGCCGAGTAACCACTGCCCACAACCAGCGTGTGCTGGCCGGCAAACTGATCGCGATCATTCCCGGCGATATCGGGAATGACGTAATCTGAATCCGACAACACGGACGACTCTCCTGGACACGGTATTCCCCCTGCCCCGATAGATCGATGTCTTGAAATAAAACCAGTGCAGTCAATCAGCACGTCCGCCTCAAAAACTTCCTCACGTCCGTCCGGAGCGGCCGATTGATCAGGGAAGCCGTTCGATGACGGAAGGTCAATGTCCGTTGTACTCTCCGTGCTGAGCGGTTCGGACTGTGTCCGACACAAGACTCGAAATGGTTGCGCTCCGCGAATTGACTGGCCGATCAGGTCCGATTTGCCACACATTGATCGGCCGACGGCAACGACTTCACGCTGTTCGAGTACCGTCACGTGTGGGCGGATTCGTTCGGCCAGTGGTTCCAGGTACGACGTCACGTAATCATCGCCGGAGAGAATAGCGCCCTGTTCCGGCAGTTCCCGGTCAGCCGCAACGGCCACTCTGCCGGCGGACGAACTATTCATCCTGAATGGCGTAAACAGCCGCACGTGCCCCCAGCTTCTGACGGCGGCGCCGATACGCCCTTTCTCCAGAATCGTGACGTCAAATCCAGCTGCGCTGGCGCGAAGGGCTGTTTCCAATCCGATCGGACCGCCACCAACGACAATGAGTTTGCGAGTATTCATATTAAATCAGACAACGAGCGGCTTAGTAATGCGATTCGGATCGAGACCGTCAAGACTGATCGCCGGGGTGCGATCCAGCATCAGGTCAGCAAGGACGGCTGCGGTTGCTGGCGACATCTGCAACCCTGATCGGAAATGTCCTGCGCCGATAAACACGTTGTCGAACCCCGGAACGCGACCCAGAAACGGCAATTCATCCGGAGATCCCGGACGCAATCCCGCCCAACAACGAACGACTTCTGCGGCTCCCAGTTCCGGCACGATCGATTCTGCAAAACTCAGCAGCCCGGAAATTCCCTCAGTTGTGTTTCGCTTTTCAAAGCCAACGTGTTCTTCCGTTGAGCCGACAAGA
This sequence comes from Fuerstiella sp., assembly GCA_039831575.1. Lineage (GTDB taxonomy): Bacteria > Planctomycetota > Planctomycetia > Planctomycetales > Planctomycetaceae > Fuerstiella. The sequence goes on along the minus strand of JBDONA010000768.1, from coordinate 1,884 downwards.
ATCAGTCCGTCAGCTCGTGGAACCAGGTAGCGGCGCCCCTGTTCGATGACGCACGAAAACGGCAACTGACTGACTCGCAGCTGAGCGATCTGCCCGCGAACAGGGGCCACCGGAAGCTCAACGCCGAGTGGCTTCATGATCTGCCCGGTCCATGCCCCCGCCGTCACACATACGCGGTCCGCTGCCAGGCGACGCAACGGCGTCGTCACTTCCACCGCCCTGCCCTTTGCACAAATGGATAAGTGTCCAACATCCTCAAGAATCTCCACGCCCATGCCCTGACAGGCTGTGGCTAGTGCTTTCAGGTGTCTGGGGTTTCGTACCTGAGCAAATTCCGGCAGAAAGGCGCCGTATTGAAACTGCTGGTGCAGGCCGGGAACGTGCCGCTCCAGTGCTGCACGATCAAGCGGATTGCAGCCGAGGCCTTCTGCCTGCCATTGTTTGATCTGTGAATCAACGGCCGCACTGTCGAGTCCCACCTCCACCGCGCCGCATTTGCGATAGCCGTTGTCAATGCCGCTCAGTTCCTTGAGCTGAGCAGAAAACTGTTCCCACATGTCGTAGCTGTAGGAACGCAGTCGAGCTTCCGGAGTTTCAGCAGTCGCCAAATCCCCAGGAGGCAACATACCAGCGCCGGCCCACGATGCTTCGGAACCGACGCGTTGTCGGTCGACGACGGTGACGGAAACGCCCTGCCCTGCCAATCGGTAGGCCGTGCTGAGTCCAATGACTCCGGCACCAATGATCAAGATGTCCGATCCATGTTGCATCGTTGTGTTCTCAGCGTGGCTGAAGTCGTCAGACACGCGTTTGCTGATTTCCGCCAGTCGCGTGATCCTCCGTTTCTAACAGAATCCGCCTTCGTTTGCGGCACTCACCCGAATCGAAACACGAAATTCCGTTCGCACCGTCGAAAACTGTGAGGATCATTACCAACCAATCGACGCCGGTGCTCCAGTTGATCAACGCCGCTCAGCCACTGTCAGAACGGCTGATAACCAGGGTTGACATCTGCAGCCGCAATCACGTGGCGGGTGTCGTCGTGAATGGTTGTGAACCTGGGCAGTTACGCAGCTTGGGACCATTGTCCCGAGCTCAATCAAACTACTCGACGGGACGATGGTCCCATCCTGCGCTGAAAACCACAATCCGTGACTACACATTAAGTGACCGTGCCGGCAGTTGATCTGGCCGAATTCGGAGACAAACGCTACACCTCACGGCGGAAACCACAATGGATGTGGACTCTCCTGAAACACACATATGTTGCGATGCATGGAGGCACCGACAATGCGAGACACTTTTCTGCCGTTTGCCCCACCACTGATTGGTGAAGCTGAGATCAAAGAAGTCGTCGACACTCTGCGGTCAGGTTGGTTAACGACCGGTCCGAAGACACGAAAATTTGCCGACGAATTTGCGGAGTACACTCAAGCGCCCGCGGCGCTGACGTTAAGTTCCTGCACGGCGGCTCTTCATCTGTCGCTGGTCGCGCTGGAAATCGGACCGGGCGATGAGGTCATCACGACCCCGCTCACGTTTGCCGCGTCCGTCAACGTGATTGAACACGCTGGAGCGAAGCCGGTGCTGGTTGATGTGGAACCCGACACGTTGAACATTGACCCCGCGAAAATACAACAGGCCATCACTCCCGCGACGAAGGCCATCATCGCCGTTCACTATGCCGGTCACCCGGTGGAACTGGATGCGATTCGTGACATCGCCCAACGTCATAATCTGTATCTGATTGAAGACGCAGCTCATGCGATTGGAGCAGCCTGGAAGGGCCAGCCGATCGGCACGGGTTCGAATCCAACATGTTTCAGTTTCTATGCCACGAAAAACCTGACCACCGGCGAAGGCGGCATGTTGACCGGCGACGAA
>JBDONA010000161.1:0-1837 GCA_039831575.1 Fuerstiella sp. | reverse complement strand
AGCAAGCGAACTTCCAACTGTTTCATGAATCGGCTGACAGCCATCCAGAAGTCATCCCGCACCATCACGATAGACTGAATGTTGCCACCGTCACACTGCCGCAAAGCGGCGACAAGCTCGGGCGCTTCTTCACTGCGGTGTGCATGCAGCCACTGTTCGAACTGGTCCAATACCACAACCACCTGCGAGCCTTCGTCTCTTCTCAGTCGAGCGAACGTATCCACCAGACCCAGGTCAGCCGGCAGTTCAGGAAGTTGTTTCCTGAGCCCATGCAGAATCCGGGTTTCCGTCTCGTCGGGAGTCGCTTCGACATAAATCGCAGTCACATCCTGCGACAAGCGGGGCAGCAGACCTGCTTTCATCAAAGACGATTTGCCGCAACCGCTGGGGCCGTAGATCAACCCCACGGAAAACGTCTTGTCCGGATCGGTCTGTTCAATACGCGTCTTCCAGAACTGAATGCTGTCGGGCAGGCCATGACGGTTGCGGGGACCGGGCAACAGCTCCAGGAAGAAGTCCGCATCGTCGGCATCAAACGATCGCAACCCCTTGGGGACGATCTGGAGTGCGCCGGTCTCCGGCCGGGGTCCCTGCTGCCAGTGCAACAGATCGTCGGCCAACCCGGCCGCGGTGGCATAACGATCCGAGACCCGCTTTGACAGTGCCTTCAGGCAGATACGTTCCAGTTCCGGTGAAATGGTGTCGACCAGTTCTCGCGGCGGGCGAGGATCCTGAGAACTTATCTGCTGCAATGTTTCCAGAGTGGAGTTGCCGCGAAACGGTTTCCTGCCGGTCAACAGTTCATAAAGAATCACGCCCAAAGAAAAGATGTCGCTGCGACCGTCCAGACGATGACCTTCCCCCAGTGCCTGTTCGGGACTCATGTAAGCCGGTGTGCCGGCGATCCTGCTGCCCTTGAGATAGTCTTCTTCCCGAATCGCCAGCCCGAAGTCGGTGACATACGGCGTATCCGTGCTGTCTTCGATCAGAATGTTGCCCGGTTTGATATCCCGGTGAATCAAACGGCGTTCGTGAGCGTACTGCAGGGCCTGGGCAATCGTGACCAATAGCCCAGCAGCTTCTTTATCGTCAGGACGGTGGTTCCGGATCCGATCACTCAGCGTGCAACCTTCGATGTATTTGGACACCACGTAGATGGAGCCATCGTCAGTGCGGCCCATGTCGTAAACCGACACAATGTTCGGATGATCCAGGCTGGCGACGATGCGGGCTTCTTCCAGGTATTGGTCGGCATCTTCGGGATGCTGAAACCGCTCGGGTTTCGGGACCTTGATGGCGACCTGCCGTTGCAGTTCCTCGTCAAACCCCAGGTAGACTCGGCCAAACCCCCCTTCGCCCAGCACACGATCCAGCCGATAACGACCTTTCTGCTCAACGCCGATGCCAGTGCTGCTGATGTAAGTGACCGTCGACGCCATGTCGTCCTGAACCCTGATCTCCGTTTCCATCAGTTCGGGGTGCAGTTTTGTCAGCTTTTGACGGTTGTGGGGCCCCTGTGGCAACGGTCCCTGCAGCCAGTCTCGCAGCGTATCACTGATGTCAGCGAACCGTGAGCTGATCTCATCCTGGCTGAGCGGTTGGCCTGTGTCTCGACGTGCTTCGAATTCTCCGATGGCCAGCTGCAGTTTCCAGTCCACGTCCTCAGGAAGGTCTGGCAGTCCGACCAAATAATCTTCCACCTGCAGCGGGTTTTCCGTCAGCCACCTTCGTTTCTGATCGGACAACAACACTGCCAGCCATTGATCAGAATCAACGGTCGTCTGTTGCTGCAGGAAGCCCAATACATCCGGTGGTGCATCGGCCGAATCCCACAGCT
>JBDONA010000490.1:0-7681 GCA_039831575.1 Fuerstiella sp. | reverse complement strand
GGTGGGCCGAACGTAGCGAATGTCGCCATCTCCATCAACTCGACCGCCTCACGATGCCATGGGTAAGGGTTCATCGTTGATTAGTTTTCGAAATCGATCGTTCTTTGCACGCAGTTCCTCAAAACGCCCCTGAGCCACAACGTGTCCCTGATCGAGGATCACAATCTGATCCGCCGAACGAACCGTTGACATGCGATGTGCGATCAGAATCACGGTCAACTTACCGTGTAGAGTTCTCAACGCGGACATCACCTTTTCCTGATTCTCCGCGTCCAGTGAACTCGTGGCTTCGTCGAGGATCAACACGGACGGTTTGCGCAGCATTGCCCTTGCCAGGGCAATGCGCTGTCGTTCGCCACCGGATAACCGCAAACCTCGCTCACCGACAATTGTTTCCAGACCATCGGGAAGTCCGGCAACAACGTCGTCAACCGAAGCCAGCCGCAACGCTTCGGAAATGTCGTCTGCGGTGGCCTTCGGATTTGCCCATAGTAAATTCGCTCGAATTGTATCATGCAGCAGAAACGTATCTTGAGGAACATAGCCGACCAAACGGCGCCACGACGACACATGGTTGTGAATATTTGTTCCGTCAGCAGTAATCTGCCCCTCGGCCGGATGCAACAGTCCCAACAAAAGATCGGCAAGGGTGCTCTTACCGGAGCCGGAATGTCCAACGATCGCTGTCACAGAACCGGCAGCGAATGTGAGATTAATGTGCAGCAGGGCCCAGACGTCAGCGTCATTTTGATATCGAAATCCCACATCGGTCAGTTCGATGGACTTTTTGAATGGGATCTTCCGGCCTGAGGATTCATCCGGTCGATTCTCCGCTGCAGACTCAGCCACTCTCTGAAGATTGATCATATTTGCATAAGCTGGCAGCATGTAGACAATGTCCTGAAAATCGCTCTGAATCTTCAACAGCCGTGGTGTAAGGCGAGAATAAATAATGATCAGTAGAAACAGATTGACGATGGGGATCTTCAGGACCTCAACCGCCAAGTAGGCCGAAAAACCGATCCCAACTGCTGTTCCGAAAGAGAAAACGAAATGCGATGCTCCTTTTGCTGACTCAAAACGCAAACGGGTTTGTGCCACTAGATCTGCTACCGTTTCAAACTCGACGGCATGACGCGATTCAGCGTCCATGCTCTTCGCTTCCTTAACTCCCGCCAGATGATCAAGAACGTCTCGATAGAATTGCCGAGTCAATCGCGATAACTGAACACCAGATCCTCGAGATGAGCGGACCATGGGCATGACGAACGGCGTCAGCACCAGACCCACGAATGCCACGACCATGGTCATCGCTGCAGACAAACAGGCGGAAAACAACAGATAAACGACAGCCAAAGAAACATTCGAGACCAGCGACAACAGCGATTTTAGTCCTTTCAGAACTCTGTCCGCTTCGACTGACAGGCTGTGGGCAACGTCCTGTGGGCGGACCTGCATACAGACCAACCATTGCGCCGCACCAATCGCTTCATTCAGACGTTTTTGCCGACCCACAACAAATTTAACTCGCAGGCGGGCGTTCACTCTAAGCTGATACCAAAGTAACATCGCCTGGATCGTCGAAGTGCTTATGAATACAAACAGAGCACCGAGCAGGGACTGTGGAACACCGATTGTTGCAAAAACGCTGCGAAAAAACTCGCCGATCGAATTTGACGTCGACGGGCCGAGTGAAATATCCACAGAATTCAGGATCGGTATCGTCAGCAGAATGGTGAGTCCACTGCAAAACGGAAGCAGGATGGCCAACAGCACAGCAATAGCGCACAGCTTCGGTTGATTCCGAAAAAGATCCAGGAAAAGTTTTCCCGTCGTCACACCATGATTGTCTTCGATCGCCTGCATGAGTCTTTCAGATGCGAGTATTCGCGAACCAGGTTTGTTTTTCGACGTCGCAGTCGACAAATCAGCAGTACATGACGATGCGGCGGTCCGGTTACCCCGCCACGCGCTTTGGGGGGACCGTCTCGTCCGTGACTGGAGGCAGTGCCAGATGTTGACGTATCTTTTGCAGTCTTACATTGCCGGGGTTATTCGTCCATCTCTCGCTCACCCAGGCGACGTATTCAGAGATCAATTCGGCAACCCGTGTCTCGTGACAATCCACGTTCTTCCGATCCACGCGGAACTCCCGAAAGAATTGAAGCCTGAAACTTCCGTCCGCCTCAAGAGTGAGGTCCACAGGTACCAGCCTCGCACGGGTGTGTAGCGCTAGCTCTGCGAAGCCAGGCTGAAAATCGCGACAGCGGTTCAGAAACCGAAATTCGCGGCCACTTTCACCGTGCAGCCCGTCCGGGCTGACAGCGACCATGCCGCCGTTCTGCAGCGTCTGCGCAGCTCTGAGCATTTGACCGGCAAAAAAGAGCCTCGTGTTCTTCGTCGGTGCCATAGCCGCGACGTGTTCACGAATTTCCTGTCCGCCGATGAATTGCAGGTCAGCAGTTGTGAGTGTTTTCAACAGAGGGAAAATGAAGGGATCGAGGACACTGTGAAAGACGATGATCATGACGCCATCACCGGCGGTGACTGCCTCCTCAAGAATTGTCCTGTTAACAGTTCGCGTACTCTCAACATTCCACGGGGGCAGTTCACGATGAACTTTCAGATACTTCAGGAGGCGTCTCCGAAGGAGATGCGTGACGATGCTGTAGCGTTCGTAATCACTGACATCACCGCCAATTCCGGTCACTTTGACAAACTGGCGAACGGCTTCAACGTGGCTGGGGAAACACACTCGTCGAAGAAATGACGACCCCAAAGCGGAACACAGAATCCTCAGGGCGCTACGCGCCATCCGTTCGGTGAGTTGTGCTGACAAACCGGGCAATCGATCGAAAGTTTTCATCATTCTGGTTGCATCCGGGCAGTATGCCCAAACCGGTCGTTGCCAGAGGCGAACGGCCAACGCATTTGTCTGGTAATCGTATCTGGAAGCCCTGGGCGGTTCGGCTACCTCAAACTGGCTGCTCGCTTAAGCGGCTGCAGCACCGGGCGACCGTTTTTTCGCGACCAGCTGAGCCACCGCCTCGAGTGTACCGAAGTTCTCGGGAACGACGTCGCCGGCGCCGATTGGAATATTGAAGTGTTCGCCCACGAAACAGCTCAGTTCAAACAACTGCAGTGAATCGAGTCCCAAAGTTTCGACCAGCGAATCTCCGGCGCCTACGATGATTTGCCGGCCACGGCTCTGCAGCATCGTCTTCACATGTTGCTTCAGTTCCCGCAGAACCGATTCATCAACGCGCGATGGTTTCATAACTAATCTCTTTCACCTGGTGTTACACCGATCGTCCGACAGTCGTCGTTATTTTTGAATCATCGCTCCAGGCGACAACGGATCGTTTCCGAGTGTTCGCTGGAAAGGTCTGAGCAACTGCATTGTTTGGTTTCGGTCCACCTTCCCCGTCGCCGTATGCGGCAATGCGTCCAACCGGTGGAATTTTCCCGGGACCATGTAAACCGGCAGCTTTTCGGCGCAGTGAGTTGCCAGTTCTTGGTCGCTCGCCGTCGTCGCAACGGCGACCCATAAACCAGGCTCCGAATCATCGTCACCCCCACAAAAGGCAGCAACTTCTGCGACGTCCGAGTGCTCACCCAACACTGACTCAATCTCCGAAAGCTCGATTCGGTAGCCTCGGTGTTTCACCATCTGGTCCCTCCGTCCGATGACATGCAGGTTGCCCTGTGAATCGAGGCGTCCGCGGTCACCAGTGCGATAGGCGACATCTGCGGTCCTGTCCGCTGCCGTCGATGAAAAAGCTCGCTCCGTTTCATCGGCCATCCCGCAATAACCCTGCATGATTGCCGGCCCGCTGATCCAGATTTCGCCTTCCCTGTCGGCAGGGACGGGCCGGCCACCGTCATCAACCACGTGAATTCGGGTCGTCGCAACAGCCGGCCCAACATGAATGGGCTGTGATGGTGCTGCAGTGAACGTGTGGCACGTCGAGAGCACGGTCGCTTCTGTGACTCCGTAGAGATTGTGGAAGCGAGCAGACGGCACGTCCCGAACCAGCGCCTGCAGGGAACTGAGTGGAAAAAATTCTCCTCCAAACAGGATCTCGCGCAGCGCTGACAGGTCGTGACGCCCCAGACTTCCCTTGAGCACCAGATTTACCATGAGAGAAGACACGGAAAACAAGAACGTGATCGACTGCGCTGCCAGAAACTCTGCAAGACGGTACGGAAATGCACAAACGATGGCCGGAACCGGCAACAGTGTTGCCCTGGCCGCGACACTCGAAAAAATATCGAACACCGAGACGTCGAACTGCAGGGGCGCTACATTTGCGATTCGGTCCTGCGGCCCGAGCTCGAAGTACTCTGTCGCCCACGCGACCATGTCCAGCACCCCGCCATGATTGATCATCACTCCCTTCGGTTTACCTGTCGAACCAGACGTATAGATCACGTAGGCTAGGTCCTCGCGACCAACAGAAAAGGACAGGCATTCGCTAGACGTTTTCTCGACAGCACTCCACGAATACACGTGCAAGCCATCGACCTGAGCATCGTACTGATCCCCCAGCACAATCACGTGCTCCAGAGTTGCATGCGATGCAAGATCAAGTTTCTGAATCTGAAGCGACGTGGCACACAGAATTTGCATGCCGCAATCGGCAATCAGTTGGCAGATTCTGGCCGGAGGATCTGCCAGGGGGAGAGGAACATATCCGGCTCCGGCTTTCAAAATCCCAAACAGTGCCGCGAGATTCTCCGGCGACTTTTCCATCAGCAGCCCGACACGGTCGCCTCGCCGAACGCCAAGATCCTGCAAAATACGCGCAACCTGATTCGAACGCTCGTCCAATTCCCAATAGGTAACAGAGGTGTCATCGTAGACCACGGCCTCCGCGTTCGGCGAATACTGCGCGGCATTCGTAAGTAGTTCTGCAAGGTGTTTCACGGCACTTCTCTGTTAAGCAGTCCGACGACACTCTGCTGCCAAGTCGTCCTGCGTAAGAAAGTCTCGATATTTTGAAGCAGCAATGGCCTGCATAATTTCATCGTAGTTCAAAATGATATCGCGAAGATCGTGAGGTGTTGTCTTCTGAATGTCTGACTTCGTTTCGACCGCGTCCACGCCGACGCAATCAAAGATCCGCTTCAGCGTCGCCTGCTGCCGATCCGGCTGCGAAAGATCAGCACCGTACTCAAGCCGCAGGTGCGGCAGTCTTGAGAGGACAGCGTCATCCCGTTCCATATCCTTCTGCTGATTGTCGATCAACGTCAGCAGACATTGAGGATCCAGCCGGACTTTGTAGTCTCTCAAAGGATCCTTTTCCGTGTCGAAAACAGCGTTTCTGTCGCGGACAATGGCCTTTGAAATGCCCTGCCGGACAAGATCTTTGCGATGGAGATAGATCAGCAGCCAGCCGTCCTTATGCAGACGGCGAAAGAACTTCACTGCGTCGACGCCCTGCTTGTCTACATGCTGGACGTGAGTCTTGCAGCCATAGACCGGCGTGTTGCCACGTGTACTGAGGCCTTCAAAGTATTGTTTCAGAAATGTCACCCGAAATTTCGGCTGATGAAGTACGAAGCGTTCGTGGTCCAAATGGATCAACGGATGCTGTTCCAGCATTGACATGAGCAGATGACTGCCGGAACGACCACGGCACAGCAACACAAACCGGGTCTTACGGGCCGCTTCCATCCGCGCGCGCATCCATTGATAATAGTTGCGGAATTCCCATGACCAGTAAGAAACTCGCCTTCGCGCCGTAATGGAGACACTACCGGGGCGGTGACGTTCCATGTCCTGCATTGCTTGTTCCGTCAAGAAATCTCGTCGCCCGTATTTTATCACCACAACACGGCAAGTGTGATAGATCGGTGAGTCACCGTCAATACGAACAACTTCGACTGCCGAGCCACGCAACAGCAACTCAAAAAGTCGCGGTGCACACCAACTGAGTCGGATGGTCCGCACGTCCGAGGAATTCGAAGCGGAAACCGACCTTTTCAGCCAGCGACTGGAAGAATGACATATCACGACGAAGTGAATGAGTCATCGGAGTATCGTTGACGTAGATAAAGTCTTCCTCGCGATCATCGCCGAGGCAGACGGTAAACAGGAACTGACCGCCAGCGTTCATCACTTCTTTCAATCGACAGAAACAGTGCTCGTTCTGGTCAAAGGACAGGTGAGTGAACAGGGAATGAGCCATCGCGAAATTAAAGCGTCGACGAAATCGTCCTAAGTCGCAATTGCTGCTGGCAAGCAGTTCATATTGTTTATTGCGCTGAACGACTTTCTGCATGTACCGGTCGGCAAGATCAAGATAACCGCGAATCGGGTCGATTCCGCAGTACCGATCGTCGTCAAGATACGGAACCAGTTTCATCCCCGGCCTCATGACTCCACAGCCGATATCAAGGAATTCATGGTGAGACTGCAGTCCATGTTTCAACAACACATTGAACTGCCAGTCGGCAAATACCTGAAAGCGTGTCCACAGGTCCTTGTGGTAAAACACTTCTGACGGAGAGAAGCCACTTGCAATGGCCATATTCATCAAGTGCCGCACCGCATCGTCGTAATACTCACCCGAACCGTCGGCAAATTGTGTCTCGTCCCAGGTTGGTCGCACTGCGGGTTTGTTCGATGGTCACAGGCGATCGCGAACACAACGTGCGACTCTCCGCGGGGCGTTCCAGAAGTAGCTGAAATGTCGATCGATGGAGGGCATCCGCTGCAAGACGTTGGGGCAGCCATTGAAAAGCAATCGTCGCTTGACTTAACGACGTACCTGGTGATTACAATTGCAACTTCAGAATGCTGCAATGCTTTGCACCTGTACAGAATCACAATATCCGCGAATGATGTGATAGCCTGGGCCCAGATAAAGATCACGCCGAAGGCGAGGAGTATCCACGTCACAGTGCACTTGCACCTGTGGGCTGTTCAGCTTCGATTGGGTCAATGCAACTGCCGTCATACGTTAAGCCCTATTCATTGGAGGAACGAAAACGAAAGAACTACGGAGCCGTCGTTGCGGGATGGCCCGGAAAGAACGTGAGCGACACATCGCGGCAATTCCACAGTGATCCGTATCGTGTATACATCACACGGTTGTCCAGGCAGACCTGTCCGGTCTTTCCGTCGTTCGTGTCTTGTACGATTGTCATTGCATCTGAGGTCTCCAAATGACGCTTTCCTGAACAAAGTTCGGCCAGACGCACTTCCCTTGCCTTTGTATTTTGCACATACGCGCTGTGGCGTACCTGCTCAGTCAGGGGCTTTTGGCCGTCCGCCACGTAGGAGTTTGACGAATACACGAGGAGACTATTGACGGCCCGTCGAACCGCGACAGATGTCGTAGAAACTTCCACGACTGCGGCATTGCCGTGGCGGTCGACAATCGTCTTGTTACGCGCCTTGCAGGATGACGGGATTGCTTCATAGAGCGCTATCACATCATCGGCATCTTTGTAAACTGCAATGCGTATCGAGAATTCAGTTGTGGCTCAAGTCCATCAAAATTCGACGCGTGCCTTCCAGACCCACCGGAGCTGGCACCAATGGCCAGCCCTTGTTCATTGATTCCTCGCCCCGCAGCGATTGAACCAACGCCACCACAATGTATTGTGGCGTAACCGCGCACCGGATAGGCAGTATGAATCAGACGATAGCGATTGCGGGAAGAAACGATCCGGT
>JBDONA010000614.1:0-1843 GCA_039831575.1 Fuerstiella sp. | reverse complement strand
CACCCTGCACCCTGCACCCTGCACTCGGCACTCGGCACTCGGCACTTGGTGATTGGTGATTGGTGATCGAGTTGATCTCAGTGGACCACAAGACGGACACCTTCCAGTAAAGGACACGAACGATGAAACGCTCGCATCACAGTCGACGACGATTTTTGCAGGCCACGACGGCTCTTGGTGCCGGTCTTTGGCTGGGTGGCTCTCCGGCTGCTCGAGCGGCGTCGCCGAATGAAAAACTGAATGTGGCGTGTATTGGGGTCGGCGGTCGTGGCTCGGCGAACGTGGGCGGTGTGTCCGGTGAAAACATCGTGGCCATGTGTGATGTTGATGAGAACAAAGCGGGAAAGCGATTTCAGCAGTTTGATAAGGCCGGAAGATTCCAGGACTTCCGTGTGATGCTGGACAAGCTGGACAACCAGATCGATGCGGTCGTGATCAGCACGCCGGATCACACCCACTTCCATGCAGCTCGCCAGGCGATGTTGATGGGCAAACACGTGTATTGCGAAAAACCACTGGCCCATTCCGCGTGGGAATGCCGCGAATTGACCAAGCTGGCCAAAAAGATGAATGTCGCCACGCAGCTTGGCAACCAGCGACACGCCAACGCCGGCATGGCTCGCACAGTTGAAGCCGTTCGGTCGGGCATGATCGGTGAGATCACAGAAGTCTATTGCGCGATCGGCGGTTCGCGTGGCATGCCCGCCATGCCGAAGAAATTCCCCGCCGTGCCCAGCCATCTGAATTGGGAGATGTGGCAGGGGCCCGTCAAAGAACGTCCGTACTCGCCGGATTACTGTCCTTACAAATGGCGTTTCTGGTGGGATTATGGCACTGGCGAAACAGGCAACTGGGGCTGCCATATTCTGGACATCCCGTTTTGGGCGCTGCAGCTGAAGTACCCGAACCGAATCGATCTGGATGTGGTTCCCGGCGCCAAAGATATCGATCCGCTTCGTACTCCCAAGTCCATGAAAACCAGGATGGAATTCCCAGCCGAAGAAGGTCACGGGGCGCTCACCCTGCACTGGTGGCATGGATCTCTTGACGAGGTGTTCCAACAGCACAACACCAGAAAATTCGGGAACACACTGTTCATCGGAGAGAAGGGAACAATTGCGGCCGGGTTTGATGGTTACAAGGTTACGTTAACCGATGGTGGTCAGGCAGAAACGCCGGAGCAGACCATCGCCAAATCGCCCGGATTTCACAAAGAGTGGATCAACGCGTGTAAAGGTGGTCCTCGATCGAGTTGTGATTTTGTCGACTACACTGGTCCGTTGGCGGAATCCGTTCTGCTGGCGAATGCCGCGTTTCGATCCGGAGGTGGGTTTGATTGGGACGCGAAGGCGTTCGCCGCCAGCGGCAACGACAATATCGAACAGTACCTGGTGCCTGACTTCCGTGACGGCTGGAAAGTCGACGCCGTTGAGGCCACGTGATTGCAGACGACGTGTTTGTGTGTGCCACTGGCTCTGCCAGTGATTCCCGGCTTTGTTTTTGGCCACGGCAGTACACGGAGATTTCGTAGGGCAGGAGCTGTCGTGCCGATAATGGTTGCGTCAGGACAGGTCCTGACCTACCTGAATTGCACCGTCTCACGACAGATTATTGAAGTCAGTCTTGGGGCTGAATACACTGGGTTTCTGTTGCCTTCAATTTCTTGCTGTTTGCTGGAATGGAAATCAGACCGGATGAGGAATCGTTTGTTGAACAGGAGCTGGTGCAGGGGTGCGGTGTGCCTTTCTTCGAGGGGATACGCACGTTGGCAGCATGCGCTACGGGGTGTTGCGATCCTGGCGGTTTTGGTTTTGCTGTGCGGTATGGGTGCGGCAAACTCGTT
>JBDONA010000133.1:0-1844 GCA_039831575.1 Fuerstiella sp. | reverse complement strand
TTCCCACAAAGTACTGATAGAATCGCGAACCGATCGTCTGGGTAATCCTGTATTCGCGAATCAAGCCGGAACGCTCCAGTCGCATGCGGTATTCGGCTTCGTTCCGAAAGAATGTGCCGTCGCCTCCCAGGTACTGAACCGTGCGACCGGAAAAATCTCCTTTAACGGTTTCCGGGGTAGCCAGGGCGTTCATCCGGTGGTGCGGATGTTCCGACCAGGCGGCGTGGTTTTTCGAGTGACATTTTCGACAGGCATTCGGACCGATGTAGTCATCGGGGTGAATATTGCTCGACTTTGTACTCGTCAAACTGGTGGATCGAATCTCCTCCGGAATCGGATCCCACCAGTTGACGACTGAGCCATATTCAAACCTTCGATTGCCTGTGTACCTCGAGGCACTGTCTTCAGAAACGGCAGCGATGGAGTTTTCCGGGGCTTCCTGCCTTTGTTTGACGACCAACAGAGCCGTTCCCCCAACGGCGATCAGAAGTAGTGACAGCTTGGTTCGTGACACACCGTGCTCCGGATGGATTCAGAACGACTTGTGGAAATTCGATGTGCCGGACGACTGATCGTGAGTTCACGCCGGTAGGCGGATTGCAAGCTTTGTCTGGCCCTGCCACCGGACTTCTCTAGTGTATCATGTGTTCCAGTTTTTAAATTTGGAAGAGAAAACCGTTGCGGCGGCCGGCAGATGATATTGATGGCGTCCGTGAGACGGATCCACCGGTACTCTGCTCTCACGAATTGCTGCAGTGTTTCACAAGTACAAGAGAACAGAGATTGTCGTGTTCATCATCGAATTGCTCATTCAACATCGTTAGCATCGGTGTCGGCGGAACAAATCGGCGCCAACAGCCGAATTATCGTGATCTGGCTGGACGCCCCGGGGCTGGCGCAAGGGTAAGGTGAAAAGGTGAACGTCGCAGGATCGAGCAGACAAAGTCAACGGTCAGCAATGAGCAAATGCCCTGCGACGGGCGGCCGTTTGTCGCTGCTTTGTGTGTTCGCAGTCGGATTGACCGTTCGACTGTGGCACGTTTTCGACATCCGCGTGGCCCCGTTTTTTCCAATGCGGCTCGGCGATTCGCTGAGCTATCACGACTGGGCGGTAGAGATTGCTGACGGTAACTGGCTCGGCAGCGAGGTGTTTTACCAGGCGCCGCTGTACCCGTATGGGCTGGCGATTGTCTACAGCCTGTTCGGGACGAACCGATTGGCGGTCATGATCGTTCAGGCCCTTATGGGCGCCATGTCCTGTGCACTGATTTGCGATGCCGGAACACGTTTGCACTCACGACGTGTCGGCATTGCGGCCGGTCTGATCATGGGTTGTTATGCACCGTCCATCTTCTTTGACAGCCTTGTTCAGAAAACTGCGGTTGATCAGTTCCTGTTATGTCTGATCATCAATGTGATTATTCGATGGCAACATCAACAGACCCTGCGGTCGTCTCTTCTGATCGGTCTGTCGACTGGTCTGCTGATCCTGTCGCGGGAAAATTCGCTCGTATTCGTGATTGCGATTGCACCGGGAATGATGCTTTTGCACGCGCCGACGTATCGGGCATCGCTGTTGACCGTGAGCGTTTTTATCGCGGGAGTAGCGGCCATTTTGTTTCCGGTCGCCATCCGTAACTACGCTGTGGGCTCGGAATTTCATCTGACGACATCACAGTTTGGACCGAATTTCTATATCGGAAACAACCGTGATGCGAACGGAATGTACCAACCGCTGCGGGCCGGTGGCGGCAACGCCCAGCGAGAGCGACGCGATGCCACAATGCTGGCGGAACGGGCATCAGGCAGATCGCTGACTCCCGGCGAGGTCTCAACCTACTGGG
>JBDONA010000662.1:0-1845 GCA_039831575.1 Fuerstiella sp. | reverse complement strand
GATGTGACGGTCCCCGCTGCCCTGCAACAGCAGGGCCGACGCGCACTTTGGGAGACATATACAAACTGAGCAACTTGCGCTTTGAATTGAGTTTTATTAGAAGTCAGCTTTCCGATTTGCGATCAATGACTGATTACGGAGAGCCAGCTCATGCAGGTTGTGACACACGACAATGCCGTTTCGATCCTTGAGTATTTCGACGATCTGGAAGACCCACGCAGCACGATCAATCGTCAGCATCTTTTGGGAGATTTGATTGTGATCAGCGTTTGCGGCGTACTCGCTGGTGCGGATGGCCCCAAGGCCATTGGAGTGTGGGCGCAGGCACACAAAGACTGGTTGCAAAAATATCTTGGACTGCCCAATGGGATTCCATCTCACGACACGATTGGCAGGTTGTTGGCAGCACTGAAACCAGCAGCATTTCAATCCTGCTTCGAGCGATGGATTAACAGCCTGCGGCAGAACTCCGATGGCAAGGGGAACGAAGAAATCATCGCGATTGATGGGAAGGCTCTGCGGCGTTCCCATAACCGCAAGCAAAATCTTGGTCCGCTGTTTCTGGTGAGTGCGTGGTCGGTTCAGCGAGGTATCAGTCTTGGGCAGTTGGCGACCGCAGAGAAGTCCAACGAAATCACGGCGATCCCCGAGCTGATTGACAGCATTGAGTTAAACAACGCGACAGTGACGATCGATGCGGCCGGCTGTCAGAAAAACATCGCCGCCAAGATTATTGATAAAGGTGGAGACTATCTGCTGGCTCTGAAAGGGAACCAGGGCAACCTGTATCAGGCAGCGATGGACTGGGTTCTCGAGCAAATGGAAAACGACTTCGCCACAACGACGGTTCGGAGGTTTGTAGAAACCGTCAAAGGCCATGGTCGAGAAGACACCGTGGAATACTTTCACATGCCAGCTCCGGCGTCGCTTCCAGGCAAGTCTCTGTGGAAGAAGTTGCGGACAATCGGTGTGGCCATTCGCACCAGTCTGCGGGGCGGCAAAGAGACCTGGGATGTTCGCTTCTTCATTTCATCCCTGCACCTGGGCGTTCGGCGTTTTGCGAAGGCGAGTCGCGGGCACTGGGGAATCGAAAACAGTCTGCACTGGTGCCTCGACGTTACATTCCGTGAGGATGAATGTCGCGTACGGGATCGACTGGCTGCAGACAACCTGGCGTGGTTGAAACGCTTCTCGATCAGTCTGTTGAAGCAACAGGACGACAAGGAAAGTATCGCTATGCGGCGTCGAATGGCCGGATGGAATGTCGACTATCTGATGCAAGTCCTTGGTGTGAAAGCTATTTAGTGTGCGTTTGCCCTGGGTCACGCCCTCCTTCAGTTCGGCGAATTGCGCTCGTGACTCAGGATGTTTTGTCCTGAGTCAGTTAGCACCAAGCAGTTTCTGCACTCTGTTGCCACTGCCGGACTTGTCGGTCGTGTAGTTTCTTACAGCGGCCGAGAAGCTTGCCGCTCAACGGTCTGAGTGTCTCCTGTTTCACGTCTCTGCGTCCGGCTGTGGCCTACAGCAACTGTGACGCCGCGGCCTTGTGTTTCGGAACTCATTGGCCGTCAGCGGTTCCTGGAAATCTGCAATTGGACATGGACCGGATGCGGGCGCCACACGGGCGTAACATTCATACCCGATGATATGCGGCAGAACGGGCGACTTGACCACCGTCACTCCGCATGCCACGCAAATCCGGCGAGAAATTCATCATCACGTCGGATCGTGTTGCTGGCGAACTCCCGAGCAACCGTGTCCCCAAAAAACCACCGCTCGAAGTGTTCCAAGTTTGGACCGGCCACGGGTGGTCAGCGACGATCACCGACGCCACATTCTTCACGT
>JBDONA010001149.1:0-7709 GCA_039831575.1 Fuerstiella sp. | reverse complement strand
TAAGTCCACCGCAAGTCGCCGCAACAGCCCCGGATTCGCCTGTTCGCCTGACCGGAACGGGCTGCAAAGACGATTCTGAACAGCAACAGGCACGGTCAGCCAAAGTTTGATAAGCAGTAACGACGCGGCAACTGAATGCGGTCGCTCCCATTTTCCGGTCATGTCCCGGAGAGATGCAGGAGAGCTGTTCAGGAGTCGAAGGAATACACACGGAGGATTAAACGGATGTTGGTACTTTCGCGTCAACGCGACGAAACGATAGTTATTGGAGATTCAATCCGCATCACCATCGTCGAGGTACGTGGTGACAAGGTAAGGATTGGAATCGACGCGCCAAAGGATATTACCGTCCATCGGCAGGAAATCTACGACGCCATCAAACGGGAAATGGAGGGAGCAGATCCTTCGGAAAAATGATCTGATCCTCGCCCGATACAATAGTCAATGAAGGCCAGCTTCTTAAGCTGGCCTTTATTGTTTTGTGGCTTCTGCAGCGGCTGCTTCTTCGGCTCTGATCTTTCTGGCCGAGATGCTGCGAAACTCCCACGGCCACGCCGCGTTGGCCGGCAGACCGGACAGCACTGCGGAAAGCCTGCTGAAACTCTGTTCGCCGCTGCGTCGCGTTTCGCTGATATTGTGCTGTTCCAGTGGGTCTTCGGAAAGATCGTAGAACTCACCCGATGAATAGAGTTTGAACCGCTGGTCCCGCACGGCTCGGGTCTTGTAGTATTGAGTCAGGCACCAGCCTCGCGGCGTTTCCGTGGATTCCCGTCCCAGAATCTCCGCTGCGAACGACTGGCCGTCAATCTGAACTCCTGTGGGCAACGCCGTGCCTGCGAACTCGGCCAAAGTCGGCAGAAAGTCAGTCGCATCGACCAGCAGGTCACTTTCCCGACCGCCGGGCACCAGCTGCGGGCAATTCACGATCAGCGGCATGTTGATCCCGCGTTCCGTCAGAGAATAGATGCCTTCTCCGGAAATTCGTCCATCGATCGTGCCGCCCAGACTCTGAAAAGCGTTCTGGTCGGACCCGTTATCCGTACCATTGTCGACCACGATGAAAATCAGAGTGTTCTCTCGCATTCCGGAGTCGACAAGTCCCTGCTGCAGACGAGCGACCAGATGATCGGCATAACTGAGCATTCCGGAAAACAATTTTCGAGATGACAGATCCTGTCCGCGGTTGTGAGGTGTGTGAACAACGGGGATGTGTGTCAAAATCGTTGAGTAGTAAGCGAAGAACGGTTTGTCCCGCGGGCGCCCAAAGAACTCCACAAGGTGATCAGCAAAGATGTCAGGACCGAACTGACCGGCCGTGTCCAGTAATTCTCCGTTTCGGATGACGTACGGATCCCAGTAACGTTTTTTATGAGCCGGGTGTCCTTTGCGGCCCTCGGGGAAAATGCAATAGTCGTCGAAGCCGTGCTTGTTCAGTGCGTCCTTCTGTTCGGGATCAAACAGATCGTTGATCTGCCATTTACCTGAGATACACGTGTCATATCCGGCGTCCCGCATGACGCGGGCCATGCACACTTCGCGTTTCCAGTCAAAGTAACCTCCACCGTAGATCGCCGGGTCGTGGTGCGTGTGCCATCCGGTTGTGAACGGGTAACGACCCGTCAGCAACATGGTCCGCGTCGTGCTGCAGACCGGCGTGACGTAGCAGTTGCGGACTTTCAAACCGGTCCGCGCCAGGCGATCAATATTCGGCGTCTGGTTCTCCTGGCTTCCGTAACAGCGAAACCAGTCCTTGCCGACGTTATCCAGCAGAATGAACAGAATATTCGGACGAGAGTCCGCCTGGGCGAATGACGGCATCAGCCCATTCGCTCCCAACATCGTGACTACGCAGACAACAACGGTGCGGCCAGCAGCCCGCATCTGAATCCCCATCCTTCGCATAACATGCCCCTTGCGTTCGCCTGTGCTGGACACGGCGTGCTTCACAGGCAGCACGACCGATCCGCAGCGGTCCCGACCGCCGCCTCGATCTCTATAGCCTAGCCGTGCAGGAATCAGGATGCCACTGCGCCCCGGGATGTGCCGGACCGGCGCGTGCGTCTGAGGAATGTGGCAGATTGGTAGAGCGTTCCGTTTCGACTTAACCCTCTCGCCGCCGAGGCGGTATCTACACCTCTTCACCCTCCCGTAAAAACGGGAGGGTGAAGAGGCACGAGCGGGGAGGGCGCTTGCACGTGAGTTGCGCGCGAATGGTCGAGGCTAAAAGCCCTCTTCGGGCCTAAAAGCCCGACTCTCCCGGAGGGAGAGGGACATCACAAACGACATTCGTCATTCAAGGCGGTGATACCGCGGCCCCTCCAGACAGCAGACTGCCCGGCCTGCGTCTTATCGTTCACCGGTCATCGGACGTCAGGCACGTCCAGCGGAAACAGCTTGCCAAAGCAATTCATCTATGGAGTCGGGCTTGAGTTGCAGGGGCAGCACGTTTTCCGACACGCAGATTCGCACGCGTTTGACGCAGTCGTCGAAGGCTGTGTTGGACATGGCAGTGACAATCGGGGACACCTCTTTGAGCGGTCGGTATATCCCTTCCGCCGGGAAATAGATGTCAACTTTGAATTCGACTTCGCGATGCAGAGGCGGCGCATCGATCAGCACGTCAACCGGACTCAGCGAAACCTTGTGCTCTGAACTGATCAATTCGGCCAGACGATTCGAACACTCGACCAGCTCTGGGTATGGCAACTGGCGCAGCGTTCGGTACAAGTCGGGTTTCTGAAAAAGACTGTACTCCACCAACCGCTTGTGCAGCCGACGCCTGCCACCGAACAGACCATCCGTAAGCTGTTCGGCCGGCCGGTCCCTGACCGCGTCACGCAACGTGTGAATCATCTCCGGTTCCGTCATGCGAAACAGTTCCGAAAGATTCAGCGACTCGTGGACGTCATAGAACGCCCTGGCGAACATCGTGGTGGCCGATCGAACAGCGTGATGCCAATAAACTTCACTGAACATCACGTAGCGGGCAAACACCATCATTTCGGCGGCCGTTTTTCCCTTGGACGTGATCGCCAATCCGTCTCCCGGCTCGTTCAGCACCAAAGAGCTGATCAGTCTCTGGCGATCGAAGTTGCGACCATACGGAACTCCGCAGTGCTGGCTGTCGCGGCTCAGGTAATCCATCTTGTCAATGTCGATCGGCCCGGACAGAATCGATTGTCGCAGCCGCAGACTGGAATCATCGGAATGACCGATCAGCACCTGCAGAACTTCATCCGCCTCGACATTCCAGTGTTCCCGCAGGGCTCG
Organism: Fuerstiella sp.; assembly: GCA_039831575.1. GTDB lineage: Bacteria > Planctomycetota > Planctomycetia > Planctomycetales > Planctomycetaceae > Fuerstiella. Next base: position 4,439 of record JBDONA010001149.1, on the reverse strand, counting down.
GGTCAATTCGTTGTTGGGCCCCAGGAACTCCGATGCAAATGCCTCATGCGGAGGCATCTGTTGCAGGGCCAGATCTTCCACGGGGTGGCAGAAGGGCCAGTGTCCGATGTCATGAACAAGGGCCGCCACGATCAGCACTTCTGCATCATGTGGCGAGACGATGGCCGCGAATCTGGGGTCATTGCCCAGTTGCCACAGGTACTGCAACGCGTTGTGATAGACTCCCAGGGCGTGCTCAAAACGGCTGTGAATCGCACCCGGATAGACTCGAGACGCAAGTGCGAGCTGGGTGACCTGCCTGAGCCTCTGAAATTCGCAGGTGTCGACAATGGCCCGAACGCGGTCGGTAAACGGGACGTCCTGTTCGACGGGGATCCGCAGGACGCCGCCAGTGGAGCGATTGCCGGACAATTCCGGAATTTCACTGTAGGGATGAATCATCTTCGATTTCAGCGGGATGGCCCGCAATCCAATTCCAAGGAACGCTTTGAAGCGCAAAGGATGCACGAGAAAATGGTGACGTGTCTTTCCAAAAGACTCTAAATTCTGTGGTTTGGAACGTTGTTGCTGAAATCACCCGGTCAAAGAGGGTTGTCGGTCTTCCGATTGCCCGGAAATTAGCGCCCCACTCGCGATGTAAACCGAATTCCCACTTGAGTTTCTGTTGCAGGAGTGTAACGATTCACCGTTCCGCTGACAGTTGGCGCGATCGTTTCGTAGGAACTGTCGAGCAATCCGGTATTCGACGCGAGTTCACAGGGCGGTTTTCACCAGAATTCGGTGATCTCCAAGGCTCGCTCCGCCGACTGGAACAAGACATGGTTTCGCATCCGACAATCGGTCGGACGCTTCCACAAATCGTATTTCTTAACTCAATACACAGGTCTGTTTCGCGACAGGGAAAAGCAATCTCAGAATGGCGAAAGAAGAAGCAATTCAGGTTGAAGGCAACGTTGTCGAGGCCCTCGCAAACACACAGTTTCGAGTGGAACTCGAAAACGGCCACTTGGTGATGGCACACGTGGCGGGAAAGATGCGCAAACACTTTATCCGCATCGTGCCAGGCGATCGTGTTGTTGTCGAAGTGTCCCCCTACGACCTGAATCGCGGTCGTATTGTGTACCGCGAACGATAGACGCACTTGTTCTGAAGAACATGTCGTATTTGAGTTAACTTCAGCGACCAACGGGACCGGACAAACAATTGCCGACCCGGAGTTTGAACTTGGTTGCGAACAGGCCGCGATAGGGTTGGCATTGAGCTCCGTGGAAAACTCACTTCCATTTGTTCGGATCTTCACCGACGGAGCCTGCCGTGGTAATCCCGGTCCCGGCGGTTGGGCCTGTATCCTGCGCCATCCCGCCAGCGGAAAAGAAAAAGAGTTCAGCGGTGGTGATCCGGAAACCACCAACAACAGGATGGAATTGCAGGCCGTTATCGAAGGCCTGCGACAACTGAGTCGACGCACAAAGGTGGAGGTCATCACGGACAGCACCTATGTCGCTCAGGGCTGCCAGTCATGGATGGCCGGGTGGAAACGCAATGGCTGGAAAAGAAAGGCGGGAAAGCAGCTGAAGCCCGTCCTGAACGTGGAATACTGGAAGCAACTGGACGAATTGCTACCCAAACACGATGTGAGTTTTACGGTTGTCAAAGGCCATTCCGGGCACCCGGAAAACGAACGCTGTGACGAACTGGCGGTCGCTGCTGCGGAAGCAGCCCGCTGAAACGGCGTAGCTGCAGCCGTGATGTCTGTGTTCTCGATCACCAATCGCGCCAAACCACTCAGTCCCCGCAATTCGTCTTGGCAGATTTTGCAGATCCGATAGAATTGCGAGACGGTTTCAGAATGGGTGTGCACACGCGTGGTGGCGGGGGCCGTGTTTTCCGCATCAGAATTGGTTTGTGGCGTGCACATCCGAGCAAATTCGCTCTCGCCAGTGGGTAGCGTTGGTCAGTCGGTGTTCGACTGCCCTGCGGTTTGCTCATGTCCTTCAACAACAATCGCTCATCAAGGATTGATCGTGATGAAGTTTTCGTGGCTCTCTCTTTTGCTTCTGCTCTGTGGAAGCCTGTTTATCGGATGCGGTGAATCCGAAACGGATAAAGCGGCATCTGACGCCCCGGCCGGTGATTCGCTGGGAACACCAACCGAGGCACCGACTGCGTCTGACACCGGTGACGCACCCGTTGCGGCCGACCCCGTCATTGCCGGACTGACCGAAGCATTCGAGAATCTGCCCACCGAGTTCGCGGACATCAAAACTGCTTATGAAACGAGTCCCACGGATTCCGATGCTTTAGGTAATTACGTCGGCACTCTGCTGCAAATTGGAATAATCCAGCAACAACGGAGCAATCAGGATGCCGCTGAACAGGCATTTGTGCGTGGTGCGGGAATCATGGCGAAAGCATTGACGACCAACGTGGAATTCTCTGACCAACTGCTCGGACTGGTTCCCGACGTGTTTTACAATCAGGCCTGCGTCCTTGATCGGCAAGGCAAGGCGAAAGAGGCGTTAGACGCGCTGACTCAGGCGGTCGAGGCGGGGCTTCGCGGTCCTCGGCAGGTTGCTCTTGAAAAACTCTCCAGCGACGCGAAGCTGGCGTCGGCCACGGCATTGCCGGAATTCGCAGTTAAGCTGGCCGAATGGAAAATACAGATTGCCGAGTTGAAAAAGAAGCAGGAAGAGCAGTTGGTTCAAGAAGCCAAAGAGGAACTCGCTGCAGGCGAAGGCTTCCCCTTTGATTTTGATCTGACGGACGTCACTGGCAAGCCTCTGACGCTTGCGGCAATGAAGGGACGCGTTTGTATCGTCGATATCTGGGGCACGTGGTGTCCGCCCTGCCGTCAGGAAATTCCGTCCTTCGTCAAGTTGCAGGACAAGTACGGCGATTACGGGTTTCAGATGATTGGCCTGAACCAGGAACAGGGGCCCAGCCCGGAAGCCAACATCAAGATCGTGGCGGATTTCATGGCGAACAACAGCATGAATTATCCGTGTGCCATGGTTACGAACGAAGTACTCGCACAAGTGCCCGAGTTCGGTGCGTTCCCGACGACTCTGTTCATTGATCACCATGGCAAGGTGCGTCTGAAGTCCGTCGGACTTCACGATTACGGCTACATGGTCGCCATTGTAGAAACGCTTCTTCAGGAACAGGCGGCAGAAGCCAAAAATCCCGCCACCAACTAGAGCCGTTTACTTTATATCGTGAACGTTCTGGCTCGTGAACATGCGGTTTTGTCAGGCTGGGACACGTCTGTCGCGGCCACAGGTCAGCGTAATACGCTGCACTGCATTGGCCCAATGAGAATATAAACTCTCGGTCGTGCGCGTCGGTGTGTTTCGTCCCGGAAATCACTTGTCGCGCGTGTGTCCGACCGGGATTCGTGCCAGAGCAATTTACTTATTGTCGTGGACGATGCTGGCTCGTGGGAGTAACGAAACTGCTATTGAAAAGCGTTCTTCGCGGCCACAAGTCAGCGTGAAACGCTGTAACGGGGCGACGCGTTGTTATGCCAATCAAGACCTGCCTGTTTGATATGGGCAACGTTCTTCTGTATTTCTCGCACGACACGATGTGCCGAAATGCGGTGTCCATTTCCGGTGCCTCCGAGGACCGCGTTCGTGAGGTTCTGCTGAAGTCCGGTCTGCAGTGGCAGCTGGAACGTGGCGAGATTTCAGAACGCGAGTTTCACGAAGATTTCCAACGCCAACTCGATTTGACCGTCGACTTTGACTCGTTGCTGCATGCGGTCGGGGATATCTTCCAGTTAAATCATTCGATCGTGCCCCTGTTGGCAGAGCTGAAGCAATTGGGACTTAGGCTGGTTCTGCTGTCGAACACCAGCATCACGCACCTGCAGTTCATCCAGGACAAATTTGACGTCCTGAACTCCTTTGATGCTCTCACGACGTCCTACCAGACCGGTGTTCTGAAACCGGAAGCCAAAATCTATGAAGATGCACTCAGCAAGGCCAACTGCGAACCGCACGAGTGTTTCTACACAGACGACATCGAAGAATACGTGATCGCAGCCCGTAACTTCGGTATCAACGCCGAGGTGTATTCCGACACCTCGAAAACCCGGACCGCTCTGCAGTCTCTGGGAGTCAGGTTTTCTTCGTGATTTTTTGTTGTGACTGTGGTCAGTCACAGCACCACGATCCATGCTGTGAACATCCGTTGGGTCGTCCCGTTTGCTTGCAACTTGTCGCTACCCACAGATCTGGGTAGCCGCGAATTGGCCACAGCACGGAGCCCACGGCGTAACAGCTGGTTGAATTAATGCGTTTCGGTAACCCGACGCGTGAGCGAGGCGAAAGATTGCCCGTGTTCTTGACGCGAAATTCCTCGCTGACGCGTCGGGTTGGTATGAAATCAACGCGCCGGTAAGCCGTCGGTTACGGATTGTTTACGTGAATCGAGCAACC
>JBDONA010000503.1:0-7709 GCA_039831575.1 Fuerstiella sp. | reverse complement strand
TCTTCGCCGGATTCACCTTAATTGAACTATTGGTGGTGATTGCAATCATTGCAATTCTCATCGCTCTGTTGCTGCCTGCGGTGCAGCAGGCTCGTGAAGCCGCACGCCGAACGCAGTGTAAGAACAATCTGAAGCAGTTGGGCTTGGCCATGCACAACTATCATGATGTGCATAATGTGTTTCCGCACAATCATCAGCGTTACACAAATGGACCAATGCCTGCTGATCGGACGGGCGGCTTTGGATGGCTCGTTTACTCGCTTCCATACCTCGACAATGCTCCTTTGTATAACACGCTGACATTCCAAAATGTCAACAAGGACAGTGGGGTTGACGTCGCCAATGGTGGGTTTCAGGGAAACTACGACGCCTATCGAAATGCTTTGAAGGCGGTCCGCTGTCCATCGAATGATCTACCCGCGGTTGAGACTCGTCGTTGGCAGACGGCTGGCGGATACCGTTGGCGTGGCCTTGGCAACCCGATTCAGGCGGATGGTGGTGGAGTAACGGACTACGTCGGCAGCCTGGGCCATATTTGGGGCGGCTGGAAAGATTGTGGTGCTGTGCCTGACTCTTTGGTCAATGATGCTATGCCTGGGCTCAACTTAGGAACAAAGGGTCAACCTGGAACGCCGTGGGTAAACGGAGAGCGGGCAAACGAATGGCAAGTCGGCAATGGTGTCTTCGTATACAGTGGGTCAAGAGGGGTCAAGGATATCGTTGACGGTACAAGTAACACTGTCGCTGTGTTCGAAAACATGCACTATCTGGGCGGCAATGGGCCCGTGTTTCGTTTCGAACGAAGTCACTATGCGTCGTGGATGACAACCTTGGGATCGAATCACAACCTGCGCAACCCGATCAATGATCGTAGGTACCAACAGGGCGCTGGCGACCTGCGGTGTGAGTCGCCGAGTAGCCGACATACTGGCGGGGTTCAGGTGTTGTTGGCCGATGGTTCTGTTCACTTTTTGACAGAAAACATCGATCATGGCGTCCGATATAGGATTGCCGTGCGAAACGACGGCCAGACCGTGGGCGAGTTCTAAACTGATACAGATGTGTATCGTTTGAAGATGAACACGTCCCCGGCAATCTGGTTGCCGGGGACGTGTTTCGTTTTGATACCCGCTTTTTCAGTTTCTTCGGGGCGTTGAACAGTCGCCTTTGTGTGGGCTGCTCTGTGCACCCTGTTCGCGACAGGCGTTTCCAGAGCAAATCCGCACGATAATCGCTCGCCTGAATCCACACCTGAGCGGAAGCACACCCTTGTCCAGACGACACTTCTCGCTGTGGACCGTCCTGGTTGCCGGCATTGTTCTCGGTTGCTCCGATTCAGCGCCTGATCTTCCGCCGAATACTCAGACGACGGCGTCTGTTACCGAACAGCCGGTTTCAACGCAGCGAGAGAATGAACGGGAGTTTCCCCTTGAGCCTCTCCCGGTTCCCAGGTCTCTCCAAACATTTCAGGGGCCCCGCCCACGCTTTCATGACTCGGCCGCTGAGCTGGGTTTGGTTCACACGTATCAGAACGGAGCGACCGGACAGTTGCTGATGGTGGAATCGATCGGCGGCGGTGTGGGCTGGCTGGACATGGAAGCCGACGGATATCCCGATGTGTATTTCGTCCAGGGAGGTCGCGCTGACGGAAAGTCGGAAGATCGTCCCTCGGATCGGCTGTTTCGCAATGTCGGTCTACGGTTCGTCGACGTCACGGAATCGGCGGGCCTTGTCGAGCGGTGCTACAGCCAAGGCGTTGCAGTAGGTGACTGCGATGGTGACGGTTTTGATGACGTCTACATAACAAATGTCGGCCCGAATACGTTCTATCGCAATAATGGTGATGGAACATTTAGTGAAGCGACTCACGCTGCCGGCCTCCAGGATCCACGCTGGAGTAGCTCTGCGGCGTGGGCGGATCTGAACGGAGATGCAATTCCGGAGCTCTACGTCTGTAACTATCTCGAGTACGACCCGCACGATCCATTTCCGTGTGAGAAAGACGGTCTGCCGGCACTTTGTCATCCACGTCAGATTGACGCCTGGCCCGACGAATTGTTTCTGAACAAAGGTGACGGGACGTTTGAGGCCGTGGCTCAGCGTCTGGGCGCCTTCGGGCCGGGCAACAAGGGGCTCGGAGTCGCCATCGCTCACTTTAACGACGATGATTTGCCGGACATATATGTCTGCAACGATACGACAGCGAACTTTCTGTTCATCAATACTGGTGATGGATTCCGCGAAGCGGCGTTGGATCTGGGAGTTGGTCTGAATGCCAGTGGAGATGCGGAGGCAAGCATGGGGGTTGCCACCGGTGACTACGATGGCGACGGCCAAATGGATCTTTATCTGACTCACTTTACGAATGAGTCCAACACCCTGTATCGAAACATTGGCGTGGGCGGTTTTCGTGACGTTACTGGCGCCGTCGGACTGCATGCGTTGACGATGCCCCGGCTGGGATTTGGTGTCGTGATGCGTGACTTCAATTGTGATGGCCAGCAGGACATTCTCACGGCAAACGGTCACATCGATCACAACAACGCAGACGGTGACGGCTTTAAGCAGCTTCCCCAGATGCTGACAGTTCAGGATGGCACGTGGTTCGATGTGTCGGAAACGGCAGGTCCGTATTTCGCTCAGCGACGTGTTGCGCGTGGCGTCGCGGTTGCGGACTTCGACCAGGATGGCGATTGGGATGTTCTGACGGGCAATCAGAATGCGCCCGCTGCCCTGCTTGTAAATGAGTCGGAAGGCGGTCACCGGTTGAAGCTTCGCCTTGTGGGTGTAGCCAGTGAACGCCAGGGCATTGGTGCTCGGTTGAGTCTGACGTTTGGTGAGACAACACAATCAATTCAGCTGACTGGCGGGACGAGCTTCGCATCCACCCACCAGCCCGTCTTGATTGTCGGCCTTGGAGACGCGGCATCGTCAGGTACCGTGACCATCAAGTGGCCCAGTGGAACTGAACAGGTGCTCAACGACGTTCGGCCTGATCAGTCTTTGATCATCGTCGAGGGACGTCGGGCGTTCACTGATCCTGCGTCGGTACAATGAGGTATGGTTGAGGAATGCCATGAAGAAGCCGAAATCACAGTTGCCGATGTTGGGGCGGGTCCTGCTTCTGTCTGTCATTGTCGGCTGTTCCTCGGAGAAGAAGCTGCAGCTTGCAGTGCCGTACGAACTTATTGAGCAGCAGCCGGCAGCAGCACGAGTGTCGGCATGGGCGCCTCCCCATGATGTGGGAGATTTCGTGGGTACCCAGGCATGCGCAGAGTGTCATCAGGAGATCAGCGAAACGTATCGTTCACACTCAATGTCAATTTCGGCTGCTCCGGTCGCCGCCGCGTTGCCAGAAATTGAGGACTATGAGACCAACGTGTCATTCACCTCCAGCGCGGGCCTTGAGTACAGGGTTTCTCGTGATGGCGACCATGTACGGCATCACGAGAAGATGTTTGACTCAAATGGTGGCGTCCTTTATGACCAGGCTGTGGAGATGCAGTACGCATTTGGTTCCGGAGTGCATGGCCGATCCTACCTCCACGAAAAAGGTGGTCTGCTATTCATGTCCCCGGTCACGTGGTATTCGGGCAAGCAGCGTTGGGACCTGTCACCTGGCTATCGCCCTGAACAGCACCCACGTTTCGAACGACGCCTGTCGGACGATTGTATCGCCTGCCATGTTGGACGCGTGAATCCTGTGCCGGGCAGCGAGCATCGCTTTGAGAATCCGCCGTTTCTTGAGAACGCCATTGGGTGCGAGCGGTGTCACGGACCAGGTCGGCAGCACATTGCGTTTCACTCCGCTGACGCCGATGTCCAATTGGCGTCGACGGATCCGATCGTCAACCCCGCGTCTCTGAGGACAGCACTCCGCGAGTCGGTGTGCAATCAGTGTCACATTCAGGGCGTCGGACGCGTATTGCGCGCTGATCGCAGACCATTCGACTTCCGACCGGGCATGCACATGAACGAAATCTGGACGACTTTTGTGACCGGTACGGGCGTGGACGGGGAAGCCACGGAAATTCTAAGCCAGGTGGAGCAAATGAGGACCAGCCGATGTTACATCCGTTCCGACGGTCGCCTCGGTTGTACCTCCTGTCACGATCCACACTCCAGTCCCGGTGAGAAGCGTATCGATTTTTATCGCGCGGCCTGCATGGCCTGTCACACCGTCTCTCAGCCCGGATGTTCACTTTCTTCAGCTGAACGACTGCAGGTGACCGCAGACGATTCATGTATCGATTGTCACATGCCGCGGTTGCCAAGCAACGTTCCACATACGGCAAATACTGATCATCGCGTGTTGCGCCATCCGGTCAGCGAGTCCACCACTTCCGACGCACGGTCTTCGCCTGTTACAGTCTTCGACCGCGACGAGGGTAACGCAACCGAAACGGAACTGCTGCGGGCATTGGGAATCGCCCGTTCTCGGCAGGCCGACAGCAGTGGGAATCCTGTCGCAGCCAGAGAAGCCCTGGCGCTACTGGCTCAACTGCCGAGTGGATATGAAAATGATCTCCAGGTTCTGGACGCAGCCGCGAATGCCTGTTTGGTCGCCCACGACTACGATTATGCTCAGGCGTGCTGGGAGAGGGTGATTGCTGTACAGCCTGAACACGAATCGGCACTTCGTGGCCTTGGTGTGATCGCTGTTCGGACAGGAAAACAACAGGCAGCTGTCGAATACCTGGGCAGACTGATTCAGATCAATGGGTGGGACTCGGACCTGTTCGGCCAGAGAGCCCGGTTACTCGGCGATTTGGGGCAGATGGATGCTGCCATCGTTGACGCGCGTCGCTGTCTCGAACTGAATCCAGGTGAGTCTTCTGTTCATGACTGGCTTGACACTGCGTATCGAAAGCAGGGTGATGTAGACAAGGCGGCGTATCACGCTCAGCAAGCCGAACGAATCCGTAAGGTAAGCCAAAACTGAGTGTGGATTGTGCTGAAGGATTCGCTAAACTCTGTAGTGCAGTGCTTCCCGATTAGTTTTCGAGCCACCTTCATGAGTCGTCTGACCCTCTACTGTTTGGTTTTCCTGGGAGCAATCGCGGGCCTTGTTACGTGGCTGTCACGCAGCACCGAGCGTGCATCGGATTCTGCGGACCTTGATCTTCAGGCTCAGTTCGAATTGACTGAGTCCGTACTTGGTCCCCAAAAGCAGAAGGCCATTTGGGACAGCGAACACGCTACCTTTGAGATTGAAACACATCTTGGCGGGCGTTTTTTGCGGGCGGTTGAAAGTCGGACCGTTGATCAAGTCGCCGGCATTTTTTCGGAAGAATTGCGGGCAGACATCCTGAATGTTGATTCTCCCCGTTCGCGGAGGTTGGGACCAATCACGGAATGGCGGACAGACGCCGCTGCGGACCTGAAGAATTCAGTCGACCGCGAGGGGCTTGCTGAATGGCTTATCAGATCTCTTGATCCCATTGCTGAAGTCGACGGGGGAAGGCTGCGCGTCCTGCAGATCCACCCGGTCAAGGATCACGAGCATGAATGGGATGTAGAGTTGCTATGGAGTGCGCACGGAACATCGTCTGCCGGGCAATCTGTCGCGGTCGAATCGCACCATGACGCGACTGTCCGTTACGTTGATCAGGATGAACTGTTACAAGCGGCGACTATCATCCGTTGGCAGGTCGACTCACGCCTAATACGAATGTCAGATGATCAGCTGATGACCGAAGTGACCAGCGAAGTCGGACTCGATCAAGTGAGCCTGCCCGATAACTGGAAACTGCCGCTCGCAGAACAGAACCTCTACAACTTTCAGATGGCGGTGGAGGATTACGATCGCGACGGGTTTCCGGACATTGTGATTGCGTCCGGTCCCGCGGGGCTGAAGCCAATCCTCCTGAAGTCTGAGCAGGGTCTTCGTTTTCATGATGTCACTGCAGAATCAGGATTGACCCCGTGGTCGGGACCCTCCTTTCTGGTGAGCTGGATCGACTATGACAATGACGGCTTTCCGGATCTTCTGCTTGGTGACCGCCTATATCACAATGAACGTGGGCAGTCGTTTGTTGACGTGACGGAGACGTCGGGATTCACACCTGGTTTTAATCCGATGAGTTGTTCTGTTGCGGATTTTGATGCGGACGGGTTGCTGGACCTGTACATCATCTATCAGGTCACTTTTGCACCTTCCGAGGAGACGGTTCCGTGGGTTGGAGATGATGATTCCGGGGCACGCAATGAACTGTGGCACAACGAGGGAAACGGACGTTTCCGGAATATTACAGATCAAGCCCATGCTTCGGGGGGAGGGAGAGAAAGCATGGCCGTCACAAGCCTGTTCTATGACGGAGACCATTTTCCGGATCTGTACATTGCCAACGACTTTGGAGCGAATGTGCTGCTCCGAAATCTGGGCAATGGGGAGTTTGAGGACGTCAGTAAGCAGGCAGCCTGCAGCGATTTTGCCACAAGTATGGGGGTCAGCAGTGGCGACCTCGACAACGATGGGATTGCCGAAATCTACGTTGCAAACATGTATTCCAAAATGGGCCGTCGGATCATCGGGGCCGTCTCTGCCGACGATTATCCTTCTGGTGTGTTTGAACAGATTCAGGGGTCGTGCGCTGGGAATACGCTTTACGGAAAAGCCTCTCTTTCCGATCCGTATCGTGAGCTGAGCCATTCTCTGGAAGTGAACGCTGTTGGCTGGGCATTTGCCACTGCGATGGCTGACTTTAATGGGGACGGTTGGCTCGATCTGTACGGAGTATCCGGCTATCGCAGCTTTCAGCGTCGTGAGCCGGATGGTTGAACATGCTTGTGGAGGGCTGTCGTGACACAGCCAATGGATCGTGCCTGCATGCTGCCGCAGCTTGGTGAAATGGATGAGGCACACGGAGAGTTCTGGGTAGAAAACCCGTTTCTTCTCCCACAGCTTGGCAAGAATATTAGTGCTTACGAAAAAAACCGGATGTTCCTCAACGTGCCGGGCGAGGCATTCCTGAACGCGTCGTTCGCGTCGCAGACTGATATCGATTCCGATTCTCGCTCCGTCGTTGCCGCCGATTTCGACCGTGACGGCTATTGCGATCTGCTGGTTGGTTCTGATGGCGGCGGCCCGCTGCGGATGTTTCGCAACACTTACCCATGGCAGACGCATCGCGTTCGTCTGCGACTGGTTGGCCAACGCAGTAATCGTCCAGCGATCGGCTCACGTGTGGTGTTGCAGTGCGGTGAACGTCAGATCGTTCGCGACCTTTTTGCGGTCAATGGGTTTCTGGGGCAAGCTCCCGCGGACATGTTAATTGGAGTCGGGACGTCTGAGCGGATCGAAAAGTTAACCATTCGCTGGCCCACCGGACAGGAGCAGACGTTTACGGATCTGGGTGTTGATTGTGAAATCGTGCTGACGGAAGGACACTCCGACGTGCAGGTTACACCCCTTTAGAGCACTTTTCGTAGAGGTGTGCATTACTTTTCTTGGCGGCAGGAGTCGATAATCTGAGCAACAGCACTTGCATGTCGCATGTACCGCCGAGCGATTTCCACTCAGTTTTCCGGCCGATGGAGATATCTGACATATGACGCCCCGTGCCCGCAGGATTTGCAATGCCGACGTCGTCTTCGTGGATGCGAAGGCGTGGTGGACATGACTGACAACGTGCCTCAACCGACTCGTCCCGCGTCCCGCAGACATAAGGTGATCGGGCTGTTTTGCTTTGGCGGCATTGTGATCGCTA
>JBDONA010000360.1:0-7715 GCA_039831575.1 Fuerstiella sp. | reverse complement strand
GAGCAGTGGCTGGATCGCGGAAGCGTCCGGACGAATGCAGCAGGGCCGGGACGACAGACGGTTTGTTATTCATATTCGGACGCTCGCCAGCTCCGGCACGGATTATGAGTTCCCTCTCCACCTCGGACAAGACCTCGTTCACCAGAAATTGTCTTGACAGGAAACAGCAGCGTGGGACAGGCCGCGAGTTTGTTTCGGGCAATAGGAAACAGCTTTGTGAGATGTCAGGGGTGTCTGAGGGAGCCAAATCTGCCGATCGAGTTCCGTGGGGACTTTGGAAGGAGGTTTCCGTCACCAAACTCCGTCACTTGAGATCGATGCAAATGCTCAAAATTGTTACCTTCGGTCACGTTGAACCACCTTCCTCGCGGGTTTTGACGACATCAAACCTGGCCGGTTTTGATCGCTTCTGGTGGGATATTTACAAACCCACGATCCCCGAAAGCGGCCTGTCAAACACTTTCTGCCTGAAAGAACGACTCATGGCTATCGACGTGGCACAATCGAAAAGTCGCCCATTGATCGCGGATCAGTCGGTTGGCAATTCCGTATTGTGCCCGGCGTGTGGTGTGGAAAATGCTCAGCCGAGAACGTTTCAGTTCGATTCCGGTCGTGGTGTTACTCCATGGGCCAGGTGCACCAGTTGTGACACGTATTTCATGACGTCGACATACGATGTGCAGGTCGAAACTGATCACACGCGTCATATGGCCTGGGGCAACGAAGATGAAGGATCAGCGTTGAATCAGAAGCGGCGCTACGGATATGTCTGGGCCCTCAGTAAAATGGAGGAATTGGGCTACGGCGGCTCAAAGCTGCTGGACGTTGGCTGTTCGTTTGGCGGCATTCTGGTGGAAGCAAGGAAGCGGGGATTTGAATGTGCGGGGCTGGATATTGTTCCGGAAGCCGTTGCTTACGTGCAGCAGCTTGGGATTCCGGCGCAGGAATGTTCGTCCCTGAACGACTGTACGCTTTTTTCTGAGCAGAACCCGGCAGATGTAATCTCGGTTCTGGACGCTCATATTTACTGGCCCGATCAACCCGCGGAATTGCGGGCCATTCATCGTCTGCTTCGTGACGACGGCTTACTTGTTCTGCGAGCGATCACAAAATCAGCACTGATCACCGCCGGACGTTATGTGGGTTCGTTTTCGCCGGGGCTATCGAAGAAGATGATTCGCCGAGCTATCTCCGATCATCGTTTTTCGATGCCATTGAAGAGCCTGTTGAGAACGGTGGAACAAGCTGGATTTGAAATCGTCTCCGCCACGCCGCGAGGTACGCGAGATACGAACGAGATGCCTCTGGACACTCACGCAGCTCACAAGGTCGGCACCTATCTGTGGCACGGGCTGGGGATTTCCGTCGCTCCTGCATCGTTGATCTTCGCCAGAAAAAAACTGCCTGATCGCAATGTTGGCTGAAGAATCACAGAAGTCGTCCTGAGAGCTGCCTGCCGTGCCAGCAACCGGATGCCAAAGAGTTGTGAGACCACCTTCAGTATCCTTGACTCAACACTGACTACCGCTCAGGCGAACAGCTACGCGGCATTTCGCGCCACCGCGTTCTCAGCGTTGCCTGACATTGCTGTCTGATCGCGTACGTGCAGCGTCTGCTGCAATTTTGGTTTGCGGAAAATGAGGAACTCCTTTGGAGCATAGTGTACTCGCCCGGAGGTAAGGCGATACAACAGCGACGTTGCCCAAAAGTAAGTGGTCTTCAGCAGGCGTGCTGATCGACTGCCGTGAGATGGCATCGCTTCGGGGTGCGATTCGAAAATTTCGAAACCCGCTCGCGACGCCATCGTGATTAATGAAGCGGTGGTGTAAAAGTAAAAGTTCACACCGGCGTTGAGTCTCAGCGAGCAGCCGAAAAACAAACGGCATAAGACTCCGGAGCCGGTCAACAGCCGATAGCTTTGCCCAGGGATCTCGATGGCAAACAATCCACCTGGTTTCAGGGTTCGATAGATCTCGGCCAGGTCTTCGTTGGGATTGCGGTGACAATTGAAGGCGTCCAGCGATGTGACGACATCAAATGTCTCTGCGTCGTAATCCTGCTCCGACAGATATCCCTGACGCACGTCGAGTCCAAACTGGTCACGAGCGAATGTTGTGGATACAGCCGACGGTTCGACGCCTTCCACGTTCCAGCCCTGGGCGTCCTGAAACTCTTTCAGGAAATACCCGGACGCCGTGCCCACGTCCAGCAACCGCCCGCCACTCGGAACAAGTCGCTGCACAACGGCAGCTTCTCGCCGCAGACTGTCCTTTCGGTAGCTTACGTAATGCCGCTGAGTGGTTTCTTCCGCGTCGACGTGTTCCGTCCGAAAGAATTCCTCCGTTTCGTCGACCGTGCCGCATTCGCCGACGAACATCAGCCGGCAGACATCGCAGCGCACGACGGGTAGTTCGTGGCACTCACCGACAAACGTTTTTGATGACGGTCCACAGACCGGGCATTCGGTTTTCACATATACCGTCATTTTTGTCTTCCACTGTTAGCGACTCACGACAATCATCAGCGTCAAAGCGGCTACCGATCCAAGAATCACACCTACCGGGACACCCCGGTGTTTGCGCTGCTGCCACAGGAATCCCAGGCGCGCAATCAGAAGCGTGAATTCGCCCAGTCCCCATCCGAGTGCAGCTGCTACCTGCCACGACAGGCCTCCGTGAAACACCGTCACCAGGGTGAGTACAGCCATGCCGGGGACGACGGCGGCAACGTCGTGCCAGTTCAGAGCGTAGGCGTTCAGCGTGTACTTAAGGCCCATGTTGATGCACGACAGGTACAGTCCGGGCATCAACAGCACCATGATCTGAGCAACCTCACCTGGATCACGATGCGCGAACAGGCCGGAAACCGGCACGGAAAACAGAATCCCCAGCAGGCACGCCGGCAGGAAGACAATCGTGACCAGTATCAGTTTGCGACGGATGACGGCCTTGATCGCGTTCAGATCATTGGATTCGATGGCTCTTGTCAGCAAAGCGAAGGACGACACAAAAACGCCGGTGGCAATCAAACCGGATGCATTGACCAGTTTGAATGCCGTTCCATAGATTTTGATATCACGTGGCGTCGCAAGTGCTTCCAGCAGGAACGGTGTCGCCCGCTGAAACAGACAGACCAGTACAAGGCCGGCGCCAACTGGAAAAGTGGCTGCAATCGTGTTGCCAAAAGTTCTTAGAGGGCGAGGGTCGTGCGTGACGGTGCCTTCGAATAACGGCCGAACAATGCTCAGCCGTGATTCGATCAGTATTCTCAGTACGTTACACGTCAACCAGATCAGCAGCAAAGTTGTCAGATCAGCCCCCAGCAGGGCGGCCGTAATCATGCCCAGAGCCATCACGATGCGTGAGATGAGTACTACGAGCGCTTCCGCATCAAGTCGTTCTTTCCCGCGCAGGAACCAGAGAAACGGATCAGTGCCCGGCTGAGTTGCCGCGACCAGAACGCTGAGCATGAATCCACTCGCCGACAGCGTGTTGCGAGGCAGCAGGTACAACAAAACGGCGGAGGCCAGCGTGTAGAACAGCTTGCAGCGAATTGACTGAGACAGGACCGATCGGGGCGTTGCCGAAACGGAAAACTTACGCACGGCCCATAGCCGTCCGCCAAAGTCTGACGCCATTTCCAACAGGCCGATCAGGTACGTCGCTGTGATGAAAGCAGCGCAGCCGGTGTCGTCCAGCAGTAGAAACAGCACGATCAACAGGACAATCTGCAGAGCGGCATGAATGGCGTTGCCGCCAGCATTGCTGATCACGTTGCGTCCGAATCGTCCAGGCATCTTCATGTCAGACCGCCTGTTCTTCGGCGTTCTGGTCCGTCGAACGGAAGAAGACCAGAGATATCGAAATCCAGTACAGACAGCACAGCGGATTGTTATTCAGAATGTACTGAGTATTGCCGAACTCCCGTCCAATAAAGAACAGCAGCAGACAGGCGGCAATGGCCCGCTCTTTCTTGTCGAACGAAAGACTCTTCCGGATCAGTTTCCGGATCAGCACTGCATAGAACAGCAGACCGAGAACTCCAAACATACCGGCCGCTGACAGAATCCAGTTGTGCGGATCTGAACCGTAGAAGCCAAGCACTGTTTTCACGAAGACGGGATAGTGTGTCAGCCCATACCCGAACAACCAGTCACCGGTGTCCATATACTGCAGCGTGGCCTGCCAGAGTTCGCCGCGGACACCAAGGCTCTGCAGGTTCTTCAGTCTCATCATCACCAGCAGGTCGCCCCACGGGATGTCCATCACGATTATCAAAGGTGCCAGCAGTACACCGACAAGAATCGTATAACGCGGCGACAGCGTCCACGTCATCGCGGCGGTGCCAACAAGATAGAACACAAACATCGTTCTCGCACCACCGAGAAACGCGGCCGTCATGCCGATCACAAAGAAGCAGGCGATAAACTGAGGCGATATGTTCGGAGTTTTTTTGTATCTCAGGATGATCAGCATGAACAATCCCGGTGCTGACGCCAGGATATTGGGAGACAGAAACGGACCGGTCAGTCGCGGCATACCTCGTGCACCACCGTCCATCATCTGAAACAGCTGCCGCATTTCTTCAGCGCCCTGTGGCGATGCTCCGAACATCGGCCCCAGGAATACCTGCAGGCCGGCAATCAGAAATATGTGCGCCAGTATGCAGACAGCCACTGTCTGAACGCGAACGGACGACAGCGGATCGGCGGATAACTCGCGGTGGGCCAGGTATCCGGTGACCATCATCATCGCCATCAGGCAACCGATGATTGCATATGGTCGCGTCTGGGACTGCTGATGAAGGCCAAAGTGCTGCTGGACTGCCGAACTGAAGATTCCGTACACAACAAGCACCAGTCCGAGGCGCAGCAGACCGCGAAACTCTTTTGTTTCCATCGTCATCGCCGCACCAGACCGCTGAATGGCCGCTGTGAAAATCATCAACGCAGAGATTCCCGCGACGCCCAGGTAGTCAAAGGGGACCACCTGTCCTGGTGCGTCCTGTATGGACAGCACCAGGAGCAGCAGGCAGGGTCGCCATTGAGGAAAAATCAGGGCTGCGGCCACGGCGAACATCGGCCCGTCATATCGTGTTTGCACGCCAAGTCGGGCGAAAGCAAAATAGGCCGCTGACAGGATAAGTCCCTTGACCACTTCCGCATATGCGACAGATCGCAGCGGTGTCAGTGCCAGCGGGGCTGGGACAGTGCTGTTGATGATGGAAGGTGAAGACATGCCAGGTGGAAGAAGAGTTCGTTAAGCTGCAACTCTGATCGTTGAAGCAGGGGGCAATTCAGACGGCGCTGGCAACCACGAGGTCGGAAGTTTGCCAGCCAGCGACTCACTCAGGTTCGCCAGATCATCGGACAGCAGGTGAAAATCACCTTCACTGAAGACGTCGTCAAAGTTAATTTCCGGTCGCCCGCGATCGATCATCAACATCCGAATGATTTTTTCGCGGATCTGTGTCCGGCGATAAATCCAATTCATCGCCATGCGAGTTGGCGGAAAACTCTTTGCGATCTGCGACGTCAGGATCAGGGATTTTGTCAATAGTGCGGATCGTTGATCCAGAGAATCGTTGACCTTCCGACTGAACTGCTCAGGCACAAAATCGGGAGCAACATCCACAAATTCGTAAAGACGTTGCGCCAGGTCCAGACCATTGGCTTTCACGTCATCAAAGAAGAATACGCCAATGCGGTCGTGAGAAAATGCTTCCAGAAAGGGTTTTAGCTGGGCTGCGTAGCAGCTTCTCCGAATGTATTTGTCGTCCTCTTTCACGAGAGCCCGCAGATCTGATGGTGTCAGTTCTGCGACTTTGCCATACATGACTGATGCATCGTGGAACAGGTGCGACATCGCTCGATCAAACGGATTTCGCAGCATGACCATGATCCTGGTGGTCGGATACGCTTCTCGAATTCGTCCGGCAACGCGATCATCGTCCATGTACAGCGGCGAAATCTCACCAGCACAGGGTGAATTCAAAGCGAAGTGATTTTGATACCACGGTTCGCCGCGACGATAGTTGTTGTCGACGTTGAAATAGTTCAGCTCTTTCGGCTGACTCATGCAGATCGACGGATGCTCGTTGAGCACCGTCCACGCCCACGTCGTCGCGCTTTTTTCTGCGCCGATGCCGATGAATCCTGGTGACCATGTCATGCTGTGGCTCCCCAGGGCTACGCGGCGCGTTTGACAAACGGTCGAATATCCGCGTCTTCACTCGCGGCCGGTTCAAGGATGCCGCACAGTTCCAGTAACTCTTCAATCTCCGGAAAGGACATCATGCTGCCGGTGGCACTGTGGTACGGCTCCGTCACCTGACGCCGCAGAACTGTGGGATAGTCGTAATCGATTTCCTGATACACGCTGCGAAATGCCGGCAGCACCGTAAACATGTCCGGCAGTTCCCATGTACGTCGAGTTTCCTCGTCGGTCATCAGCTCTTCGTAGAACTTTTCGCCCGCCTTGGAGCCGATTGTGGTGAGTTCAATATCGCTGGGCGCATGGCCGTGGCCAGGTGCCAGCCGGTAGATCATGACCTTGGCCAGATCTTCGATTCGCAGAACGGGCATCTTGGTCACAAACACTTCGCCGCCGCGAGCAAGTTCAGACGCCTGCAAAACCAGACGGCACGCCTGGTGCAGAGTCATCACAAACCTGGTCATTTCGGAATCTGTCAATGTCACCGGTCCGCCAGCTGCAATCTGTCGTTCGAACACCGTCGCCACAGATCCTCGTGACCCCAGCACGTTGCCAAATCGAGTAGAGCTGAAGATCGTGCGTTTGTTGATCTTCAGACTGTTGGCCGCGGTGATCAGACGTTCGCCCATCAATTTCGACGTGCCCAGGACATTGGTAGGGTTAACGCCTTTGTCGGAACTGGTGAAGATGACGCGTTCAACGTTGTTGTTCAGTGCTGCCTGAATGACATTTTTGACGCCGATGATATTCGTCTGAGTCGCGTCGAACGGTGACTTTTCGCACAGAATCACGTGCTTCAGCGCGGCCAGGTGGAACACCACGTCGACCCCTTCGAATAACATATCAAGGCGATCCGGATCGCGGATGTCGCCGACGTGGCATAGCGCTGTGACTCCGTCACGCTGCTCGGCCGCGATCTGTGCATCGATCTCCTGTTCCAGGAAAAAGATCTCTGATTCGTTGCTGTCAATGACGCGGACTTCGCGAGGATTCTGCGCGACAATCTGGCGAACCAGTTCGCGACCGACGGTGCCGCATCCACCGGTGACCAGCGCCGTTTTCCCGGTAAGAAATGCCATGATGTTTCACCCTGATGAAAGATAGGAGTGTTTTTTCCTCGGTCCCGGACTTCGGTTCAGGTCGGTACATCCTCAAAGTATCTTTGCGGATGTGCACTCGCCGGTCTGAGCCTGGGAACAAGGTTTCAGGCAGCCTGTGTGGCTGCCCGGTTTCGATAAAGAGACGGGTCAACAATGGAGGCCATTGCTGAGGTGTTTAGTGCACCGCCCAGATGGGCGTTGATATGATTGATGGGTTCTGTACTGCCGGCGGCAATGTCGTTGTAGGGAACTTCGAGGCAATTGATGTGATTTGATTGGGCGATCCAATTCCGGAATCGAACGATTTCTTTACCGAACAATCGGGCCATGCGGTCGTCATCGATGCCGGATTGCAGGTCCATGTTCTGCAGCATTTGCCGTTGAGAATCCAGGATTTCGTTCA
>JBDONA010000543.1:0-7715 GCA_039831575.1 Fuerstiella sp. | reverse complement strand
ATAAAACGACTGTCAGACAGGATAACTTCATATGCTTATGTCGCTTCTGATGAGGCAAACGGCAGAAGAATCTTACCTGCGTGGCTGGGGTGTGACCATCGCGGCGGCGACTATCGGTCGTTGGCCGATGCCAGCGAGGTATCGTTCTTCTTCACGACCAGGCCATCTGAATCCGCCACTGCAAACGCGTTCCACAGTGCAAAGAAAGCGGGCGCGGCAATCAAGTTACCCAGTATCGTGCCGCGGGCAAACGGGAGTCCTTTGACGAAGCAGTCGACCAGCCCCGCGACGGTGTGTGGATACGTATCAGCCCACATTAACCAGACGCCAATGTTGCTCAGCAGAAAGAAAATCGCGATTGATGCGATGCTGCCGCCGAATACGGCCGCATAGCGTCTTGGTGCGACCTGACGCCCCACAAAGAAGATCACCACGTATGCCGAATAGTCGAAGGGCCAGCTGGGGAAGAATCCGTATCCGGTCTTCCAGTGCAGCAACGCGTCCGTGAGAGCTCGAACAGCCAGCGGCAACAGGAAAGCAGCCGGGTGCCGGACCACCGAACCGCACAGCAGAGCCAGGGCCACCATCGATGAAAAGTTCAACAGTGGAGTATCAAGAAAACGCAGACCGACACTGACACAGCAGGCCAGCGCGAGGATCAGAATCTGAGAGTGTTTCATGAGAACAAATCAAACGGAGGCCGCGCGACGCAACCGGTCGTTAAGGGCGATTCCCAGCCCCGTGGCCGGGAAACTTCTAGCGATGATAACATCCAGATTCGCTGAGTCGAGACTTCTGAGGCGGGCAAAAAAGTTTGCCGCACACCTGCGCAGGTCGCCGGACTCAGATAGCTGCTGAATTTGCTCGAATCCCTGTGCGCATGGGAATTGGCCATACGTCAACAAACCGCAGAGTTTGTTCCTGATGGGCAGGGCTGTGTCGTCCGGGGCGATGGTTTGCAGCATCGTCTTCGGGGCGTAATGACGGCTCAACAGCCCTGGAGCAGGTTGAGCAGCATCGTCCTGTAACGGGTCGCTGACGGCTCGATGAACCGGGCCGATCACGGCTTCGATATCTTCCACGGGCAACCCGCCGGGGCGTAGCAGGATCGGCTGGTCTGTCATCAGCGAAACCACGGTTGATTCCAGGCCGATGCTGCAGGCACCGCCATCAAGAACACCATCGATCTGCCCGCCCAGACCATCCAGAACATGCCGGGCCGTCGTTGGGCTAATGCCACCAAATGGGTTCGCGCTGGGTGCAGCGACCGGGCGACCGACTGCTTTCAGGACTTCAATCGCCAGGGGATGATTCGGAATTCGCAGGCCCACACCGGGCAGGCCTGCTGTTACAAGATCGCAAATATGAGCCTGCTTCGGCAGGACCAGCGTCAGCGGCCCCGGCCAGAACTTTTCCGCCAGTTTTTGCGCCAATACCGGAAAATCGACGACAACCTGTCGTGCCGCAGTCATGTCCGGAACGTGAACGATCAGCGGATCAAACGATGGCCGCTGTTTGGATTCGAAGATTCCGGCCACAGAATCTGAATTTGTTGCATCCGCACCCAGCCCATAGACCGTTTCCGTAGGAAATGCGACAAGCTGGCCGCGACGCAGCATCTCGGCAGCGACTAGTGCATTGTCACACAGAATGGTTTCACGCATCAGCGGCGCTTACTCGCGAGAACATGTTGTCGTGGTGTGAGGTTCTGCAGCCAACGGGAGCGGGTTCTCGGTATCGAGCGTCAGCTCGCATGGTCTGAGGCACTGGCGACGTCATTGAGTGAATTGAAGTTCGTAATCGCTGTGAGATCGAAGTAATATGATTCGGAGTGAAACCATCAACTGACGTTGTGCGAATCACTGCGGAATACGCTCATCGTAGCGAGGAAATCTGTGTGGCGTCAGCGTGCCACGCGAAGAAAACGGTCGTTCTGTGGACAGAACATGGTAGCGGACGAACAATACTTCAGAGACGATGGACGAACGTGTCCAGGACTTTGTTCACTTCGACCACGTCTGATCTGCATGTGTAGTTTTGAGAGGTAGCTCGATTTTGGTTGCGGCCACGCCGCAGAACGGTGAGTATCATGCCCGACGCAGGTGTCCTTGCAACAATTCTATTAATCGTGGGTCTGTTTCTTCTGGCGCTGGAATTGATGATTCCCAGCTTCGGAATGTTGGGCATCATGTCGGCAATCTCTCTGCTGATTTCGGCATGGTCCGCGTGGCAGGCATGGTTTAACGATTATCCCAGCCTCTTCTGGACCTACGCCGGGTTCTGGGTATTGGGGATTCCATCGGTCCTGGGCGGCATGCTGTTTCTTCTTGAGAACACACGTCTGGGAGACCACATCGTATTGCGCGGTCCGTCGGCGGACGGACCCGATTCCTCGGACACGACAAACAGCCATCTGGCGTCTCTGGTTGGCCGGACCGGTGAGGCGGCAGCGTTATTGACGCCGGGAGGGATGGTTAATATCGACGGCGAACGGTATCACGCAGAATCTCCGGGCATGCCCATCGAAGCGGGCTGCCCCGTCCAGGTGACTGCCGCAAGGGGCAACCGGTTGGTGGTCCGCGCGATCACGACTGATGTCCCGGCAGAAAACACGTCGCCGTTGAATTCACCGTCGCATGGCGAACTGGCACAGACTGTCGTCGCCGGTACACCGGAGATGGATCCCGGACAGAAAAACATTGAGGTCGCTGAGGGTGGACAGAATGATAACGTATCCAACCCCCTTGACTTTGAGATTCCCGAGAACTATACCAGTAATGGTTAATGCGGTACGGTTGCAACCATGCGCAAACAATCCTCGGAATCAATCAATCAATCAATCAGTCTGCTGCCACAGGTCGCTGCAAAGGCATGCGACATGGAGTATTGAGTGGCATCTTTTCGACGGATACATCGCGTGAGAGCAGT
Organism: Fuerstiella sp.; assembly: GCA_039831575.1. Lineage (GTDB taxonomy): Bacteria > Planctomycetota > Planctomycetia > Planctomycetales > Planctomycetaceae > Fuerstiella. The sequence goes on along the minus strand of JBDONA010000543.1, from coordinate 4,787 downwards.
GGGCAACAGAGTCCTGAGCGTCAAATGACGAACGGAGAATTCACAAGATGAAGATCATTCCCGCGTTGATGATATTTGCTCAGTCGCCGGCCGGTTGGGCCGGCATCGTGGTCATACTGCTGGTTGTCATCGTCTTTCTGGCGATCTTTGCGCAATTCGCAAGCCTGTGGCTGCAATGCAAGATGACCAATGCCGGTATCGGACTGCTTGATCTGATCACGATGCGGTTTCGAAAGGTGAGTCCGACAGTCATCGTACGCAGCATGATCATGGCCGTTCAGGCCGGACTGACCAAAGTCTTCCCGATCACGCATAGTAAACTGGAAGCCCATTATCTGGCGGGTGGCAATGTTCCCAACGTGATTCGAGCGCTCATTGCTGCTCAACGCGCCGATATCGATCTGGACTGGGATACGGCGCAGGCGATTGATCTCGCCGGTCGCGACATTCTTGATGCGGTTCGTACCAGTGTTTACCCAAAGGTCATTGACTGTCCGGATCCCAGTCGCACGTCGGGCACGCTGGACGCTGTGGCGGGTGATGGCATTCAGTTGTGTGCCCGAGCACGCGTTACAGTGCGAACGAACCTCGCTCAGTTGATTGGCGGAGCGACCGAAGAAACCGTTATTGCGAGAGTTGGTCAGGGCATCGTGCAGGCGATCGGTTCCACGGATTCGTACAAAAGCGTGCTGGAAAATCCGGATCAGATTTCGAAGACTGTGCTTAGTCAGGGCCTGGAAGGGAACACGGCCTATGAAATTGTTTCCATCGATATCGCGGATATCGATGTCGGCGAAAACATCGGCGCTCGGCTGCAGGCCGATCAGGCTGAAGCGGACATGCGAGTCGCTCAGGCGAAGGCCGAAGAACTGCGAGCGGATCAGACCGCTCGGGAACAGGAAATGGTTGCTCGTATTCAGAAAAACCGAGCCAAAGTGGTACTTGCCGAGGCACAAGTGCCGAAAGCCGTCGCAGAAGCATTTAACAGCGGAAAGCTGGGCCTGCTGGATTATTACGAGTTGAAGAATGTTCAGGCGGATACCACGATGAGGCAGTCGATCGCCGGAGTCGGTTCCTCCGGCAACGATTAGAAACCGTCTGACGTCAGTGCCTTTTCGCACACCAGAGTTTCCGGAGCCACGCCCACATGCAGTGGATAGTCATCGCGATCTTCATTTTTCTGCGGATCATCTTTTCAATCTCCAAAGCGGCGAATGAAAAGGGGCAGAAACAGCAACAGCGCGTGCAGGCAAATCCTGGTCGCCAACAACGCGTGCAATCCGAGATCGAAGCGTTTCTCTCGGAAGTAAGTGGCAACAAGCAGCCTCGTAAAAGTGAGCGCAGTGAGGCTGAACTGGCAGAGCAGCGGCAACGGCAGCTTAAACGAAAGGCCGAAGCGAAACGTCGTCAGTACGAAGAGCAGCAGAAACAGAAGACTCAACAGCGCCGTCGGCTGGAACCACAGGCTTCAACGTCAAAATCCCGTCACGTCGGGGAGCGGAAGGTCGGGTCCGGAGTCGCCGCACACGTGGACCAGTACATCGGTCAGCACGTTACAGAACACATTAACCACGATGTCGACGAGTATGTCGACGCCACAATCGTCGACAGCGTCGAGGAACACCTGGGCAGCAGAAATCTCGAAATGCCCTCGACGACGGTTGGTTCCCAGGAAAGTTCGTTGGCCGCAGCATCGATCGCAAAAATGCTCAGAAGCCCCGAAGGAGTGCGCAACGCGATTATCATCAACGAAATTCTGGCCCGTCCTCGGCCACTGCGTCGCTGATAGCGTCTCGGCCCGTCCGGCAAACGCTGACACGTTGCACTTACGAAGCCGTGAGCACCTTCCACTGTTCGTGGTTTTCCTTCATCGCCGGCACGATGTCCTGAGGTACGGCACCCTCTTCCAGCAGTGCCCAACCGGTGAAGGATTCCGCCGTTGTTTCCTGAAGCAGGGGAAACAATTCCGTCCACGGATATTTGCTATTTCGCAGGTCGTGAATGTGAATGGTGCCCATTCTGTGCTGCAACGAGCGATAGTTGGCAACCAGTCCGTCCCCGGCAAGGTCGGTCGGATTACAGTTCCAGCAGACGACTACATTCGGATTGTCGGCGATGTCGAAGATCTTTTGCATGTGAGGGATTTCGTTTGTTCCTCGCCCGTGAACCTCGACACGAATCTGAATTCCGTAGTCCGCCGCAAACCTGCCGACTTCGTTCAGCGATTGCCCGATCTGCTCCAGAGTCTGTTCAACGGATCGTTCTTTCGGCAGCCCGTTGGGACGAACCTTCACGCCGGATCCACCGACATCCCTGCACAATTTGACAAACTGTTTCGTCTCATCGATGTTCTTCTTCAGCACCGCCGGATCCACCGCGTGATACTCGCACGCACTGCCTAACCCCACCAGTTCGATGTTGCTGTCTTCGAACTGTCGCCGCACGTTCAATCGTCGGTTCCGGTCGCTGGTGATTTCAACGCCGTGCTTATGAGTACTGCGAAGTTCGACTCCGGCAAAGCCCGTTGCTTCACAATTGCGGATCACTGTCGGCACATCCCATTCCTTGCCCCAGTTGTAAGTGACCAGGCCCAGTTTGAGTTTACGAGCCGAACCGGGCGTGGAAATACCTGCGGAAAGACCATGTGGAGAACCGGCCGCGAGGGCCGCCGTTGCTGCAAGGAAGTTTCGTCGTCGGATGGCCATCTGAAGATTCCCTGGGGCGTGGTGAGTGGCTGCCTGTTGCTGTCACAGACGATGTGCAGGTGATCATCTCAAATCGTTTAGACGTGGCCTAATCGGACAATGCCACTTTCTGAGTTTCCGCGGCAAATACATGGAACGCGGTGATGACACTTGCTGCTGGCTTTCCGTAGTGCAGGCAGCCTGCCTGTCGACAAAAGAAGGACGCAACAGGCTGGCAGCCTGCACTACGACAACGCTGTCCTGTTCGAAGTTGTTGTCGAGAGAATCAAGCGTGCCCACCGTCGCCACAACAGTGATCGGACGGTGTGTGAATTGTGTCGGCACGGAACAGTCAATCGGCGAGGAACATGACCAGATAATTAAGGCCCAATTCATAGATCTGCACGGCGGCGAATGCCGCATCCGGCTGGAACGTCGCCGTCAGTGACAACGTCTGCGGCTCCGTCTGCACAGCCAATTCGATGTTGTCGTCCAGCGATTCCGGTCCGTCTTCCTTTAATCGAGCGACCATAGCATCCGGAATGTCGAAAAGTTCCCGGAAATCCCCCGCAAAATAAGGCCTGTTCGTTGCCGCGGCAAACGCCGTACGTCCATAGCGGTCGGCCGTCGCATGTTCCTCGCCGTCATGCGTCAGAATTCGTTCCAGTACTTCCAGCGATTCTTCCGTGCCGATCCAGGCCGCCACGCACTGGTCGGTCATGACCCAATACAGCTGCCCGTCGTCATCGCTCGACGCAGTCGTCATGAACTCCGTTTGTCCTCGTAGCCGGTTTACCGGCCAGCCGACAATCTCAGCAACACTCCGCTCCCACACGTCTGGGACCGCGGACACAAGCTGGATCACCGTAGATTCCAAAACGCTGGCTGAACCAAGTGGCAGGATAAAGATCTCCGCATGAGATCCGTCCTGAGGAACCGGCACTACCTGAATTAGGCACTCCAGCTGATCTCGTTCAATCACCTGATCCACCAGGGCGGCGGCGGCAGGACTCGGGCTGTCGGGCACGCTGGACTCCTGCTGAAGGAACTTCAGTGTTTCTTTCGTCAGAGCAGGCAGCATGCTCTTCAGGAGCTTCGGCAGGGGCAATGCCAGCGCAGCGAAGGCCTTGTGATCGGGATGCAGCCATCTCATTGCGCGATTGCGGGAGTGATTGCAACGGCTGATGTATCGGGCCAACGCAGAATCTTTTTTTGCTTTGATGCGCAGTTCAATAACACTTCTCAGGCTGTGCTCCGAGAAGTCCAGGCTGAACTCAATGTTCTCGGTGTCCTGAAAGAACGCCTCGAACAGGCCGACCATGCTTTTCATCTGCAGCGTGCGACTCAGGTAACCCAGGTCAGGTTCGCTGTCACGTCGCTGGGCCTGAGTCAGCATTCCTGCCCGTTGAGCTGCCAGCTGTGGCTTGATCAGAGAGCGGCCGATCTGTCGAGGCGACGAAGAAATAGAGAACACGCTTTGAAGCCGACAGGTTTCGGTTTCCCTCAGCAGTTTCCGCAGCCTCAACACACTGTCCTCGACTCCGATGAGGTCCTCCACCATGCTCACGGCGAAATAGTCTTCCGAACAAACGCAGGGGACCTCTCCAGCCATAAGGACTCCGTCCGTGCGTTCTTCTACGTCCGTACTCTCTTCGCCCAGTGTCGCCAGCAGGTCCTCTCGACTGCCGGGCATGACGATATCGAAAACCAGCCCGCTGGATGGAACGCAGTTGTACAACTCAAATCTGATGTATTTGGGCTGCGCTGCGTCAGGCATGACACGCGGCCTGTCATCCATCTCCAGCAGCTCGAAAATGGTTCCTTCAACTGCGTCGGCGTCTTCCGATCCGGATAGTTGCAGCAGGTGTTCCTTCAACTTCAGCAGGCCGCGGACATCTGCCTTAAAACTCGTTACCGGCACCAGTCTGACCGTGTTCTTAGCCGCTGCCTCCGGGTCCTCACCCGCTTTTAAGAACCGGGGCATGACCAGCACACACACCATCAGCACAAGGGGCGGGAATTTGCAGAGCATCGTGGATTCATCCGTGAAGGGGAAACGCACGGTGTCAGGCCCACACTGAGGTGAACATGGCACCAACTTCC
>JBDONA010000472.1:0-1851 GCA_039831575.1 Fuerstiella sp. | reverse complement strand
CGGGTTACGACGATTGCCAGAAAGCTACCGGATGCCAGACCTGCCAGCACTTCGCCACATCGCTGTATCGTGTCTCTTGACGATGGTCATGGGGACTGCCATGGCACAGGACCGACCGAATATCCTGCTGTTCACCGCCGACGATCTGCACGCGGAATCACTGGGCGTGTACGGCGGCCGACCGACCGATCTGACGCCGCACCTGGACGCCTTCGCGGCGACCGCGCTGAAGTTTAATCGCGCCCATGTTAATGCGGCCATTTGCGCGCCGTGTCGGGCGATCATCGCCACAGGACGTTACAGCCATCGTTCCGGTGCGATGGGGTTTATGAAGGCCAGAGAAGATGTTCCGGACATCGTGACAACGCTGCAGAACGCCGGGTACCTGGCCGGCATTCTCGGCAAGTATGGTCATTCAACTCCGAAACATTCGATGAAGTGGGACTTCCATTTCGACCAGAAGGAATTGGGGAATGGCCGCAATCCGGAAATCTACTACCAGCGCAGCATAACTTTCCTGGAGCAATGCCAGACTGAGGGGAAGCCATTCTATTTCATGGTCAATTCCCACGACCCGCATCGTCCCTACTGCAACCCTGAAAAACTGACAAAGGGGGCAGCGATGCCCTCACGCACCTATGATCCCGACGAAGTCGCTGTGCCTGGATTTCTGCCCGACCTGCCTGGCGTGCGAGCCGAACTGGCTCAGTATCTGAATTCAACGCGACGCCTGGATGATACGTTTGGAAAAGTTATGCAGGCCCTGAGTGAATCCGGTTTTGCGGACAACACGCTTGTCATTTTTATGTCTGACAATGGGATCGCCGTACCCTTCGCAAAATGCAACGCGTGGTTTCACAGTTCGCGGACTCCGATGCTGGCTCGTTGGCCTGGCAGGATTGATGCGGGTATCACGAATGACCGTGACTTTGTTTCCACCGTCGACCTGTTCCCTACGTTCATGGAAGTCAGCGGTGTCGCGGGTCCCGACGGGCTGGACGGTCGTTCCTTTGTGCCGCTGCTGAAGCAACAGCCACAAGCAGATCGAGGCTACGTTTTTACTCAGATCGATTCCAAAGCCGGAGGTGACGCGGTCCCGATGCGCAGTGTGCAAAGTGGAGAGTACGGATACATTTACAATCCCTTCAGCGATGGTAAGCACTGGTACCGAAATAATAACGAAGGCAAAACGATGGCGGCCATGCAGGCCGCTGCCGAAACGCATCCCGAAATCGCCGCTCGCATTGAGCTGTTTCGCTATCGCGTGCCGGAAGAGTTTTATGACCTGAAAAACGATCCTGACTGCCTGCACAATCTCATCGCCAGGCCGGATCTGAAAGCCTCCATCGAACAGCTGCAGACTCAGCTCGTAGCGCACATGACGCGAACGAACGATCCGATGCTGCCCGCATTTCAGAACCGAAACGACCGCGCTGCGGTTGACCAGATACTGCTCAAAACGTACGGACCTCCGAAGGAATCAGCAAAGAAGAAGGCGATGAAGAAAGACAAGAAGAAAAAGAAGATCGAGTGAACAGTGCCACCCGTCCAGCAGTCTGGCCATGTTGAGTTTACTAGTAGCGAAACTCGCCAGGAGTTTCGGCGAACGAGGGGAATGCCGAAAGTCCTGGCGACTTCCGCTACCGTCCGCATTAGTAAACTTAATGTGGATGCAGCACTAGCTGAGGGTGTCCCGTCGGTAGTTGAAACGTGAGTGACGGAATTTGGCTTGAGAATTGATTTCAGCGAGACAGAGTTTATTTGTCAAGGAGTTCGCGTTGCAGAGCTTCGAGCAGCTTAGGGAGGTCCTTGTATCCTCGGATTCTGTGGAATCCGTGTTCGGCTCGCAGC
>JBDONA010000545.1:0-7737 GCA_039831575.1 Fuerstiella sp. | reverse complement strand
CGACAGTGTTGTGTTGAACGTCGTCAACGAAGACGACGAGATGCTCAACAGCGTCGAGCGGGTTCAGGAAAAATTCGAACTGCCATCGCCTCCGGACAGACTTCTGGCCGACGGGCTGATGGCAACCCGAGTGCGGCCATCGTTGGTTCGAGCCTAACCAACACGTCGCTGGCGCTGACGGCTGCTCAGGAAGCGGCTTTGCTCGACAATCTTACCCTCGACCCCGTTAGCTACAGCAACACCAGCGGTTCAGGTTCAGTGGACTGGAATTACGCGGCATCAAACTCTGAGATCGATTTCATGGGCGCGGGTGACTCGGCCACGCTGACCTTCGACGTAAAGGTGTCCGACGGCAGCGGTACGGGTACCCTGAAGTGCTGACTGACGGCTTTATTGTTGTCTATGCCGACGGCACCGCAACCCAGTTGGTCACGATCACGATTAACGGCCTGAATGATGCTCCAACGATCGGCGGTGTTACTTCCGATCACGATAATGTCTGCGACAGTGCTGCAGATGGCGAAGTCACTATCGAAGGATCGTTCTCAGACGTTGATCTTTCTGACACGCATCACGTGACAGTGAACTGGGGTGATGGTTCCGAAGATGGGCCGGCACTTGCCACCACACTGTCTGGTACGCATACCTATGCAAATGGCGGTATCTACACGATCATTGTCACCGTCGATGACGATCACGGGGGCATTGCTGTCGCCACCACCACCGCCGTTGTGCAAGGCGTAGGCGTCGTTGACGGAACGCTGTACATCATCGGCACCGATGGTCGCGATCATGTGAAGCTGAAGTTCAACGAAAAGAAAGATGAATTAAAAGTCGACGCCAAGCTGGACCAGGGACACCATCACCACAGTGGCAGCGACGGTGGATCGGATGGCGGTTCTGACGGCGGCAAAGACAAGGGTAAAGGCAAACACAAGGGCGGCAGCGATGGCGGTTCGGATGGCGGTTCGGATGGCGGCCATGATCACATCAAACAGACCTTTGCGATTTCCGGCATTGATCGCATCGTGACTTACCTGTGCGATGGCGATGACCGCTACGACGGCGGCCACGATCACGGCCACCATCACGGTTCGGATGGCGGAGCTGACGCGGCGATTCCTCAGTTCGTGTTCGGCGGAGCGGGCAAGGATCGTATCAAGGGCGGTCGTGGTAATGACGTGTTGATCGGCGGAGCCGGCAAGGATGATCTGAAGGGTGGCAACGGCCTGGACATCCTGATTGGCGGCACCGGCAAGGACAAGCTGAAAGGCGGACGTGGCAACGATCTGCTGATTGGCGGTTCAACCGACAATCAGGGGAATCTGGCGGCCCTCGATGATGCCGTGGCAGAATGGGCCAGCGGTACTCCGAATTCGGCACTCAGCTTCCTTAGCACGATGATTGACGATGATGAGAAGGATGACCTGTTTGGCGAACACGGCCACGATTACCTGGTATACGGCCATCGCGACAAGCGGAAACAATAATCGTGTCGCGGCCGGTCAATTGACCTGTTGTGAAGCCGGCTAACGGGCCTCGTGTTGGACGGAATGTCCGGCGCGGGGCTCGTGGCGTTTTACGATGTGATGGATGTAGTCACGAGTGATTGTGAAGTTGGGTCGATACGTAGCTTGGGACCATTGTCCCGAGATGAGCCGAATCACTGGACGGGACGATGGTCCCATCCTACGTCGAAACCCGCAATCGGTGACTGCACCCGTTGTGTCCTTCGCAGCAGTTCAGCCCGGACCACCTGCCGTGGAAGAGGTAGCCGGCGAATCGGCAGCCTGTGTCGTGCTCATCCGCAGAGCTTCTCGGGCGAAAGCGACCGACACACGTTTCAGAGTGATTGTCTTGTTGGTGATGCCATCCGCAGTTACTCGCGTCGTTCCCAGATAGATCAGCGGAATGACGTAGGCCGCGATTCCGGCCAGAATGCAGCCAACAAAGATGCCTATCTCCGGGCCTTTGGACAGTTGTGACGGGTCGAAACTGACCGTCCAGAACCCCAGCAACACTCCCAGGGGAATCAGCAACCAGCCGAGGCCGGCAAACCATCCCATTTCAGACCAGTGGTTCCTGTGTCTGGCACAGACCGGTAAAGATGCTTTCGCTTTTTTGGTCAGTAGGATGGCAGCCATGATCCCCACTGGAAAGAACAGCACCATCAGCACCACAATCACCCAGCCCGCCGCCTCAGAGCAATGCTCAAATTCGTGAGCCGCACGTCGATGAGCGGCTTTGCCGCAGACAATGCAGACGTCGGGCAGCCGGTCCGATTCCAACTGTTCACGTGGCAGTGTGACATGTGTTTTTCCCAGATCGTCGTCGTCATCGAGTTCGGCCGGTGAGAGCATATTGTTCAGAACTGCGGCCAACGCATCGACTCCGTCTTCCACGATGGTGGAAGGTCCCGGCCAGTGAGCCTGTTCCTGGGGTTGTACACCGGAACCGCCAGTCGAAGAAATGCTGCTGATCTGACTCCCGACGTCTCTGGCGTTCTGATAACGCCGGTCCGGATTGCTGGCCAGAGTTCTCATCACAACTTCATCCAGCCGACCATCGATGTCTGCCCGCTTCGACGGAGGTTCGAAGGCGCCGACAGGAATTTCTCCCGTCAGCATTTCATAGAAGACGACGCCCATCGAGTAGATATCGGCGCGATGGTCGACCGTCTTCGACTGAGTCATTTGCTCCGGCGCCATGTATTGCACTGTGCCCAGCACCTGCAGCGTCCCAGTCAAATGCTGTTCGTCTGTTTCACCGCCCAGTTTGGCCAGCCCAAAGTCAGCAATCTTCAGTCGGCCGTCGGAATCCAGCAGTATGTTTTCCGGTTTGATGTCGCGATGAACCACTCCCTGATCGTGAGCGTATTGCAACGCCTCACAGATCTGCATGACGATGGGCAGAGCCTGCGCCGGTTTCGTTTCGCCCGATTGAATTAGTCGACGCAGGTTGACGCCGTCGACAAATTCCATCAGAAAGTAGTACAGCACCCCTCCCGATTCGCCGTTTTCGGCGATGTATTCGACGTCGCCAAAGTCATACACAGCAACGATGTTGGGATGATTAAGACGCGCCAGAGTCTTGGCCTCGCGATTGAATCGCACCGTGAACATTGGATCATCGGCTGTGTCCGGGCGAACGATTTTCAGGGCGACAATTCGGTCCAGTTTCTTTTGCCGAACCTTGTAGACGGCACCCATGCCACCGTGGCCGAGCGTTTCCAGGATTTCCAGCTGAGGAAACGAGCGGGCCAGTGATTCTGCTGATGGCGGAACATAGCGTCGTCGCGACTGCATGGTTGGTGCAAATTCGGAGCCGACGACCGGATCATTCCCGTCGCCCAGCGCGGCGGCCATCAAACATTTGGGACATAAACCTTCCGTCGTCCCGGCAGCGACTTCTGATCCGCATTCAGGACACTGACTCGAGCCGAACATATCCGTTTCTTTCCAAAAAACACGCGATTGCAGGGCAATACGCAGGCCGATCCAGGCTGCCACTGGATCACAACCGGACAGCTCGTCTCGGTCGCTGTCGATGGCTGGACAACGTATGCCAGAGTCACAGAGTGAAACTCTCTCCCGCTATGAGTCTCTTCAGGAAACTGAATCGTTGGTTACACAGAATTATCACGTTTCCCGGACATTACCTCAAAAAGCCGGCGAATTTCATCTTCAACCTCGTCCGGAGAGTCCACGGTTTGGGCAATTTCCGAGCGAATCATTTCACGATAACGTGTTCGCAGGCGATACACGGCGACTTTAGCGGCTCCTTCCGAGGTTTCCATGACTTCGGCAACGGCGGCGTAGCTGGTCGTTTTTCCTCGGGTTAAAAAGGTCTTCAGCTGATCGAACGGTTCCTCTGCTCCTCGGTCCGCGAATTCCTGTCGCAATCGGGCCAGCACTGAATCAATCAGCGCGATGGCCCATTGTTGCTCAAACAAAACCTCAGCCGTCAGGTTGTCAGCCGGTTCCACGGAATATCGTGTGGCGGCTGCCTCAAAGTCGAGCGATAACACCTGCACCCCGCCTCCGCGTTTCTGAGCATTGGCCTTGTGCCATTCGTTGGCCAGAAACCGATTGCATGCGGTCAGCAGAAACGCTCGAAATCGTCCGCGATCAGGATCAGCATCGGCCAGCGTGCGTTTCTCCAGAAGTCGCTCAAAGAACGCCTGAGTTAAATCCTGTGCCTCGTGTTCGTTTCCCACTCGATGACGTATAAACGCATACAGCGGATACCAGTACGTCTGGCACAGCGTTTCCAGCGCGCGAGATGATGCGTCCGTTTGACTCTCCTGGCCAGCAGCCAGAACTACGCTCCAATGAGTTGTGTGGAATGGATCCGCCACTCGACCTCCGGGAATTCGTCGGGCGAATTCTGTTTTCCTGCATTCGAAGGCCATGCACGGCCTGGAAATAACTGCACGGATCGCTGTACGTAATCAATGTTGTTTGCGTGTTGGCCCCCGGACAAGGCCCCCGGACAATCTTCGCCCAACGTCCGCCTGACAGCAACCAGCACGTCAAATCGTACCACTTCCATCCTGCCGAATCTGCGCTGCACCTGAGGACGAGGTAAGCTGCCGCGTTTGCACGTCAGGTCGGGCATATCAGGGCAAGAGCCAGCATCTGCCAGTTGCGCGCGCCACCTCAGCGGCACAACCGGACGTCGTGCCGTCGGCTGACTGCAGAACTGTCGCGGCGTCCTGTTAATCTGTGGAAATCAGCAGCGTATCCCACTACAAAGGGCCGCCGTCCTGGTGGCCGGGGATAGACAGGGCGCGGCCCACCAGGGCTTGCGAATCGGGCCTTCGCCCTCCAGTTTCGACCACACTGACATCTCACTTGCAGACAGCCGCTTCACCTACATCCGCCCATGACAACCGGCCAATCCACTCCTGCACGGCAGTCGACACCAACGTTTGCACACGTTGGACCGCTGGTCACCTTTCTGCTGTGCCTGACCATTCCCGATCTGATGTCAGTTTTCGGCTTCGACAGGTCGGATGCTATCCAGCCGTGGTACGTGACCACTCCCGAACAGTGGGTGTTTCCTTTGCAAACGCTGCTTACTCTGGGCGTCGTGGTCTATTGTTGGCGACGATATGACTTCCGACCGTTCACCGGGTTGGCTTTGGCGACACTTGTCGGGACGTTGGGCATCGTCATTTGGATCGCCCCAGGCTTCCTGTTTGGCTTCTTCGAAATGAATAACAGCGTTCTGAAGTACCTGGGCTTTGTCCGCCGAACCGATGGATTCGATCCCCATTTTATTGCGGCGCAAAACCCGTCGTTGTACTACGCCGCCGTTGCGATGCGGTTTGTCAGACTGGTGGTTGTCGTTCCGCTGGCAGAAGAAGTCTTCTGGCGAGGGTTCCTGATGCGATACCTGACTGACCTGGACGGCGATTTTTGGAAAGTTCCATTCGGAACACATCACTGGCGGAGTTTCGTCATCGTGACGGCCATGTTCACGCTGGCTCACGCATCGGTGGATTATGCAGCGGCCATTGTTTTTGGTTCGCTGATGTACTGGCTGGCCGTGAGAACAAAAAGTCTTTCGGCCTGCGTCCTGGCCCACGCGGTGGCGAATCTGATTCTGGGTGTCTACGTCATGCTCTCACAGCAGTGGGGATACTGGTAGTGTGAGACATGCGGACGGCACGGCCACTTGCGTCACAGACTCATGCGGCCTTTCTGCGGGCTTTATTTTTCCGTCTCTTTGAGGGACGTTTCGGCGACGGATCAGCCAGGGCAGCCGCTGGCTCAATCGCAGTGTCCTCTTCCGTCGGCGACGGCTCGGGAGCAGTTGCCTCAGCCTTGTCGTCGCCGGGCAAGGTGTCGTCGCCGGGCAAGGTGTCGTCGCCGGGCAAGGTGTCGTCGATGGCTGATGTGTCTTCGGCGGATGATGGTCGTTGCACCTTCGATCTCTTTGCGACCGGCGGAGCATTGGAAATGAACGCCACAAAACGGCAGTGCAACAGCATCGACGCGAAGACTGACAATGCTGCCAGAACGAGCAGCAGATTCAGGGTAAACAGACTGCTTGAAGCCCCCGCTGTACTGTAGACCAGCGTGAAGCGAACAATCGTCAGCAGGATTGCACTGACCAGAAAGAGACGGGACCAGACACAGCGGCTCATGTCTCGCAGGACTCGCACAGGCACCAGAACCGCGACCGGGACAAGGGTCACCAGGACCAACGCCGGCCGCGCGGCCTTAATTGCTCCGGTGAAGGGTGCCAGAACGGCGGCGACAAGGTCGGGGACCAGCGCATACGTATCCGTTAGTACCATCACGGCCAGGGCAGTGGCAGTAACGGCAAACCATTTCCAGCAGCGATAGCGCCCCTGAAAATCGACTTCGCTGCAGGACCGAATCCAACTGATCACCCACGCCAATTGGGCAGACAAAAGGATGAACAGTCCAACAATGCCCCGAGTGATGGAAGATTTGTCGGCGACAGTCGTTCGATGTTCCCACCAAACGGCCATGACACTGGCGACCAGCATTAGTGACAGAACGGCCACGTGTTTCCACAGGCGCGGTGAGACGACTCGCGGCAACATCGAGAACTGCTGCGGAGTGTGCAGAATGGCGGAACCTTCCACGACACGATCCACAATCACAATGGGGTCCGTGGTGTCAACAAATTCGACCGGGTCCGGGTCGGCATTCGCGAGGCGACGTCGGCGACGTTCCGCCTGATTCTGTGCGCCTGCAAACCGGTTTTCCATCGTGCCGCCTCAGCCAGCCGTCGTGAATTCATTGCACGTACGTGCAGACGTTGCGGCAGGAATTGCCGGTCCACTCATAACGCGAACTGCACCCTTTCAGGCATCGACAAGCGGTGAGGCACAAATCGACCAGACCCGCCGGAGCACGAATCAACGACGTGGCTTCGCTACTTTAAAAAAAGCCGCCCTGGGATCATCCCCAAGGCGGCTTTCATGGTTCTGTTTTCCGGCCAAAACTGCCGGTGAGGCCAGTCGCACACAATCCCTCATGCAATGACTGACACAGCTTTACAGCGTTTCACGCTGACTTGTGGCCGCGAAGAACGCGTTTCTATGGCAGTTACGTTACTCCCACGAGCCAGTATCGTCTACGAAAATAAGCGAACTGGTCTAGACCTTAAAGCAGCGTAGCTGAATTCGGGGAATTTCCTGAAAGACGAAAACCTCCGGTGAATTCCGGTGTTTCTTTGATTGAACGATCAAGCAACATCGGCACGCACGGAGGTTTTCAGGTGAAGAAAAGTATATGACGAAAGCTCGACGCCCGGAAGTGTCGCACGATGAAGCGGATCGATAAAGCCAATTGGAACGGACAGTCGCCGATGTTCGCCTGTCCGCCCGTGCAGTATGAACTGGCCGAGAAAATTCAGGCCATTGCAGCTGGCGGAATCGGCGTGGCGCAGCAGATGGTCCGGCAACTCGGCATTGCTGACAGCATCAATCGCGGCTGTCCGATCTTCAAGTTTCACATGCCGTATTCCGAAGCCGATCATGTGTTCAACATTGCTTTCAACCTGTTCGCCGGTGGAACCTGCCTGGAACATCTCGAACTGCGGCGCAATGATGAAGCCTACCTCAACGCCCTGGGAGCACAGCGGATTCCCGATCCCACAACGGCGGGGGACTTCTGTCGACGGTTCAGCGGAGGGCAGATCCAAAACCTGATGGACGCTCTTCAGGAACCTCGGCTGAAGGTCTGGCAACAGCAGCCC
>JBDONA010001128.1:0-1856 GCA_039831575.1 Fuerstiella sp. | reverse complement strand
ACGGGGATCAGTTCGGCTCACGAAGGGAGTGCATTGGATTTCGCAATTGGTAGTGTGAACGTCAAATCGTAAAACGAGACCTGATGGCAGACTGGTTCTACAGGCAAAATGATAAGGTCGTTGGTCCCGTGACTCGGCAGGAACTGGATTTTCTGGTCAGCACCGGTCGGGTCAAGCCGTCAACAGAGGTACGTTCCGGAGAAAAGGGACGCTGGCGTATCTTGGCGAAAACACTCACCGCACAGAACGGAAACAAGACGGTCACACAAGCCCGGGCTTCTGCCGCCAGCTCTTCGCCAGAGGTGGCTGACGTGGTAGGGGCGACGGCTTTGCAGCCAGAGGCCATGGCCCCCGACAACCTGACGTCACAGCAGGCCGCTCCAGCGGACGATCCCACCAAGCGGCAAGCCGTCGTCGGTGTTGTTGTCGCAATTATGCTGCTTATCGGCTTGTGGCTAATGTGGGACCGCGTCAACGAGGGCGGATACTCGGATGGCTTGGGCAATCGGGGATTCGCTGGCACGGAAGAAGAAGCGGGATCCGGAGCAACGCCTGTTGGAACATCGAAAACCGCCTCTACTGCGGAACAAAGCAATGAATCGACGGCAGCGACGTCCCTTGAAACAGAGGCCGCAGCCGTCGACGAGACTCAGAAGGGTACCGCCGCAGCCGTGCCGGGCAGCGGCAGTCAGATGACGGCCGCGGCGTCCTCTTCCGACACCGGCAACAAGCAGTCTCAACAGCAGGCTGCATCATCAGATGCCGCCATTCCGGACGAATCGCAGGTGGCGACGGAAACGATGAACGGGCAAGACGCGACTATTCCAGGTAATCCGTTATCGAAGTTTACAATTTCGGCGTCTGGAGACGCGGCAGTCGTGGCCGTGGACGCACTCGTGCACCAAGCCGGTGGTTCGACCGAAAAGACTCTGCGTTTTTCTTTGTCCTGGAGCACTACGGATGATCTGGACATCGGAGTCGAAACTCCCACGGGGAAGTACGTTTCGTATCAAAACAAAACTGCAGATGGAGGTGAACTCGATGTTGATGCCAATGTGGTGGGTGACACCCGGACCCCGGTTGAGAACGTCGTCTGGGTTTATCCTCCACGACGAGGCGCCTACACAGTTCGAGTAAATTTCTATAAACGTCATCGCGGAAATACTGGTCCCGTAAAGTTTACGCTGGTGTCTTATGTCAACGGACAGCCTAAGGTCTACAAAAAACATATAACGTCTCGTGGAGATACAGTCATGGTGTGCCGTGTTAATTACCGTGAACCAAAATAGAACGAGAAACTCCGGGATTGTCCCGTGAAGCAACAGTTTGGCGAACAATTACATGTCACGAAGAAAACGCAAAAACGACAGTAGATTCTCGCTGTTTGTCTTTCAGGATATCATCACGTGCGTCATGGGAATCATGTTGCTTGTGACGATGATGATGTGCCTGCAGATAACTACCGTCATTGCGTCCGCAGAGCGGACACCCGCTGAAGAAACCATTCAACAGATGCAGCAACAGGCTGCGGCATTGTCCGCTGATATTGCTTCGCTGAAGAGCACCGTTGATAAAAACGCGTCGTTGCTGAATTCTGGTGCGATAAACGACCCGGACTTGCTGCGCGGCCGGTCGGTGACTCTGGAAAACGACAATCAGCTGGCCAACGTTGACGTCAAGGCGCTCTGGGAACAACAAACATCGGGACTGCGGGTCCTCGACGAACTCAAGAAGACCGTACAGCATCGGAGGGACCAGGTCAGACAAACGAAATCACTGGAACAGGAAAACAAACAGCTTGCCGACACAGTCAAGAAGTTGAAACAAGGTGACCGAGTCGTGTACAACGCTCATAC